>DAKU01000035.1 GCA_002508425.1 Methanosarcinaceae archaeon UBA470
ACTTGCATAGAGTAATCTTGTATCAAGGGCAAGTTGTCATTGATGACTTATAGTCAAAATAAAGGTATATGATAAGGCAAAATAATAACCATTGATAGGTTAAGGAGCTAGAATATTTCAAGGAATTAGGCTCATGCATCTTGTTTGCAAAGGGAAAATAACGTCTCATGGGAAAGATCCCCGTATTAGTGATTGTTTCATTAGAGCAAGGCATGATGACAAAGTTTCATATTTGCTATTGACATCTCAGACACTTATCTTTATTTTGACAGTAGTGTCAAAAAAAAGAATTTGAAGAAATTTTCTTAAAGGGGTTCTTATGCCGAAAATTGTTGACCACGAGTATCGTTCCAAGGACATCATCGATCAGGCTTTGGATATATTTTCAAGAAAAGGATATTACACTGCCAGCTATGAGGAAATCGCAGAAAAATGTGGACTAAGCAGAACCGGACTGTACAAATATTATGCAAACAAAGAAGCTATCTTCATCGAGACAGTTCGGTATGTGGTTGATTCGGTCACAGGAAAATTGCACGATGTCGTCCAAGCCAAGTCGCTTTCTTCTTCCCAGAGATTGAAAGAAGTACTTAGCGTATTTACGGATTTTATGAAAAGCCGTAATTTCTCTTCCGTTCTCTTGGAATTCACTGTTTGCATGAACCATGATCAACCTTTGACGGTTACACAATGTCTCCAGGAGTCCATCAAATCCTTATGGACAGTCACCGAAACTGTATTTGCAAGTCTGGGAAATAGCTCTTCGTATGCATTCTCCTTGGCTTTCATGGGACTATCGTTCTTCCAAAACCATATATTGCAACCCCTTTTCGGAACGGTAGAAGGGGAAGGTGATCGATATACTTCCTTGTTGGAGCAATGGGAGAGTATGTCCAACAAGAAACACGAGATGATTATTTCAAGTGTCTTGAATAGTGGACTGCAATGAGTGTCTTAAGAAAAAAACCATCACAAATAAAGGAACAAAATCATGGATCACATTACGCATGGCATCAGTAATACTGCATTGCATCTGGCATTGCATTTCATGGAGAGCAATCCGGAAGAGAATATCCCCAAAGTTGTGGATGCTCTCTTGATTTTCATAAATGACAAAGGTAGCAGGCGAAAGCTGCTTGCTGCAAAAAAGGTAATGAAGGAAAAAGATAACCCATATAGGAATCTCATCATCAGAGGTTTTGACGAACTTCAACCGATAGTAAGAAAACGCTTTGTCTCCAATTTTGTCGTTAACGCCTCAATGACAGGGTCCGAACGCACTGAAGCTTTACGGAAACAGTACGACTGTAACATCCCCTGGGCCATCCTCATGGATCCGACCAGTGCATGTAATCTTAGATGTACTGGTTGCTGGGCTGGCGAATATGAAAAAACAGATTCATTGGAGTATGAATTGATGGACAGGATCATCATGGAAGGTAAGGAATTAGGGATCTATTTCTATATTTATTCAGGTGGAGAGCCAACAATGAGGAAAACGGACCTACTCAAACTGGCAGCAGTACATGATGATTGCATGTTCCTTGCGTTCACCAACGGGACACTGGTGGATAAGGAGTTTTCACAAGCTTTGGCTGTTCTTGGTAACTTTGCTCTGGTTTTCAGTATTGAGGGTTATGAGAAACAGACTGATTTCAGAAGAGGATCGGGAACGTATGGAAAAGTCCTTCAAGGCATGCGTCACATGCGTGAGGCCAAGGCCCCATTCGGCTTCAGTACCTGCTACCATTCAAAAAATGTGGATAATGTAGGAAGCGATGAGTTTTTAGATTTCCTTATCAACCAAGGGTGCATGTTTGGCTGGTATTTCACCTACATGCCTTTAGGGAGAGATGCTGACACTTCTTTAATGACAAACGCAGACCAGAGGGAATTCATGGCCCATTGGGTACGTGAAATGCGAGCAAAAAAACCAATATTCTTGCTCGACTTCTGGAATGATGCACCGTATGTAGGCGGTTGCATCGCTGGAGGCAGAAGATATCTGCATATCAATGCTGCAGGGGATGTGGAACCCTGCGCATTCATCCACTATGCAAATAAAAATATTAGGAATAGTACGTTGCTGGATGCGTTGCAGTCGCCTCTTTTCAAGGAGTACAGAAACCGGCAGCCATTCAATAAGAATCTTTTCCAGCCATGTCCCTTGCTCGATAATCCAGAGGCTCTAGCTCAAATGGTAAAGATTTCTGGAGCCATATCGACGCAACCACTGGATCACGAGGATGTAGACGAGCTTTGTGCAAAATGTACTGGAGCCGCAGAGGACTGGGAGCGTCATGCCAATATGTTACGTGAGCAATATTCATAAATTGTGATGGTTTTTGCAGGCCAGACTTGGAAATTGATGAGGATAGTTGGTTTGGTACTCTTCACGTCTGTCGAGCAACATAGGGAATAGATATGGCAGGTCTTTGGCGTTGGGTTGTGCTGTTTCTAGTATCCTCCTTCTTGGGATGGTTGCTGGAATCAGCCTACCGTAGCATTAAGGAACATAGATTCATTGATTCTGGGTTGTTAAGAGGACCCTTCGTCCCAATTTATGGGGCAGGTGCCGTCGTCATCGAATCCATAGATATATTAGTGCCTGATCACTTGATCTGGGTTGAAACCACGGCATGCATTCTTTTTTGTACCATGCTTGAATTTCTTGTACATCTCTTTTATGAGAAATTATTTGAGTTGAAGCTGTGGGACTATTCATCCTTCTTTCTAAATTTACAGGGAAGGGTTTGTCTCTTGTATTCGTTCTATTGGGGGCTTCTAGGCTATGTATACCTACATTTTCTGCAACAGAACATCTGGTTGTTTATAGATTTGATTCTTGCGACTAAGGGGTTATGGATAATAGCAGTTAGTTTTTCGATCTACTTCATTTTTCAAGCTATCTCGAATGCATACGAGTTGTTGCATATCCGTCACTTAAAAAGAAACCTTTTAGGGCTGCTGGAGAATCCAGCTGCTGGAAATCTTGAAACTGTCGGAAGGAAAGCCAATACGAGGATCCTCTTGGCCTTCCCTCAGATTCTGAAGAGCGAGTTGTCTTTGTTCATTGCAAAAATTAGGGGGCGGTCGACAGCTGTAATTGGATTTCTTCCGTACAGGAAGGCGATATGGATACTCTTGCATGGGCGGATTCTTGACGAGGATCAGGAGGATGGGCAATTTTTCCTAGCAATAGAGGACCTGCTCGAGAACCGAAAGGTCATGTCCATGGCTGGCATTCAGCATCATCAGGCATCTACCTTGAGTCATTCATTGCTGATATCACAAGTATCGTGGTATCTGGCAGATGCCTTCGGCTTGGATAAGAAATCATGTGCCAGGGGCGCTCTCCTGCACGATTTCTTCCTGTATGATTGGAAAAGAGAGAAGCACCCCCACCATGCCATGAGGCATGCAGGAATTGCGCTTGAAAATGCACAAATGTATTTTGACCTCAATGAAATGGAAAAGGACATCATACTGACTCATATGTGGCCCCTTTCAAAAACCATCTATCACTATCGCGAGTCATTGTTGGTCAGCATGGTTGACAAGATTGTCTCATCAAAGGACCTGATAGCCATGCTGCGACTACCTAAATGAGATTATATAGAGATTGATTGCTTTGTGAATCGTGGGAATTTGGATGTTCAATCGAAAAAGGACAAGAAATGAGTAACATAATAGATTATGTCAAAGTGGCAAGGGACGGTTTTGATTCAAGACCTTTCTGCGAGGTGGACAGTCTTGTCTTGTCGCAATTTTCATATCTGCAATTCAATGGGTTTGTACCGGGAATATCATCCTTGGATGGTTCCATCAGTATACGTGAACTTATGGAACAGGACAATCTGGAGTGGCTTTTTCTGGGTGTTCGTGATCATAGAAGCAACCTGAAGCTGTTGTTGTCGCTTGCTGATAGCCCCAGATTCCAAGATGTACGGATGTCTCGGTATGTAGATCACACAGATCAAGTTCAGGAAAAGCAGTTTTCTGCGATTACTTTTTTGATTACTGATGGGATAGCATACGTTGCCTTCCGAGGGACTGATTCGACATTCGTTGGATGGAAAGAAGACTTTAATATGGCTTTTCTCAACCCCGTTCCTTCCCAAGTGGAAGGGGTGAGATACCTGAACAGCTTCATTGGAAATTCATATTCGACTATGCTTGTAGGAGGGCATTCGAAAGGAGGCAATATCGCGGTATATGCCTCAATGCATTGTGAGCAATGCATTCAGGATAGGATACAAGTCATATTTAGTCATGATGGCCCGGGTTTCTCCGAAGATATTTTCCAAAGCGAAAATTATGCGAAGATAAAATTCAAAATACTGAAGACCGTGCCTCAGTCTTCTCTGATAGGGATGCTCCTGCAGCAACAGGAGGATTTCAAGGTTGTCAAGAGCGACCGATTTTGGATCATGCAACATGATCCCTTTTCTTGGTTGGTTGAGGGGTTTGATTTCCAATATGCAATCAATATGAGTGGAAATGCTTCCTACTTCAACAGGGTCCTCAATAAATGGGTATCATCGTTTGACATGAAGCAGAGAGAAGTCTTTGTGGAGTCTTTTTATCAAGTCATAAAATCTACAAATGCAAAAACTTTCAGGGATTTATTGTTCAACAAAAAGGAAAAAGCATTTGCTGCTGTGAATGCCATCAAGGACATCGATGAGGACACAAGACGCTTTATGTTGAATACTTTTGGTTCTCTATTTATTTTATTGGTTCGTGATATTGATAAGTATGGATTATGGAAAACTTGAGGAATTTGATACCTTTTATGGCCAATAGAGTTTTCTATGTAGTAGAAAATCTATCCATCTCTTTCCATTCGTGTTATAAAAACCCATGCCCGACGAGAAGAGAAAACCCATCATCAATTTTGCTTTGTCTCTCTATGATGTCATTTAGGTATAACATCTGCTTTAGGTCGCGACCGAATAAAGAGTCCTCTCTTGAATATATAGAATTGAATAGCCTGTTGCAGTATTCTGAATTTTCATACAATGCACTGAACCCAAAATTATTCTCAAGCAATCTCTGGATCACCGTTGTTTTTCCAACCGACATCGGCCCGCTTATGCTAATCTTAATCATGAAATAACCTCATTTTGAGTAACAAAAAGTGTTTTGGCTTAAACAATAACCCCTCTTGGCAAGAAACATCAACCTGGTTGGTATTAATGAGGGTTATGGTTGGATATGCTCTGATTGCTGCATTAATGAACAATTTCCTTACTTAGTGCAGTCTTCGTAACTTTTAAACGAAAGTATTTTGTTTACAATTTGCTTGAGAACGGCTCTATCCTCGTTCGAGGTCCACCGATCACTCAACCATCACCTCCCAATCATCCATGAGCGACGGTTCACACGCATACAGAAACTGAAGGCAAAACGCTCCAACATCGAGGTCGATGAGCACGGCAACAAGGTCCGTAAGAGCACCCATTACAGCTCCAAGAAGGCTGTGAATAGGACGAAGAAAACCCCTGAACCCCAAAACTAAATGCATAAGAATCAACGGTATTGTTGAAAATACGAGTGTGCGTATCTTTGGTAAAAATTGACGAAATTGAGTAGTCTAAATTAATAAAAAATCCTGAAAAACTGGCAAAATCCCAAAAAAATAAGTGTTTACAAAACAAAAACTTGCATAGGGTAATCTTGTATCATGGGCTGGTTGTCATTGAGGGTAATTTGGTCC
>DAKU01000039.1 GCA_002508425.1 Methanosarcinaceae archaeon UBA470
AGATGTTTTTGGAAATATTTTCAAAGAGACACAGATTTTAAGAGCACCATATACTCTGACGGACATAAAGGCCAGTTGTAATCAGACAGATGATAGCACAGCTGATCTGGTTTTCATAAACTCGCTAACTGCTGACCAAAATATAACTTTGTATATTAATTCTACAATTGCAGGTAACATTAATATTTCAGCATCTTCAGGTGAAGTTATCAGTTCAGAGGACATTGAAGTTAAACCAGCTTCACCATATGGAATAGAATTATGGTACGATGACCAATACACCGTAAACACGACTTCCACGATCACTTCACGAGTTTATGATGTGTATGATAATCCTGTAGCAAATTCCCTTGTTCTATTTAATGCAACTCCTCCAGTAGCTACTCCATATAACAGTCCTGATGAGTATAATTCCCTTAACCTCAGTAATCCGAACTACATTACAGGGGTTGATGGTATCGCTTTCAGTGTGTTCAGGACCGATAAAAGAGCAGGTGAAAACACTGTTGCCATCACGGTAGCTAATAGTTCCATAAATGCCAATATCACAATAACAGGCCTTGCAGATGTGATCGATAATCTATTCCTCACATCTTCCCCTACATCTGCTTATGCTAACAATGAAGATACGTACAGGCTTATGGGTCAGGCAGTTGATCAATTCGTAAATCCAATAATTCCAGAAAGTTTACCGATAAAGGAGCATATAGTATTTTACAGTGGCAGTAATTCTATAGTAGTTCCACTGAATCGAGAGGGTAAAGTAAGTACTCTGGTAGGTCCTACTCCTTACATTGAAAGTGTTAATATCAGCGCCATATATAGAGATACCAGTGGTCTGACGAACGTCACAAACTCCACCATCTTGAGTTTTATCTCGGGTAAGAACATAAGTCTTGCTGTATACGCTTCACCTGAAACTTTGCTTGCTCAAGGTCTAAATGGTAATCACGAAAGCACGATCAAAGCAGTTGCCATAGACCAATGGGGTCATACATTATCTGGAATCAACCTTACCATCAGCACTACTAATGCTACAGTAGGTTTTTTATCGATGAGCGGTGTGAATGCCACAACCATAAACGTGACTACCAATGACCTTGGCAGAGTGACTTTACAGTTCTTCTGTACTAATGTTCCAGGGAATACTACTATTGTTGTCACTGCAGGTAATGTGAGTGCAATCACTCCTATCACGGTAAAAGATGAGCCTTTTCTCAGTACATACATCAATGTGGAACCTGAATCTTTGAAGTCCGGTGATGTAGTGAACGTCACCACAGTAGTATCCCTAGAAGGAGACTTGCAGATTACGAGACCGGCTGCAAATGCCGTACTTGTATTGGACCGTTCAGGTAGTATGGATCCAGACTACTATGCTGGCACACCTATGGATGTAGTGCTTGTTCTTGACCGCTCGGGTAGTATGACAAGCGATGGAGTGAGTCCACCCCAGCCAATGACAAATGTAAAGAACGGTGCAAAAGATTTCCTGGACAATCTTGTATCCAACTCAAAGGTAGGACTTGTATCCTTTTCAAGTTCTGCTTCTACTGACAGGGTACTGACCCTGATGAACTCCTATGACAATAAGACCAGTATTAAAACTGCAATAAGTGCATTGAATCCCACTGGATCAACAGCTATGGGCGATGCTATGGCTGCAGCGAATAATCTTCTGGTAAACGCTAGAACGGATACAAAGAAGGTAATAATAGTTCTCACGGACGGTGTGTGTAATGCCGGTTCCGACCAGGAGTGTACTAATGCTATTTCGGTAGCTCAGGCCAACGACATAAAAGTATATACAATTGGTCTTGGAAACAACCTTGACGAACCACTTCTGCAGAAGATAGCATTTGAAACCGGTGGTCAATACTACAATGCACCCACAAGCGCAGATCTGGAAGATGTATACAATTCCATAGCCCAGGACATATGCGATTATGATGTCACTGCTATTGAATACGGCACAGAGGGATTCACACCTTATGATCATACAGCAGATGGCAGTGTGGCAGAAAGTAGTGTATTCACTGATACATTTGAGGTGAACAGGACTATCAATGATCTGAAAGTTCAGCTCGACTGGACCAATACTAAGAACCTCGATCTGGAACTGATAGCTCCTGATGGTACAAAGTATGGTATAGGTAACAATACAAATGGATATTATCCAAATGCTACAAACATACCTTCAGAATACATATGGATATCTCCACTTTCATACACTTATCCCGATTACGATGCGGATTCAGTGCTTCAGGGTAACTGGACCGTTCGTGTAAAAGGAGCTGGCACTGGGACAGAGAATTTCAGAATCAAGACATACATTGACAAAAAAAGTGCTACAAAACTGGCATCTCATTCTTTCATATCAAGCTTTGATGAAAGCAGAGGTGACAATGCCGGTCTGATACTGTACAGTTTTGACTCGGTGGCGAGCAATACTTCGCAGGTAAGCTATTTGAGAAATGATAGTACCTGGACAGGCTATTTCACTGTGGATGAAGACGCTATATATAAATTCTATCTGAATTGGGCGGATAGCAGTGAATTCGGAATATCTCTTTACAAGGGTATTGAATTACTGAATTCCTCCGATGGTACCACACAAAATTGCAATGTAAGTTCTCCTCTTTATGCTGGTAATACATACCATATAGAAGTGAGCAAATATTCAGGTCCCCAGAACGATACAGAATTCAATGTTTCTGTTTCAAGTTCAGACCTTACGAATGTGGTAGCTGCATATTATGACAGCACTACAACTCCTAAATACAGAATATGGAAAGACCAGCAGTGGTCACCTGAAGTATCAGCAAATACTGTAGGTGGTAAGCCCAATTTCATTGTGACCGCAGCTTCTCCTGCCAAGCCGGAGATCATCATGGGAACATTAGACCACGTGAATGACATCAATGTGCAAATATGGAATGGTAGTGCATGGGGACCGGTGAATGAATTCTCTGCCTCTGCAGATTCTGCTTCCAGAAAAGCTTTTGATATTGCATATGAACAAATTTCAGGAGATGCCTTGATAGCTTATATGGATATGGGTATTAATGATGGTATCCCCAGATACAGAACATGGAACGGAGTTTCATGGTCTTCTGCAGGTGCTGCAAATGCTATTATATCAGGTTCCGGGGATGTAGGCTGGGTAAAAATGGCTTCAAACCCATTTTCAGATGAGATCGTACTCGTAACACTTGACGATGCCCTGGATATGAGAGCTCAGGTGTGGAACGGAGCCAGCTGGGGTAATGCTATATCAATAACTAACAATGCAGAGACTTATTATTACCAGTGTTTTGATGTGATCTATGAGCAGCAGACAGGTAATGTATTTGTAGTATGGGCAGATGGGGCCAGTAACACAGTGAAATATCGCATCTGGAATGGAAGCTCATGGAGCAGTGAAGCTAGTTTATACTCCTACGGTTCCAGTAACGTTTACTGGATAAAAATGGCATCAGATCCAAATTCCAATAATATAATCATGGGTATAGAGACTGAAGATTGTGATATCTACGTAACCGCCTGGAATACTACTTCATGGTCTTCACCCCTTCAAATTGAAACATCTGTGTATGATTATGGCAGAAGGACTATGGATGTTGCTTTTGAACAGGAAAGCGGCAGAGGTATTGTTGCATGGGGAGATTCAAGCACAGTACCTAAATACAGGACATGGAACGGTTCATGGAGTTCCGAAGCTTCTGCATTTGATCTTCAAGGCAGTAGTTATACCAGGTGGGTTCAGCTGACACCTACCCCTATATCTAATGATATATTCCTCATGACATCAGATGGTGGCAATGATATTAACATACAGAAATGGGATGGTATAGGATGGATTATTCCATCAGAGGTAGAAACAAGTTCATCATATAATTATGAGTGTTTTGACCTTGTTTTTACTCCTATGAATAATTCATATGTACAAACTCCCGTCTCATGGACAGAATGGAAAGCCAGTGTTACATCTACCCTTCAAAATGATTCGATTTCCCATCTGAGAAATGCTATTGACACTATGACTGCTGATGGTCTGACTGCCATAGACGAAGGAATGTATAAGGCTAACGAAGAACTTGCTCCCGTATATGGAAATTCGACCATGGTCATTATGACAGATGGTCTTGATAATGCGGGTTATCATTCCCTTATGTTGGAGGCACTTGAAGCTAAGGAGAAAAACACAACTATATACACAATAGGATTTGGAAATAACGAATCTGAAGTGGATTCCGTACTATCTGAAATAGCAGATGTCACCGGAGGAGAATATTACTTTGCACCAAATTCCAGTGTTCTGGAAAACATATTCAGAGGAATTGCGGAACAGATCACTAATTATTCTGCAGAGGGACCTGTATTGAACATACATATCCCCAGAAATTATGTAACATCTTCCACGGTTGCTAAAGCTACGTATATCTCAGGCAGCAGTAATGGTACGGTCGGTAACAGAACATCTTTTGTAGTTCCTACCCATCCAAAGCTAGGCAATGAAGAACCCGTCATTACTACTCTAAGCGATAGGTCAGTGCTTACTTGGCAACTTCCAAATCTCAGCCCCGGCGAGAAATGGGGAGTCTGGTATCAGATGGTTGTGCAAGGTGCAGGTTATGTTCCTATCATCATGCCGCAGTCCAACATTACCTATATGGACCTGAACGGCACGAACGTTACGGTATACCTGCCCGCCGCAGGCAGTGCCAATGTTGGAGGCAATGCAGCTGGAATCGGATCATATTCCCTGGGCAATCTTGAAATGATCACTGATAAGCCCGTGACCTCTATAGACGAGTCATGTGAACTGACATTATGGGTAAAAGATACTACAGGCAACTACAGCTTTGCTTATGTTATCCTGTATACGAACTTGGGCTACTTCGAGAATGGTCAAAATCATATTAACATGACGGTGGTAGGTTCGGAAAAATTGGATTTTTCAAGCGTTACAGCAGGAAATGCCTACATCAGAGCTTATGCATACAACATCAACAATATTACTGACACCATTGAATGCAATGGAATATTGGTGATAAGGCCAAAGGGAACGATGAGCATAGATTAAAGTGATCATGTGATCGATACGTCGACCACATGGTTACCAATAAAAAGCATGGTATTATCCCTGCTGGCAAATACAGTTGAAGAGTTGGAACTTATTATATGAAAACCATTCTCTTCAAGGTATTTTGCCCATTGCTTGGCATATATACTATTGATTTGAACAATGACATTCACTGGATCATCGGGTGTTATAAGACTGCTGTTATTGTGCTTCATAGTTATACTTGCTATGCCGCTTCCGGCAGTGGAATAATGACCATTGATGCTTACAACACCTATTGTCGTAGTGTTGATATTATTCACTCTGCCTGTGTATACAGGAGGCTGGGATACCATCAGTACCTCTGAAGGTGAGTTCTGTTTCCATACCCCTCCATTCTCATAGGCCAGGAGTTTTTCGTCCTTTGAGAATTCTATTTTATCTGTATCATAAGAAAAACTGTTATTATCATAACTGATTAATATTGAAGAATCATTATCTATGGATATAGTTGATGAGTGTAATTTGATCTTCATTACCTTTACAGGTGCTTGGTCAAATGCAACCCTTTTCATGTGACTTTGCAGTACAATAAAGCTCTGTTCAGCATTCTCAAATACACTGGCTTCTATATTTTTCTGAAGTACAGGGTAACCCATGGTGTATATGAAGCTCATGGATAATATCACAATGGAGAACATTAAGATGTAACCCACTGTCTCTGAAACGGCAGAATCTTTCCTATTTTCTTGAGTCATATCTGATCCTGTGATGTGTGGAACTGCTTGAAACGGTACCATTGATATTGATTGCAGTCGCTATTCCGCTTATCGTTACACTGGTTTTCTTTCCAGATGCTGATTCAAGTTCAAATATCTGGTCTATCATGGCAGAATTGGCATTTATTATGTATGGTTCACCACCAACTTCAGCCGGTATCATGTACTCGGATTCTATGGCACCATTTTCCGGAATTATAAGGTACATATCTGTCACAAGTGTGCTCATCATGTTACCTATATCATTGAAGCCGTTCTCTATAACTACTTCTTTTGGGCCATTTAACATATTTGCAAAGTTCATTTGAAGCAGGATGAAAAGAGCAATGAACATTAGTGAAAAGATAATATATTCCAATGTCACTGAGACAGCATGTTCATCTTTTATAATATGCTTCATGTTCCCATCTCGATGATTTCAGGCCGGGAAACATAATAGGTCATGCCATCGTTATATGATATGTTCACCCAAACAGTGCTTTCAGCTGAATAATTCATTGCAGTAGCTGTGAGGTTCATTTCGCTGAGTGAGATGTGGACTTCATCTCCATGGATTGTATAGATTGTTTTCATTTGTTGTTCATACTGGTTGAAAAGTGAACGATAATTATCTTCTATACTCTGGTTATTGCTCTGATTGAGGCGAAGAGCAAGTTCTGCTATGGAAACACTGCTTTCCCTGGTCTGTGATGTAATGTCTCGTATCTCGTGCTTGGGAAACTCCAGGGCTGCATTTGATGAATAATAGCCTGTAATCATTGCTTGGTTCACAAGTATGGCAAGAGCTATCAGCGATAGGCAAATGGCAAATCCTGAAAGGATTATGATCTGTCCCGATGTGTTTTCTTTTAAATCTGCCATAATGTAAGCCTCACTTCTACCACTTTAATTTCATCTGATGCTATGATCCATGCTCCATGAGCTGCATCGACAGAGAGATTTGTGAGCATGACAGTTCTGGATGCAATTACTGAATCCTCGGTGGGATCACCATTGACAATAACATTTTTAGTTACAAGAGCTTCATTTTGAACATAAGTTAAATCCACATTGTATAGGTAGCCTGGTAGGAGTAGGAAAAGTTGTTTGTCCAGAGAAGGAAGCCCGTTATTTTGTATGTTTGATTCATTCATATCCCACCCAGCAACGCATTCAGTGAGATTGGTACTTGTTACTGAAGAGGGTGCTGTGTCCAATAAAGTAAGAGCATCATATGCCATCTGCTCAAGTTGTACATCCAGCATCATTTCATGCTGAGGTGTTATGACCGTAGCGCTCTGTGTAATGATCACAAGGGTCATTGTAATAAGTATGGCTGCAGCAACTCCTTCAAGGGTATGGAGTTGAGCTTTATCGTCCATTACCACACCTCTACTGTCAAAAGAGCAGTTTCATAGAGTCTTTTGGCATTATCTCCATAGGTAGAAAAAAGAGGACCTTGCTTAGTAAATGTTACATTGTTAAAGTTGAGCCTGATCTGATATTCTTGGTTAGATGTAAAAAGGCTCTTGTTGAAACTTATGCGTAGGCAGTCATCTTTTAACAACTGACCAGAGTCAGCTCTGAAATCTCCATACAGAGGTCTCTTCAGCAGAGTATAATCTGAAGATGCAGATAATATAGAACCATTCAGAGTAGCGTTTATGAATGCAGCACCTGAACCTGAGACATTGAAGTTAGTTATTTGTATTGTAAGGTTCTCGGTTGCAGGTCCTTTGAAATTGATATTTGCATGTTCCGAAAAAGAAGAATCAGTGGTAAGAGATCTGGCATCAAAAACAGATACATTACCCGTTTCTAAAAGAACTATGCGGGTAATTTTTGCTATGTTGCTGTCATCAGGAAGGTTGTCACCTCTTACAGCAGTATAGTTGTCTATCACCATCGGATGTCCATCTATAAGGAAAGAGATGTTATACCTGTAATTCATCTGAGTGCCTTCCACACTATCAAAAAGACCGAGCTTCATTACGATCTCGTCTTCATCAATTAGCATGAATTGGATAAGTTTTTCTTTTGAGAGCGTATTTGGGGTTTCAGTGAGCCTGGAATTAACATCGTTATCTTCAGCAAGACCTATGCGTTGTACTTTATCCGGATGTTTTTCCCATTCTGTGCCACTGGCATTTGATGTATTATCTGACCACCAGCCCGGGTCTTCTGCAAGGATACATGAAGTACGGTAAGCTGCGTAGCCAAGTTTCTCTTCACCTCCATACCCGGAGATGAAAATGCCAGGTACGAACTGTAGTGTAAATCCAATTGCAATTAGCACAACAGAAATTCCAAGCAGAAAGTCTATGGCTATCTGACCTCTCTCATCCATCAACTTACTTATGATTTTTATATATAAAAGTATTTGGAAATGGATTGTAGAATATGGCCGGTACAAAAAATTTATTCATAAATATATTAGTTTATGATTTAAAATATTTTTCATTTTTAGACAGCAATTGCACTATTCCTTATCTTATTGTCGGGTAGTATTTAAGTGAACCGGGCTGCCAGCAATATTAATTATTCTAAATAAAAATATCAGTCGCACTCTATCTAACTAATCAATGTTCATTTTCTTTATATACATGTTCATGATGAAGCTTGAGTGTACTATTAATTGAAAATATCCAATGTTGCCAAATGTTAATGTGCCTGAGGTTTTGCAATGAGAGCTCAAACGAGATTCATAATCCTATCACTAATGCTTCTTTCATTAAGTGTATCTGCAATGGCTTTAACTATTGATGTCTATCCACTGCCTATCCACAACAGTGCAGGAGATAATGTAAGTGTAGTGGTAAGGGTCACAGAAAACTCCACACCTTTGAGCAATATGGCTGTAAACTTCATCACAAATCTAGGTACTTTGAACTCAGCTTCAACTTTGACCAGTGCCTCAGGATATGGTCAGGTATTTCTTACATCAACAGATTCTGGTATTGCAACATTGAATGTAAGTGTTGGAAACGTTTCAAACACTGCAAATATTGTTTTTTCTCCTCTTAGCCCCGAAAGTATAATCATATCAGAATCAAAGAATCCGGTAACTGCAGGCAACATAACCACTGTTAGGATAGGTATGTTGGATCAGTTTGGTAATGTCAACGATACTGCTGAGATGACTTTGAACATTAAAATTGAAGATGTTTATGGAAATGTAAATGAGACCCATATCATAAGGAGTCCATACGCTTTGACGCATATAAAGGCCAGTAATTTGACAGATACTGGTAAAGCCGATATATTTGTCACAAATTCCACAACTTCTGATCAAAATATAACTTTGACAATTAATTCTACAATTGCAGGCAACATCAATATTTCCATCTCCTCAGCGGGAGTAACCAGTTCAAAGGAAATCGAAGTTAAACCAGCTGCACCATCCAGAATAGACCTGCAAGATGAGGAATATACTGTAAACACAACTTCAAATATCTCTGTGTGCATTTATGACATGTATGATAATCCTGTAAGAGATGCTTGTGTTCTATTCAGTGCAACACCTCCGTTATCTACTCCATATAACAGTCCATATGAATACAACTCCCTCAATCTTAGTAATCTGAACTACATTACAGGGATTGATGGTATAGCTTACACGGTATTCAGAACGGATAAAAGAGCAGGTGAGAACACCATTAAGATCGCAGTTGCAAATACCTCCGTAAGCGAAAATATCACTATCACAGGGCTTGCAGATGAGGTAAATAAACTTCTTCTAACACATACCCCTGCAATCGCGTATGCTAACAATGAAGATATATACAAGCTAACCGCCCAGGCTGTAGATCAGTTCTTCAATCCTATTAAGGCGGAAGGAACTTTCATAAAAGAGCAGGTCGTTTTCTCGAGTGGTACCAGTTCCATACCAGTTCCTCTCAATGACAAGGGAAAAGCAACTATTCCTTTCGGACCTTATCCCTACGTCAAAAATTACAATGTCGGTGCTACCTACAAAAACTCCAGTGGTTATACAAATATTACTAATTCCACAATGTTGAAATTTATAGCAAGCTCCAACTTCAGTCTTGAGGTATACGCTTCACCTGACACTTTAATTACGCAGGATTTGACCGGAAATCACGAGAGCACAGTCAAAGTGATTGCAATAGACGAGTGGGGACATCTGTTGCCTGGAGTAAACCTCACTATCAGCACTACTAATGCTATGGTAGGGAACTTCTCAAATGGTGGAATCAATACTACAACTATAAACGCAACAACAAACGCTGTCGGAAAGGTGACTTTAAAGTATGTATGCAGTGATGTTCCCGGAAACACTTCAATTGTTGCCACTGCAGGCAATGTGACTGCATCCAGTTTGATCACGGTCACCAATGAGTCTTTCCTTAGCGCACGCATCATCAGTGTAGAGCCGGATAATACAGATCTGACATCTGGTGATGTGGTGAACGTTACTATGCTGGTATCTGTAGAAGGAGATATGCAGGTCACAAGGCCAGCTGCAAGTGCCATGCTTGTCCTTGACCGTTCGGGTAGTATGGACCCAGACTACTATGCAGGTACTCCTCTTGATGTAGTGCTTGTTATTGACAGGTCGGGAAGTATGGATGGAGAGGCTATGCTGGATGCAAAGACCGCAGCCAAGAAATTTGCATCACATCTTGTTTCAAATTCCCGGATGGGGGTGGTATCTTTTGCCGCGAGTCCATTTGTTGTAAGCAGTGTAGATCTGGAATTAACTCCGCTCAATTCTTCTGCAAACCTGCTTCTTGTCAATAGTTCCATCGACAAACTGCATGCAGTTGGAGGAACTTCAATGGGTGAAGGTATGGCTGATGCAAATGACATGCTTATAAACAATGGCCGATCCAATTCACGCAAGGTAATGATCCTTCTTACAGACGGCTTGACAAATCAGGGTGATGACCAGAAGGGCACAACTGCAGTTGACCTGGCAAAAGAGAACGACATTACAATATATACAATAGGTCTTGGAAGCGATATCGATGAAAGTCTTCTAAGCTCTATCGCTTCGGATACAGACGGTAAATATTATTCTGCACCAAGCAGTTCTGACCTGATCTCCATCTATAACTCCATTGCTCAGGATATATCTGATTATGATATCACTAATGTTGAATATGGTCTTGAGGGCTTTACTCCATATTCTTACGTATTCGATGGTGAAATATCAATTGGAGATACATATACTCTAAGTTTTGCCGGTTATGATTTTGATAACGTCTTTGATTCAAGTCCATACTATGGTGGAACAAGTGCAGGAGAATGTCTCATTCAGGTAAACGGCCAGAACTTTAAATTGATACCTTCAGTTAAAACTATCAGCAACTCCAATAAATGGAGCACATATGTATATGATATCTCAAATTATGTCCATTCCGGGGAAAATGCTATCTCTTTCTATGATTATTATGAATATACTGGTTACCGGGATTATGACGATTATTATAGTTATGTTGATTCAGACCTTGGAAACAATAAGGTCAGAAATGTAGCTATTTTTACAAATGGAAACCTGATCAAGTCTTATACAAGTGAAACTCTTCTTGATGGGGATGGATCTACTCTGTCATTTGATAGCCCGCTTTCAAGTGACTATTTTGAAGATACTTTCGAGATCAATGAATCTCTTAATGACCTCAAAGTGGAACTTCAATGGGTGCATAATTATGTGAACCTTGATCTGCAATTGATAAGTCCATCAAAAAGGATCTATGGCATTGGTTACAATGATACCGGTTACTACCCTGGAAGTGATGGAAAATCAGAATATATATGGATCAATCCCATCTCCAATTCCTATCCCGAAGACGATGATGACAGCGTAGAGACAGGTACCTGGACAGTACGTGTAACAGGTTCGGGATTAGCAGGTACTGAGCCCTTTACTATCTCCACTTACATAGATAAAAAAAGTGCAGCTAAATTATCATCACATGCCTTCATATCAAGTTTCGATGAGACCAGAGGCGACAAGGCAGGGTTGGCCCTATACAGCTATGAGAATCTAGCTCTTACTGATACTCAGACAAGTTATGTTTATGATAATAGTATCTGGACAGGGTACTTTACGGTACCGGACATCGCAAGGTATAATTTCAATGTATCATGGAGTGATTCAGCCTCAATAAGTGCTTATCTTTATGATGGTACAGAGCTGCTGGACTCTTCCGGCGGGACAGGTACATGTGAAGTATCTTCTTTGCTCCAGGCAGGAGAAACCTATCGTGTTGACATTGTAAAAGGAGCCGGTTCTCACACGGATACCAGATTCACAGTGAAAGTTTCAGCCTCTCCATTGGATACTGTAATGACTGCATATTATGATGGCAGTTCAACACCAAAGTTCAGAACCTTGGATGATTCCCAGTGGTCTTTGGAAAGCTCTGCTGGTAGTGTTGGTGCGTACCCGTATTTTGCAGTGCTGGAATCAAGCCCGGTCAGACCTGAAATAATGATGGCGACGGGTGACGATGAAAGAGATGTCAACGTCCAGATATGGAATGGTTTATCCTGGGGTTCTGTTAGCGAACTTAGCAGTTACTTGTATTCGAATTCGAGAAAAGGGTTTGATCTGAAATACGAGCAGCTATCTGGTGATGCAGTTGTTGTCTATATGAATACAAACATTAATGTTCGTGTCCCCAGATATCAGATATGGGACGGTTCTTCATGGAACTCTGCCTCTGCCGTTAACTCAATAAATACCGGTGCAGGAAATATCGGGTGGGTCAGGCTGGAAGCAGATCCCAACTCAGATGAAATGGTTCTTGCGACCCTTGACAGTTCAAATGATATACGTGCCCAGGTATGGAATGGAAATTCCTGGGGCAATGCTATATCCCTGACAAATTCTGCAAGAACTTCAAGTTACCAGTGTTTCGATGTGGTTTATGAACAGGGTACAGGGCGTGCAATGGTCGTATGGGCTGATTCCAGCTATATAAAATATCGTGTTTGGAGCGGTAATTCATGGGGAAGTGAACAGAACCTTTATTCCACGAGTAATGCTTACTGGCTCAAATTAGCGGCTGACCCGAATTCTAATAAGATTATACTTGCTTACCAGGATGGTTTCAACGCAGTATATGCCTTCTCATGGAGTGGTTCTTCCTGGTCGTCCAGGCAATCAATCGGGACTAATACAGGTAGTACTGACAGAAGATCAATGGATGTTGAGTTTGAGCAATCCAGTGGAAGAGCTCTGATTGTCTGGGGAGACAGCACCTCTGTGCCGAAGTATCGCATGTGGACCGGTTCGTGGGGCTCTGCGCTATCAGCATCGAATATCGGAGGTACAACACGCTGGGTGCAGCTGACACCGGACCCGTCATCAAATGAAATATTCCTTATGACATCTGACGGAAGCAATGATCTCAACATCCAGAAATGGACCGGTTCTTCATGGAATAGTGCCTTAGAAGTTGAAACCTCATCCAGCAGCACCTCTGAATGTTTTGATCTCGTATTTAATTATCAGAATGATTTTGCAGGAAGTGACCAGCTTTCATGGAGCCAGTGGACCGGCGATGTAAAATCCACTTTAAATGATTCTCTTTCCCATCTCGCAAATTCAGTAAACACTATTACAGCTGATGGCCTGACAGCCATAGATGAAGGTTTGTTCGTTGCGAACAATGAACTGGCTTCTGTGGATGGTAATTCTACAATAGTTCTTATGACAGATGGGCTGGACAATGCGGGTTATCACTCGCTGCTTGAGGAAGCGTACAAGGCAAAGGAAAACAATACGGTTATATATGCGGTAGGATTCGGGAATAATGAATCTGAAGTAGATCCAATACTTTCGGAAATTGCAAATATGACCGGAGGAGA
>DAKU01000172.1 GCA_002508425.1 Methanosarcinaceae archaeon UBA470
AAACGTTATTTAACAAATTTAAGAAAAGTACCATATACTATTTATTTAAAACCCTTTTATTATCGCATAAATGACTAATTAGTCAATCTCAGAGATATTGCATAAAAGAACAGGTCGAAGACAAAAGAACAGCCCTTATGAAAGCGGCCCTGAAACTCTTTACTGAAATGGGATTCCATGGTACGTCCACTGCCCAGATCTCAAAAGAAGCAGGTGTAGCCACAGGCACTCTATTCAATTACTTCCCTACCAAAGAGGATCTCATAAATGGTCTGTATTTTGATGTAAAGGGACAATTAAGCCGCAGCATGGGAAGAGAAATCCAGGCACAGAGTACCTTCCAGGATAAATTAAGGAAAATGTGGTATAATTTGATTGAATGGGGATTAGACAATCAGAACGATTTTCTTTTTGTCGGGCAGTTCTGCTCTTCTCCTTATATAACGAACTATACGCGTGAAGAAGTAATGAAAGAATATGTCTTTCTTCATGATCTTGTGAAGGAAGGAATAGCAAATGGTGAGATCAGAGATTATTCTGAGGAGCTGACAATTGCAATGTTCTATCAAGCCAGCAGGACGGTAGTAAACTTTATCCTTGATTCAGAACCACAGGACAAAAATAAGGTTATAGAGGATGGATTTCAGATTGTCTGGGAGGGTCTGGCTAAAAAATAATTTTTTCGGCATTACCATGAGTGATTGGTCACTCATAAGTTGGATTATGAACTCCATTTATCTTAAAAGTTGGAATAACATAGGGTTGTTATGAAAAAAAGTAAAAGAGTTGTGATGTATTTATTCTGTATCTTTCTTCTATTTTGTGTAGGTATTATTTTATTTATGAATATAGACCCTGCTTTTGGTGGGAATCCAACGAAAGAACAAAAGGAAATGTATCAAAATTTAAATAATTATGTTAATGGGAAATTTATTTATGAGTATCCTACGGAGTTGGCTACAAATTCCTCAGACGCTTCATCAACAAATGAGGATTCTGCTTCAGAAGCTAAGGCCCGCAACCCGACTGGTCCAATTCCTGTTTCCACCATTGACTGGAACAAAATTAAAAGTGAAAATGATAGTTTGACCTGGTTTGGACACTCTGCTTTTCTGCTTAGCATTGATAATAAAAAGTTATTGGTAGATCCTATGCTGAGTAGTATTGCCTCACCGGTTTCATTTGTGGGAATTAAAAGATATGAATATAGTGAATATATTATGCTGCATCTTATTGATGAAATGCCACTGATTGATGCCGTTTTCATTACACATGACCATTATGACCACTTAGATTATCAGTCTATTGTAAAACTAAACAGCAAAACATCACATTTCTTTGTTCCTCTTGGGGTTAGTGCCCATTTGGTTCGATGGGGTATTCCAAAAGAAAGAATTACGGAACTCAATTGGTGGGAAGAAACAGAGTATCAGGGCTTAACCGTTGCTTTGACACCTGCTAGACATTTTTCTGGAAGAGATCCATTTAATATCAATACTACCCTCTGGGGTGGATGGATCATTCTGGGAAATAACACTAGATTATATAGTAGCGGAGACGGTGGATACGGTCCGCATTTTAAGGAGATTGGAAACCAATACGGACCTTTTGATATCACCTTAATTGAAGGCGGACAATATGATAGAAGTTGGCCGGATATTCATATGGTACCAGAACAATCTGTCCAGGCTAATCTGGATGTAAATGGTAAGACTATGATGTTGATGCATTGGGGGGCATTTACATTAGCTAATCATGGTTGGAATGAACCAATAGAAAGGGCACTAGAAGAAGCAAATGAAAGAGAAGTGAATATAATTGTCCCGAAGATTGGTGAGACAGTCCTATTAGATTCAGACCTGCAAATACCCCCAACTTCATGGTGGGATTTCTGATCTGGTTATGGGATCCAGTTCTTCTAAAGTGTCATAGAGGTTCAGGACCTGCGAGACATCAAAGAAGTAGGATTTAGGCAGGAAATTATAGAATCCCTATTTATCCTTTATCATAGCCTGGATTTCAAGAAAAAAGAGTTTGCCTGATTGGCACTGCATATTATTAAATTATTCTTATTTAATTTTTTGAGATTCCTTACACTTTGATATCATAGAGTTTACCAAACATTTTTAGATATTATATATTTAGGTAAAGTTAAATTGAAATACTTGTACTTCTTCTGTTGTGTATTTTTTGACATTGTATCTAAAAGTGAGAACATGTGCACCTTTTATATATTTGGTAAATTAAAATGTAGAGTTATTACTATAATGGTGGTGGATGTAATGCCCGTTGAAGAGAATACTACAACAAAAACGATAGTAGATCAAATTGCCCTTAACATCAGAAAATACAATTTGGTTAACAAACGATATAATCTTGACTACCATCATTTTATTAGTTCAAGATCCAAAGGAATAAAAAAAGAAAATGGTTTGAGCAACTGGCTTAAAACATCAGAAGCTAGCAAATCTATTTTCAGGTTTCTTAGTAATTTCAATATGAATGCCCGCGCAAGTAAACTCGTTGAGATTACAACATTTCATTTGAACATACAAAGGATACTTAGGAATATAGATGTGGATCGCTTAGGCTGCTTTGACATGTCCGTGAGCCAATTATCTATTCCGTGTGGAACTTCAACAGTCGCAAATGAACTTAAAACACTCTTTAATTACTGTGCATCTCCTGGCAAATTCTCAAATTCCGGTGGTTTTGTTATTGGAAGTAAAGTTGCCCACTGTATTTTTCCTCATATCTGTCCCATGATAGATGCACATCACATAGGCATTTCTTTGAATCGAATTCATGCACATGATTATTTCCCTCCTGGCAATGTCTGGGCAGATTATCTGGGTTATTCTCCAAATGGAAAGTTAAATCCTTCCACTCAGGGAGCAGGAAGAAATTCCTGGAAAGATGATCAATTTTTATGTTCTATTGGTTTTTATGCCCGTGTCTATCAGCAGTGGCAGGAACATAATGGAAATCTGGGAATAGATGCTTTTTTAAAGCTTGATATGGCTGATCATTGCCCCTGTATTCCCAGGATTATAGAAAAAGCTCTGTGGTAAACAAATTATGTCTTTTTCATGGACTTTAGAGCGGCGATCAGCTCATCCGGGCGCTTGGAGTCAACGAGGAGGCTTTTTCCATTAGTGAGCTTGATCAGCACTTTTTCACGGCTGCCGCATTGATATGAAATTTTATTTGGATAGCACCGAATCCTCCAGCTGATAACTCTATCTAGAAGCCCACCTTTTGATCGCTCATAGGATTCAATACTGTTTAATGGATAGTGTTTGAAAGTCCATTGTGTTGGGAAACATTTTATATGCATTCCATCATCTCGAATTTTGGTTGTCATCTGTATTTTTGAGAAGACAAAGCCTAATATAACAAAAAGAAACACTGGAATTCCTGCTAAAATGAAAAGAATAGGCGGAGCTTCTGGAACTATAGCAAAGATAGATAGAAGGATCATGATTATCGCCAGGGTCATCATCCCTGCAAAAGCAAAGAACCATATCCATTTATCAAAATACTGATATTCCTGGAATATGATGTTATTCTCTGAATGTGCTGTAGACATGGATTTCTTTCACCCAGTTATATGCTCTGGTTCTTGCATTAATTTTTGTTATTTCAGTACTTATCTATCAAGCTTTCGATTTAATTCAGGAATCTGTTAAACTAAAGCACAAATATTATTTGCTTCTATTTATATTAGCATTAAAATCAGTTGAAGCAGCGATACATTAGAAAGAAAAGAAATGATAACATTGAATGCTATCAAAATACGTTTTGCAGAGATCTTTTGTTATTTTTACAGGTCATGCATGAAATATTCCATACACGCCCGTTGAACAAAAAAGATCATATTGTCCTTTAATTGTGCTTCTTGTTCTGAAAGCTCTTCCGAGTTCAGGTATCTAAAATAGATTTCCTGGAACTGAATAAATGTCGTTTTGTCGCGTTCCATAGAATTCCCCTCATATGGTATGTTAGTTATATGTACAATATTAGTATATAAATTTTCACGCAATTACTGCTATTGATTATACTTAAATAGAGAAAGGTGAACACTTTCACCTTATTTCTATTAAATTTACCTATTTTCTGTGTATAATTTGCACTAGACTGAACTTACATTTAAAAAGTTCAATCTGTTTTCCCTATAAGCACATCCTCTTATAGTAGACATTAAATGTATACTGGCAAATGGAAGTTTAAAAATGATTACATATAGGCTTTATACAGCTGCTGAAACAAAAGACAAAGATTCTGAATTATATCATACTTTACTTTCTTCTGTCCAGGAAAAGCACGGAATCAGTTATGATATCGTAGATATTGATACTTTGAGCGATACCGAGAAAGAAAAACTTGTTGAAGATATAAGAATTATAAGCAGGAAAAATGGGATTGGCGTAGTTAGTAAAGGTACTGGTGCTCTTCCTATTTCCCGTAAGAAGAAGCTTGGTAAGATCTGTATCCTATTGAAAATGGATGATGGGCAGATAAAGAACATTTATCCTCATGAGATAAACAAGAAAAGAATAGATATTGCTTCTCACTTGAACAGGGTATCAAAAGCAAGCAGTATTGATGAGATCAGTGACCATAGTTCGATTTCAGAACAGGATTTGTCCAGAATGATCTCTACTTTTCCCGAACTTATAGAAGAGGGATTAGAATTCGTTGACACTGAAGTGGAGATAGAAGGCGGAAGGATAGATGCTGTATTCAAAAGTAAGAATGGCGAATATCTTTTGATCGAAATTGAGATAGAAGCCCGGGATAATGCTATAGGCCAGGTACAGAGATTTATCACATATTCAAATAAATACTCTATTCCTCGAGAACAGATAAGGCTGGGTATCGTTTGTGCCAAGATCGGTGAAAGCCGATTGAATGCATGTATAGGGGCTGGTATTGAAGTTTATATACTTAACCTTGAAAAGAAAAGTCCTAGAAGATGAACTCATGATTATTTAAAACTTTTACTAAAAAAAAGAAATCAGAAGGAGGTTTCCCTCCTATAAATGGAAATTAATACCAGTTTTTCAACTCACATTACTTTCTTTTCTGGGATCCACCAGATGGATATGTGTGATAGGAAGCTTCTTCCTGTGCTGGCTTCTTGGAGCCTGCTTTTTTCTGTTCCTTTGCTACCATTTAGCTCACCTCCGAGTGGCGAATGATATTTTCTGTCCATTCCTGTTAATTGAGAAATGTGGGGGTTTAACCCCCGAGAACAAATATTTAGTAATTACTTCTTTTTCTGCTCTTNNNNTGGGGATTTTACTCCCTTCTTCTGTACATCCTTTTTCTGTTCCATTGTTTTCACCTCATCAAGAAAATACTATGATCAATAGCATTCGGTAATTTTGAATAATTACTTTCTTTTCTGTTCCTTAGCAGGTGCTGGGGCTTTTGCTCCCTTCTTCTGTGCGTCCTTTCTCTGTTCCATCAATTTCACCTCCGTCGGGATAAATACCGATTTGCTAATAATAGACGGTGAACCATCAATAGACATTAAGTCTATCTGGATAATCACTCATCAATCATATTATCAGCATTTATAATATATAAATTTAATTATATATCACTGTTGTTGATTAGAGGGTAATTCGATAACAATCGACTGCTAGGCTTTAATGTCAAATTGAAATGTACTTTTAAAGTTCACTGAAAAATTTAACCTCAACAAATGCTATGATAGATCATAAATAAAAAATAAAAAGTAATAATATCCTTCTGAAATGGCTTAAGTGCAAAGCGTTACAGATTTAATACATCTTCTCCATAATATCCTGCATTGGACCCTTTGGATCGTACCTTATTCCCAAACCATGCCTGGAAATCCGGGATTCCTGCATTGATCACATATTCAATGGATCTGCGGGTATGAAGAAGGGAAATGGGCCCAGAAGTGCATGATCAACAATAAACTCTGGTGATATGGATGACCAAACACGAACACATAGTTGAAAAGACCAAGGCGTGGCTCTCAAGGTATGCTGATAAAAAAGGGTATATTCTGAATCCGAATGACGAAATGTTGCATTTAGTCATTGAAGGTCTTACAAAGAATAGAAATGAACTCGGGCGCCAGTATTGTCCCTGCAGGATAGTTACTGGAGATAAGGAACAGGACAAGAACATTATTTGTCCGTGTGTGTACCATGAAGAAGAGATCAAGACCAGTGGAAGTTGTCATTGTGGTCTTTTCTTTAAGAATAATGGGAATGAATCTTGATTCGTCTTATAGGGGATAGGTACCATGGCCAATGTGATGGAGATTTACCAGCTATTGCCAAAGACAAACTGCAAAAAATGCGGTAAAACTACTTGCATGGCCTTTGCAGTGGATCTGCTGGCACGCAAAATGAACGTGGACGACTGTCCACCGCTCAAAGAGGAAAAATACCGGGCAGGATATGAAAAATTAAGCGAACTGATAACTCCAGTGGGTAATGTAACAGAAACTGGTTTTCTTGTCCATGAGGATAAATGTATTGGCTGTGGTAACTGCGTAGTTGCCTGTCCGGTAAATGTGGCTGCTGATCCAAACGGAACTGGCAGTGGCAGAGCGCCGACTAATGACAAGGTGATTATCGTTATAAAAGATGGCATAGTCAAGCCAGCAAATATTCAGGAATGCCGCCGTTTCGGTCCTAATAAGACCTTGTGCTATGCGTGCATCGACACATGCCCAACAAAGGCAATAGAATTTGTATAATTTCTTGCAGGAGTGATTATTTTGGATAACGGACCATTTGTATGTACTGGCTGTGCCTTGCTGTGTGATGATATATCGGTGGAGCTGCAGAATAACAGTATTATCAGAGTGGATACAGCATGCAGGAAAGGTGTTTCACGCATAAAGGGCTGCATTTCACCCATGCCATGCACAGTAGATGGAAAAGCAACAGATATCAACACTGCAATAAAGGAAGCTGCCAGTGTATTGAAGGCTGCGAAGCATCCTTTAATCTTTGGGCATGGCAATTCAACACTGGAAGCGCAGAGAAAGGCCATAGAGCTCGCAAAAAAATTAAATGCACATATTGATGATACTTCTTCTTTCTGCCAGGGTCCTCTTGTAGAGGCCATTCTCTATGAAAAGTTACCTACCTGCACTCTGGATGAAGTGCGTCACAAGGCTGATGTGATCATTTTCTGGGGTGCTGATCCATCGCATTCGCATCCCAGGCATCTCTCAATGTATTCTTATTTTCCGCGGGGAAAACAGCGTCAAAGAGGCTGGGAAGAAGATCGGACCGCTGTAGTTATTGATGTTAGAAAATCCGACACAGCTACTGTCTGCGGAGATATGTTTTATGAAATACCCATTAGAGCTGATTCAGAATTCATGGATTCCCTTGTTAGCGCTCTGTCAAATAAAGTGCCAAAGACATCGTTTAACATGGATCCCAAAAGGATACTGGAATTAGCTAATGTCCTGAAGAAAGCAGAGTTCGGTGTAGTTTTTGTTGGACTTGGCTTGACATATTCCCTTGATTCACTGGAACCATTGTTCAAACTGATGAGCAAACTCAATGAAACTTCTAAATTTCACCTGATACCCATGGTAGGGCAATACAATATGCGTGGCTTCGACCATACTCTTTTCCAAGAAACCGGTTACATCAACCGTGTGTATTTTAACGGAGAGAGCATTGAGCATGGACCTCAACAATCTGTTGTGGAGCTAGTAAGCAATAATATTGTAGATGCTGCTTTGATCATCGGCTCAGATCCTCTTGCAAGCCTGCCTGGGCAGATTGCAAAGAAACTTAGCAAAATACCACTTATTACTATTGATCCCTGCGAAAATCTGACATCCAGAAGGTCTAAAGTGACAATTCCATCTG
>DAKU01000054.1 GCA_002508425.1 Methanosarcinaceae archaeon UBA470
ATTGGAAGCTAATTAGATGGTCTCTGATGGAGTTGGGAAAAAGTTCATCGACTGCTTTTTTGGTAGCAGAGGAACGAAGTGCGTTTCATCCCCGTGTGTGTGGGGAACTCGGAAAGACTTTATCTTCCATGACTTCTTTAAGAGAAAAGATTTTTATAGACAATACTATGGTTTAAGAAGGATAAGAAGGTATTCGATAGTGAACTACATATTTGCTGACAGGATGCAGGCAACGCGTAAGTCCTTCATCAGGGAGATACTGAAAGTTACTCAGCAGCCAGAAGTAATATCTTTCGCTGGCGGGCTTCCTAACCCAGGTCTGTTTCCTGTAGACGAAATTGCATCCGCTTCTGTAAAAGTTCTGTCAGATGAAGGAAGAAATGTTCTTCAATATAGTACTACTGAAGGATATTTGCCTTTACGGGAGTTTATTGCACAAAGGTATCTTAAAAAAAGCGGATTGAAAGTAGATCCTGATGATATCCTGATTACTAACGGTTCACAGCAAAGTATTGACCTTATCGGTAAAATCTTTTTGAATAAAGGTGACAGGGTCATTATCGAGAAACCTGGATATCTTGGCGCTATCCAGGCATTCTCTATCTTTGAAGCAGAGTTTGAGGCTGTCCCTCTTCTTGAAGATGGTATAGACACAGAATTGTTGGACAAGACGTTGAGCGAGAAAAATGCAAAGCTATTCTATACAGTTCCCACTTTCCAGAACCCATCGGGGATCACCTACTCCGAACAAAAGAGAAAAGATGTTGCAAGAATTCTCAAAAAACATAATGTAGTTTGTGTTGAAGATAATGCATACGGTGAATTGAGGTTTGCAGGAGAGGATCTGCCAACAATCAGAAATTATTCTGATAATACGATCCTTATGGGTTCTTTTTCAAAGATCATTGCTCCAGGGCTTAGAATGGGATGGATATGTGCCAGAAAGGAACTAATGGAAAAACTGCTTATAGTAAAGCAGGCTGCTGATCTTCATTCTAATTATCTGTCACAAAGGATCATCCATCAATATCTTTCAGATAACGATATTGATCGCCATATTACAAAAATAAAGGATGCTTATGGAAAACGCAGGGATCTGATGGTTAATATGATGGCTGAGCACTTCCCTGAAGGTGTCAGTTATACAAAACCGGAAGGTGGCATGTTTGTCTGGGTTACACTTCCAGAGTCTGTTTCGTCGCTTGACCTCTTCGAGCTTGCAATAGAAGAGAATGTTGCATTTGTTCCCGGTAATCCTTTCTATACTGATGATACTAGTGGTAATAACACGTTGAGGCTGAATTTTTCCAATTCAGATGATGAGCAGATCGAAGAAGGAATAAAAAGGATGGCAGTATGCCTGGAAAAGTTAATGGGTAATACTGTCAGAGCAGATTCTCAGAAACTTTTCTGAGAACCTTTTTTTTCTTTAATTTTTTGTTTTCATCTGGTCTTTATTATTTTTAAGCCACCGGACTGTTTTACACATATTTTTCTATGTTCTTCTTCGTCTTTTATCAAGCCCTTTATGTCCTGAATAAACTCTTTCCTGTTTATTTCATCAGGGAACAGATCTTCAATCACTGCACTGTCAGCATTTAAGATGTCTACATATGCATCACGTGCGAGTATCTCGTATTTCATTATTTCATGAAATATTCGCTCTGGGGGCATTCCGTTAAAATCAAATATCTTTGCCGGAAGTCCTGGCGGAGCGGTCATTGGTATGGGAATATCTGCTATCAAAAGCCACTTTTGTAATATGTTCCAATGTTTATCCGAATCATGTGAAAGCTTTTCTAAAGCTTCTATGTTCTCTCCCATAAATTGAATGCGTGCTTCCCAGGTCCCTAGCTGTTCCATCTCAGCCTCAATCCAGTACATACGTTTGAGAAGAGCTGCAAGCACACTTTTTTCCTTAATCACTGCCATGGCATATCTCCTTAATCCAGCAGTTATTTATATAATTCATCTTATATATCTCTTCTTTTCCAGTCCATCAAGTATAAATAATATCCAGGTATTACTCGGAGAGCATCTAAAGAATATGAGGGATCTATCATCGGCGCGATTGCTTTGCTAAGTAGTGGATTGGATTCTGTCACATCCCTTGCGATAGCACGGGAAGAGACAGACATCAGACTGGCTTTGATATTTGACTACGGGCAGAAAGCTGCTGCCAGAGAGATAGAGTATTCCCGGAAAGTTGCTGAAAAATATGGGATTGAGCATAGGGTTATACCTCTTGCATGGCTCAGGGATATCACTGCTACCAGTCTGGTAAACAAGGATATGGATGTCCCGCAAATCTCAATGGCAGACATTGCGGATGAGTCAGACCCAGCCATAACCCAGGATTCAGCAAAAAAAGTATGGGTACCCAATCGTAATGGTGTAATGATCAATATTGCTGCAAGTTTTGCCGAAAGCCGAGGATGTAAATATGTTATCGTTGGTTTTAACAGTGAAGAAGCTGTGACCTTCCCTGATAATTCCACTGCATATCTCGATAGTCTTGACAAATGCCTTGGTTATTCTACTCTCAATGGCGTGAAGATGATGGCTCCTGTAGCAGGCCTTGACAAACAGGGCATTATCCGCAAGGCTCTGGAGACAAAAGCTCCTCTTGAGTGGAGCTGGAGTTGCTATCACGGAGAAGAAGTTCCATGCGGTGTATGTGAAAGCTGCACTCGCAGGAAGCGTGCTTTCGTGCAGGCCGGCATAAAGGACCCGCTCATGGAAAGGCTTGGCATTGATCATTGAACGGCAGGAGAGGAAAGAACATGAAGTGGGTAGTACTTAAAAAATCCCTTGATTACGATGGCAGTCAGATCTCCTCCCTGTGGGGATATATGGAAGCTGACCTGCAGGAGGATTCCATTATTGCTTTCCGTGGTTCGTGCGATGTGCAGATACGCCATATGATCGATCTGGAAGACAGAAAGGAAGGAGATACTATTTACTCCACCGATATGCTTCATTTTGTGATCGAGCATTTTGATTCCACAGACCTCAAACTCATCTATGCCAGACAACGTCTGTTCACTGCAATGGTGGCTGAAACCTTATCACAGAGGGGAATAAAGACCTCAAGGGTTGGAGACGATCTTTTTGTACAGGGCAAGAAGCTCAGCATTTCTATTGCCAGCACTTCTGCTGTATCCCAGAAAATACACTTCGGTATGAATGTGGAGCATGATGTTTATGGTTGTCTCAGTGACCAGGAAGTTCCTGAAAATGATCTGTTCCCGCTGATGGAAGAAATAGCCAGCAGGTATGTGGAAGAGATTCATGACATTGAAAAGGACTTGCGAAAATCAAGGCCATTAGGTGTGATGTGATGGAAGCACCAATCACCGAGATTTTTTGTTCCGTGCAGGGCGAGGGGCCATATGTAGGCAACAGACAGGTATTTCTTAGATTTGCAGGTTGTAATCTCAACTGCTCTTACTGTGATACTGATGTGCAAATCTCTGAAGCGTGCAAGTATGAGGAAAACCCAGGCTCAGGTATTTTCCAGTATGTCAGAAATCCGTTGAACCCGGATAAGATAGCAGATCTTGTGGGCCCTTTCATGAATGTACATTCCCTGTCCCTCACAGGGGGTGAACCGCTATTGTATGCGGATTTCATCACGGAATTAGATGTGGGTTTCCCTTTATACTTGGAATCTAACATGACATTGCCGGATATGGCACGAAAAGTAAAGGATTGCATTTCTTTTGTCTCAGGTGATGTGAAGCTTACGGACGAGTTCCAGGGTGGAGAGCTGGAATCTCATATTGAGAGGACCATCGAAACTTTCAAGATCCTCAGAAATACTGAGAACAGGGACTGTTTCTGTAAGATCGTAATGACAAAGGATGTCCTTCCGGCTGATGTTCTGGATGTGGCAGGGTTCATTAGCAACTACATCTCATGTCTTGTCCTGCAGCCGGTCACTCAAAACGAGCTAAGGCCAGATGTAAGAACTTTGCTTGAATTACAAAATGAACTGCTTGGTGATATTGATACTTTGATAATCCCACAAACCCACACGATGTGGGGGTGTTTATAGTGAAAATGAAACTTGGAATAATTGATCATATAGACAGTGCTCATTACTTACCTCAGCACAAAAAATGCGGTATCGTGCACGGTCACACGTACAAGGTCGAGATAGTCATAGAAGGAGAAAAGAACGAAAATGGTATGGTGATGGACTTCTATGACATAAAACAGGTCGTTAAGGAAGTACTCAAGGAATATGACCATAGGTTGCTTAATGATATACTTGAATTCCCAAGCGTGGAGAACCTGTGTGAACATATGCACCGTAACCTCAGTTCCAAACTGAACTTCCCCTTATCTGTAAAGGTATGGGAAGGGGAAGGTAAGTGGTGCGAAGTCTGCTGATAACGGAGAAATCCCAAAAGATAAATAACATAACGATATAGTTGAGCCAATTTAAATAACGAAGCTGTGGATGTGACAGGTATGTCAACTGAAAACAACGCATGTGATATAACGGTCTCCAGTAAGGAGAAGGAAATGCAGAGGATCATTGCACAACATCCCTGTTACTCAAAAGAGGCGCAGCATAAGTATGGTCGGATCCATTTACCAGTAGCTCCTGCATGTAATATCCAGTGCAACTATTGCGACAGGAAGTTCGATTGTGTTAACGAGAGCCGCCCAGGTGTAACAAGCGAAGTATTAAATCCTCTCGAGGCTCTGGAAAAGACTAAGCAAGTGCTTAAGGAATTCCCGTTCATCAAGGTCGTTGCAGTGGCAGGTCCTGGAGATCCTCTGGCTAATGATGCTACATTTGAAACTTTTAGGCTCATCAAGGCTGAGTTCCCGGAGGTCACTCTTTGTCTGAGTACCAATGGTCTTGCACTTGCAGATAGGATGTCTGAGATCATCGAGACAGGCGTGGACACTCTGACAGTGACCCTGAATGCCATAGATCCGGCAATAGAAGCACAGCTAATCAGTCATGTAGTCTATAAGGGTAAGGTCTACAAGGGTGTGGAAGCTGCTGAGATACTTATCAAGAACCAGCTTGCAGGAATTAAAATGGCTGTAGATGCAGGTATTGTAGTTAAGATCAATACTGTAATGGTGCCAGGCATTAATGATAAGCATATACTCGAAGTAGCTAAGAAGATCAATGAGATGGGTGTTTATATTATGAATATCATGCCACTCATCTGCCAGGCCAAGTTCGCTGACATGGAACCACCAACGTCTGAAGAAAGGCAGGCTGTGCAGAATGCCTGTGAGCCCTACGTGCAGCAGATGAGACACTGTCGTCAATGTAGGTCCGATGCATTTGGTCTGATAGGCAAGGACCTTTCCCAGATGAGCGAAGAGCGCCGTCATACCATAAAGATGGAAATGTCTGAAAAGGCTGAAAAGCATAGGTGAAGATACCCTAATCTATTGGTGCTCTAGATGGACCTGGAACTGCTTGCCCGTAATCTGCGTGAGTTCGAAGGTGTCTCACGCAAAAAACCCATTGCAGAGATCTTCAAGATCTTTGAAAGTGTTCGCCATGAATATGGTAATGTTATCGCAGATTTTGGTGACGATGCCGCTATCATCGATATAGGCGGAGATGATGTGATCCTGTTCGCTGCAGATGGCATATGGGGCAGAATCGTTGAAAAGAGTCCATGGTGGACTGGTTATACGTCTGTAGTTGTCAACGTTAATGACATCTCGGCCATGGGGGGCAAGCCTATTGCGATGGTCAATGTAATGTCATCCGGTGACTCCGAGTCTATTAAAGGTATCATGGAGGGTATAAGGGATGGTATTAACAAATTTGGTGTGCCGATGGTAGGAGGGCATACTCATCCTGACACTCCTTATAATTCTCTTGCAGTTGCCATTATAGGCATAGCTAAAAAAGACTGTGTGATCAGAAGTGATACTGCAAGTTCCGGGGATGTTGTCATCCTGGCATACGATATGGATGGCCGAGTAGGTAAAAATTCACCCTATAGCTGGGACACTACTTCCTTTAAAGATCCTCAATTTGTGAGGGATTGTTACCTGGTGATGGTGACTATAGCCGAAAGAAAGCTTGTGACTGCTGGCAAGGATATCAGTAATCCAGGTTCTATTGGAACTCTGGGTATGCTATGCGAAACCAGTAGTGTTGGAGCTTCTGTAGATATCACAAAGATACCCATGCCTGAAAATATGGATTTTGAGCAATGGTTGAAGATATATCCAGCAACTGGTTATGTTGTAACCGCAAAACCAGAGAATGTACAGGCATGTCTGGATGTATTCGGTCAGGTAGGTATCACTGCTGCTGCTGTGGGTGAGATTACTGACAGCCATAAGGTAGAAATCTACGATCAAAAAGAAAAAGCTACTGTTTTTGATTTTACACAAGATATCATTACTGGCATTGATGAATGAACAAATCAATAACCAATGCTTGCGATGTATATCAAAAAAGCATGAGGTATTTCAGTGTTCACTGTTAACCCATGCAGCTAGTTCATCGTGCAGGAATTGTTCTGCAGCCTGTACAACTTCAAGTTTGCCGCGCAGTACCAGAAGGTTTCTCTCATCACATTCTATGATGTTTACTGATATTTTTCTCTCCAAAGGCTCAAGGTCGAACTCTTCTACCAGATCATATATGAT
>DAKU01000037.1 GCA_002508425.1 Methanosarcinaceae archaeon UBA470
GCTACATCTTCGGGCACTGTTATTTTGGGCTGGAGCAATTCGAGTGATTCACAGACTTTGGTAAGATCGGTTCTTTTCATGTTGATGCATATTGCCTGTGGCGATAAAGGATAGCATATCTTCTCAGGGCATTGCTTTTTCATTCCGTGTAGGATACCAATCTCGGTGCCTATAATGAATTCTTTACCCAGTGCTGAACACACATGTTTTATCATACCTGAGGTGGAGAATACGAGATCTGCCAGGTCGATGACCTCCGGCCTGCATTCGGGATGAACAAGCAGTTTTGCATCAGGATGATTTCGGCGTGCTTTTAATACGTCATCAGTTGTGATCCTGTCATGTACAAAACAATATCCCTGCCAGGGCAGGATCTCTTTGGAAGAGAAACGTGCAACATAATTTGCTAGATTTTTGTCAGGCAGGAAAATGACCTGTTCTTGATCAAGTGACTCTACGACTTTAATAGCATTTGAGGACGTACAACAAATATCGCTTTCTGCTTTCACTTCTGCAGTGGTGTTTACGTAGCTTACTACAGCAGCATCAGGGAATCTTCTTCGGAGCATGTGTACTTCATCGGCTGTGATCATCTGTGCCATGGGACAGCATGCTTCGATGGAAGGTAGCAGTACAGTTTTTTCGGGATTAAGGATACAGGCTGTTTCAGCCATGAAATCTACACCGCAGAAAACTATGACATCACATTCAATGGACTTTGCAGCACGGGCAAGTTCAAGTGAATCGCCTACTATATCAGCTATGTCCTGTACCTCAGGGATCTGGTAATTGTGTGCCAGTATTGTAGCATTTCGTTCTTCTTTCAATTGCAGAATCCTGTCTCGTAGTTTTTCAGTCATATTGATCAAAGTCACAACCCTTTTGTATTCACAATTGTTAATTCAACTGTATTTCACTATTGTAAACTTTGCCCTTCGATCCATAGAATTTATTTAAGCTGTAGTCTAAAACAACAAGTTATGTGTTTACAATGTAAATTTATATCTTCGATATACATAGTCTCTTTTCCAGATAATAAAAGAAGAATTTGTACTAAACAAGGCTGTATTTTTATAAATTAAATGATAACTTAATGTATATATCGAATATATTTAATAATAGTAAGATATATTTCAATAATATCATACTCGTATAAATTTATGACAATAAACATCAATCTGAATATGTATATGAGGTCCATTCTAATGGGTTACAAACAAAATAATCCCCTAAATTCTAAAAATCAATATCCTCGCCATAATAATAGTCTATTAGAGGAAATAGTAACTTATAGTCCAGTAGTTTTCTTTTTATGGAGAGCTGAAGAAGGATGGCCTGTCGAATATGTTTCTGATAATGTGTCACAATTTGGTTACTCTGCTAACGATTTCTTATCAAAAAAGGTTATCTTTGAAAATATTATACATCCTGACGACCTGCAAAGAGTTGCTTTAGAAGTTAGAACATATTCCGAAAACGGAGTAACTGATTTTACCCAAGAGTATCGAATATTAACTGTTGATGGTAAAACCAGGTGGATAGATGATCGTACAGTTGTGAAACGGAATGACAATGGAGAAATCACTCACTATCAGGGAGTGATATTAGATATTACCGAAAAAAAAGAAGCCGAAGAGAACCTTCACCTCCGAGAGGAGCGATTAAGAAGTCTTTTGTCCATTTTGCAATACAAATCTGACTCAGTTCAGGATTTTCTTGATTTTGCACTTGATGAAGCGATCAAACTTACTCAGAGTAAAATTGGTTACATATATCATTATAGTGAAGAACGAATGGAGTTCACTCTCAATACATGGTCAAAAGACGTGATGAAAGAGTGTATGGTTATTGCACCTCTAAATACCTATAAACTGGAGAATACAGGTATATGGGGAGAAGTGGTAAGGCAGCGCAAAACAATAGTTATAAATGACTTTCATGCTTCAGATCCACTGAAAAAAGGATACCCAACAGGACATGTTGTACTTCATAGATTTATGACAGTGCCTATTTCGAAAAATGGGCAGATAGTTGCTGTTATTGGGGTAGCCAACAAAGAATCAGATTACGACGATACCGATGTACTTCAGATTACTTTGCTCATGGATTCTGTGTGGAATGTTGTAGAAAAGAGAAGAACAGATCATGAATTGCAGAAGAACAAAAAACTGCTCCAGTCTGTAATCGATATTCTTCCAGGAACCCTTTATTCGGTGGACACTGACTACAATATTATTGTCCTGAATAAGGTTCATTTCGGATCAAAACTGTCAACCTCTGACTCTCTGGATAATATCTTTGGAAAGAAATGCTACGAAGTATTTATACAAAGATCTTCTCCGTGTCCATGGTGTAAAATAAAAGAAGTTCTTTCGACCGGAAAAACACTGCTTTATGAGACATCACCAAATGATATGCGTGAAATTAGAACAGGAAGAGCTTTTCAGATCTTTGTTTCTGCAATTAAAGATGATCTCGGCAACGTGATAGGTGCTGTAGAATATGGAGTTGACATAACGGATCTGAGGAATGCAAAATTAGATTCAGAAGCAGCTAACAGAGCGAAGAGCGAGTTTCTTGCCAACATGAGCCATGAGCTAAGAACCCCTTTAAACTCTATAATTGGTTTTTCAGATGTGCTTCTTGAAGGATACACCGGCGATCTGAATGAAAAACAGACCAGATATTTAAAGAATATATCAAGTAGTGGAAAGCATCTGCTAAACATAATCAACGATATTCTGGACATCTCTAAAGTAGAAGCTGGAAAGGCTCAACTGCATACCGAAATTTTGTCTATGGAAAGCCTTCTGAAAGAGATGTTAGATAACATGCAATCCCTTGCAGCTAAAAAAGGAATCGCGTTAAAGATTAGTCTAGAATCCAATCCTTTCTACGTAGAGGTAGATAAAGGAAAGATCAATCAAGTATTATACAATTTGATCGGTAATGCCATCAAGTTCACTGAGGATCGAGGTCTTGTGATTCTTAGAGCAAAAATGGATAGGGATATGGTATACATATCTATACAAGATACAGGTGTCGGAATTTCGAAAAAGGATCAGGAAAAGCTATTCAAACCTTTCAGCCAGCTTGATTCATCAGTATCCAAAAAATATGAAGGAACAGGTCTTGGGCTCGCACTTGCTAAGAAACTAGTTGTTCTTCATGGAGGACAGATATGGGTAGAAAGTGAACTTGGTAAAGGCAGTACATTTACGTTTACGATCCCTGTGCATAGCTTCCAATCAACAGAAAGTTAGTAATCTACCTCTCCATAATGGACACACATTTCTACACTAAAATAAAATAAAATGACATTAATGTACTAAGAGCGCCTTAAGCGTGCACAGAGGAGTAATAATGCAGGGAACTCTAAAAAAAATAAAGGAAACAAAACCACTGATACACCATATCACAAATTGGGTTACGATCTATGATTGCGCAAATATCACACGCACCTTCGGTGCTCTACCTGTAATGGCACATGCACCTGATGAATGTGCGGATATGACACGTATCTCATCTGCCCTTGTACTTAACATAGGGACATTAACAAATGAGCTCATTGATGCGATGATCCTTTCCGCAAAAGCTGCAAACGAGAAAAAGATACCCATCGTACTTGATGCAGTTGGTGTAGGCGCTACCAAGTTCAGAGATTATATGGCTGCAAAGATTATAGATTCTGTTCATGTTGATATAATCAAAGGCAATTATTCCGAAATAGCGAAGCTTGCAGGTGAAAAAGCTCAGACAAAAGGTGTCGAGGCAACTTCTATTAATGCCGATCCCAGGCAAATCGCACAAGAGCTTGCAATATCAAAGTCCTGTACTGTTGTCATGACAGGAAAAGAAGATATTATAAGCGATGGCAAAAAAACATTCGTTGTCAAGAACGGCCATGATCAAATGGGGTCCATTGTTGGAACAGGATGCATGGCTGCTTCAGTGATAGGTTCATTTGCTGCCGTTAATCCAAATCATTGCGATGCATCAAAAGACGCACTATGTTATTTTGGGATCGCAGGCGAACTTGCAGCCGCGATCTCACGTGGGCCGGGAAGCTTCAAGGTAAACTTATATGACGAAGCATTCAATCTCTCTGATGAGAAAGCAGAAAAAATGCTGAATTTCGAAGAATGCTGAATTGATCGAGGAAAGACCTATGGTCGCTAAAAGAGAAATGTTAATGGAGATCGACTTTTATCTTGTGACCGACTCTGGTCTATCAAAGAAAGGGACTTTATCCGATGTGCAGGATGCAGTCGTATCCGGGTGTAAAATTGTGCAGTACAGAGAGAAAAAGAAGAGCACAAAAGAGATGATCTCAGAAGCATTGCAGATCAAGGCAATATGCGGTGATGATGCTATATTTCTGGTCAATGACAGGATAGATGTTGCTTTAGCAGTGGATGCAGATGGAGTGCACATTGGTCAAGATGATATGCCAATAGATGTTGCAAGAGAGATCCTTGGTGCTGACAAGATCATAGGTCTAACTGTCCATGACATTGATGAGGCTATAGAAGCTGAAAACAGTGGTGCCGATTACGTAGGGCTCAGCCCTATATTCGACACAGCCACTAAAAGTGATGCAGGAAAGGGCATTGGCACTGAAAGGATAATGGATGTTAAAAATGCGATCAATATCCCAATAGTTGCCATAGGCGGAATAAACAAAGAGAATTGCAAGGTAGTAATTGAAAATGGTGCTGATAGCCTAGTAGCAATATCCGCAGTGGTATGCAGTGATGATGTACAACGTGAAACAAAAGAGTTCATTGCTACTATCAGGGAGGCCCTCGGTCGCATCTACTGATGCAATGGAGGCCATATTCACCACAAAGTTTAAACCCTTGAAATATGTTCACGATTGTGAATTAATTGGAATCTGAAAGTAATTCAAAGAGGAATGAAACCTTGCTTAGTGAACAGGAATTGCAGCGATACCAGCGCCAAATAATGATGTTCAATGAAGAAGGGCAGGAACGGTTGAAAAGATCTCGTGTATTCATTGCCGGAGGGGGTGGATTGGGTTGCCCCATAGCACTTTATCTTGCAGTTGCCGGTGTTGGTTGCATTGATATTGCCGATCGTGATGTTGTGGAGCAGACGAATCTGAATCGGCAGGTGCTTCACTGGGAAAAGGACATTGGAAAACCAAAAGTGCTGTCAATCCAAGAAAAGATCCGGGATATAAATCCTGATATCAATGTCATTGCCAGGCATGTGACCATCACTGGAGAGAATGTCCTGGAACTCGTAAAAGATGCTGACATCATTGTGGATGCACTTGACAATTTCTCTGCGAGATATTTGCTCAATAATGCGGCTTTACAGACCGGTATCCCTCTTGTGCATGGAGGAATCCGAGGTTTTGACGGCCAGGTAATGACTGTCATTCCTGGTAAAACTGCTTGC
>DAKU01000170.1 GCA_002508425.1 Methanosarcinaceae archaeon UBA470
TCATAAGATACTGCACACATGTCTCCATATCCGAAGGCTTTAAAGAAGTATCAATACCTGCCCATCTGCCTACCTTGGACTCTATGCCATCAGCACCAATTACAATCTTTGACCTGATCTCATACTCTTGTCCAAGATGCATGGCCTTTATACCACACACATATCCTTTTTCAATTATGAGTCCGGTAGCTCTGGTCTTGACCATGACCTCGGCTCCTGCCTTAGCACTTTCATAGGCCAATGCCCTGTCAAATATCTTTCTTTCCAAGACATAACCAACCTCTCCGCCAGCTATTTCTTCGGCCATATGTATACTCGTACCGTCTGGAGAGAATATCCTGGACCCCTTCATATCAGCACATATCCATCTTGGATCAGGTTCGATATGTTTTTTCAGGGCTAGTTTGCTTACACCTTCCGCACACCTTACCGGATCACCGATCTCCTGACGTTTTTCTATCAATAATACGCTAAGCCCCTTCTCGGCTGCAACCTTTGCTGCTATGGACCCAGCCGGCCCGGCACCTACTACAATTACATCATAATAATCTTTCATCTTACCACCCTGAGAGCTCCTACCGGGCAGATCTTAGCGCATATACCGCAACTGGAACAGTTCTTATCCACTTCTATCCATGTCTCCACAAGTTCCAAGGCCCCTGCTGGACACACACCCACACATGCACCACAATACCCACATTTATACCTGTTCACTTCAATGGACACAATTATCACCTATAAATTTGAGATCGCATAACTTAACGTATCCTAATAGTGTATTTAGTTTTATATTTGTCGCATATAGCTGAAGCTACTTCATGTTCACTGAATACTGGTAAGCTTTACACGTGCTCTGCCACTTTCCAGCTCAAACTTCTCCTGTGCATATTCAAGGGAAAATCCGTGTCCGTGCAGAAGAATCTCAACAATATCATGTGGCTCATCGATATCTGTGCTCAGTAGGAAGGAATCATATATCCTCAAAGACTGCTGCATGTCTTTAGCTATCGCACAATGGTTACAGAAACTCATGCCATAATATTGAACATGAAACCTGGATGGGTTCTTTATGAAGAGTACATTCGTCCCGCCACCTTTTCCAGGTACGATCACCACATCTTCGCTGGAAGAAATTATGTTTTTCACTTGCTCGGATCTGGCAAGAGGAAGGTCTGCCATTATTATAAGCACTGGTTGATCCATTTTTTCAAGATATTGATTGATTGATTCGTTCAGATCATTAGGATCGATCACAATATTAACATTAAGATCAGTGAGTGACCTATATTCAGATGTTGCAAGGATATCTATATTATTGACACCTGCCTCTCGTAAAGAGAATACTACATCCCTCAACATCAACTCTACAAATTGTTCCCTTTCTATCCGGCTGAGAATCGGAGAAAGCCGGGATTTTGCATTTTCTTTTTTGTATGGGATGACAGCGCGCATTTATACTCCTTCATAAAGCGCATTTCTTTGTTTAGGAATTCTGCCGGAAGATCTGATAATCCATTCGATCTCAGCCGGTGGAACATATTCCCCATTAGTGCTTCCGGAAGCCGTGGAGATCTTATCTTCCATAAGCGTACCGCCAAGATCATTGGCTCCGCAATGCAAAGCTACCTGACAAAGCTTCTTTCCAAGTTTGACCCAGCTTGACTGAATATTATTGATGTGGCCATTAAGAATTATTCTTGCCATAGCATAGAAACGCAGGTCTTCAATGCCCATTGTCATGAACTTGCCTTGTGAGAGCATATTCTCACCAACAGGATTGTTATAAGGCATGAAAGACATAGGGACCAGTTCCGTGAAACCACCTGTCTTTTGCTGTATGGAACGAAGAATGAAAAGATGGTTCATACGTTCTTCAAAGGTTTCCACATGGCCATACATTATAGTTGAGTTTGTCCTAAGTCCCACCTGATGAGCAGCCATTATGGTACTTACCCATTGATCTGTGCTCAGTTTTCCGGGACATATGATCTTACGCACTCTGTCAGACAGTATCTCTGCAGAAGTGCCTGTAAGAGTATCAAGACCCGCTGCTTTAAGCCTTACAAAAGCTTTTTCAGCGGAAACTCCTGTGGTCTTGCATGCATAGAAGATCTCCATGGGAGAAAAACCGTGTATGCTCATCCTTGGGAATGCTTCTTTGATGTTCTCTACAACCGAAGTATAATAATCAATATCAAGCTGTGGCAGGAAGCCACCCTGGATACATACTTCCACTGCACCAGCATCACTTGCCTCTGCTACCTGTTCAAGGATCTGATTCATATCAAGTATAAATCCCTTTTCAGCTCGATAAGCGCAAAACCCACAATCTCCTTTACACATATTAGTAATGTAGATATTCCGGTTCACCACATAAGTTACAACATCACCTACTGTGTTTGAACGCAGTTCGTCTGCAAAATTGAAAAGCGCCAGAGGGAATACTTCTACAAGTTCCAGGGCATCTTTCAGGGTAATTTCTCCCTGATAAGCCCTTTCCCTAATATCCTCAGGAATAAATGGTAGCATTGCCAGCCTCACGGGGACCATTGCCAAAAGACTCGTTTTTGATATTATCTATCTCGTATAGAGTGGTCCTCTGCTTTGGAATTCTGCTTGCCCCTTTGATAATCCATTCAAGTTCCTGTGTAGAAATTGAAGAACCATTATTTGCACCAGCTGCGGTAGAGATACTTTCTTCCATGAGTGTACCCCCCAGATCATTTGCTCCACAATAGAGAGCTACCTGTGATAGTTTTTTGCCTAGTTTGACCCAACTTGCCTGAATATTATTAATGTGTTTATGGAAGATTATGCGGGAAAGAGCATATACCTTCAGATCATCAATGCCAGTAGTAGCATAACGACCTTCTTGGATCATCTTTTCTCCGACAGGATTATTATAGGGCATGAAAGGCAGAGGTACAAATTCAGTGATACCGCCTGTTTCTTTCTGGACATCCCTCACGACCATCATATGTTCTATTCTATCATGCCAGGATTCGATATGCCCGTACATCATGGTAGCAGTCGTACGGATGCCTGTTTTGTGAGCCGATGTAACCACATCTACCCATTCTGCAGTTAGAAGTTTACCTGGACAAAGTTCTTTTCTCACATGGTCACAAAGAATCTCAGCGGCAGTGCCTGGCATGGTTCCAAGACCTGATTTTTTCAGTTCATGTAACACCTGCTTGACACTCCGGTCACTGGTCCTTGAGGCATGATAAACTTCCATCGGGGAAAATGCATGGATGTGAATAGATGGATATTCTTCTTTAACCGCTTCTAAGATGCCGGTGTATAAATCAAGGCCGGCATTCGGCAAGAGGCCACCCTGGATACATACCTCAGTTGCTCCAGCCTTGTGGGCTTCTTCCACCTTGGCAAGTATTTCTTCTGTTTTCAGGATGTATCCTTCGTCCTTTTTAAATGCACAAAAACCGCATCTACCTATACAACGATTAGTAAAGTTAATGTTCCGGTTCACTACATAGGTAGTAAGATCACCAACGGCTTCGTAGCGCAAGTTGTCAGCAAACCTGAAAAGTTCAAAAGGTTCAGCATCCAGAAGCAAGAGCGCATCTTCGCTGCTGGTTTTTCCGTTGTACGCTCTTTCCACCAGCTCTTCATCAATTTTCGACATCATGATATGACCAAACTAGTCTGTTGGAATAGTATGCTCAATTAATTCAAAATATAAAGCATTATCTAAATACGATAGCATTAAACCTCACAGTCTTCTGTAACCATCATTATCAATCATGGATTTTAGAAGTGACTTCAAGTTCTGACTATACCATCCTTTTTTAATGTAAGCGGGATAAATAGGCAAACGCTCTCTTAAAGATATATCTCTGAGCATCTCTTGCAATTTTTCCACTGAAGGCCACTCTGTTTCAGGGTTGATCCAATCAATGGTTGTGGGAGATATGCCGCCTAGATCTGTAGCCCCATATTTGACGAGTAAATATGGGTCTATTAAATTTGGAGCAACCTGTATAGCTATATCAGCAGGTAGTATCTCCCTTGCAATAGAAACTATCTGCATCATGTCCTCTATGGTTGGAGACGAATGGTTCTCCATGAAAGTTCCGGGTTTTGGTATGAAGTTCTGGACTATGACTTCCTGGATATGACCATATTCTTTATGCAGACTAGAGATACATTGCAATGAGTCAATTCGATCGTCTAAGGTCTCGCCGATGCCAACAAGTATACCAGTTGTAAAAGGTATTTGCAGTTCCCCGGCATATTTGATGGTTTTGATCCTGACATCAGGATGTTTCCCAGGACAATTAAGATGAGCTGCTACCTTACCTGTGGTTTCCAGCATAAGACCCATACTTGCGTTCCACGGTTTTAAGGCTTCAAGTTCCGTATAGTTAAGAACACCAGCATTCGTGTGTGGCAGAAGGCCGACCTTTATTGCCAGTTTGCAAAGGTGTATCACATACTCAACGTTGGAAGAAAAACCCAGCTCTTCAAGCCATTTTTTGTATTCAGGTATTTCATCTGCATATTCCCCGAATGTAAAAAGCACCTCAGTGCAACCTGCTTTTTTTCCTTCTTTGAGTATTGGAATAATGTCCTCAGGTGACATGAAGCATGAACCTGGCTCATCCGGCTCGCGCCTGAATGTACAATACCCACACCTGTTTCTGCATACGTTAGTCACAGGTACAAAAACATTACGAGAAAATGTAACAAAATCTTTCATATGCTTTCACTGAACTATATGGAATACCTTAAATTTAATCTATCGATCAGTTGGAATTTAGAATGTCATTTATGGCAGTTCTCACACCCAATGCAATACCATCAACTTCTATGCCACCTTTGCCTTTTGCGCCGTCTCCAACTACATATAGACCTTCGATGGGAGTTCGATTGCTCAAATCGCTGCCGGAAGATGAACGATTTACAGGCCATTCTCCGGAATATGACTGTATGAGAAGAACTTCATATTCCTTACCTGCAAAGATCTCTGAGAGATCACGTAATCCAAGATCGATCTCTTCCTCCAGCCTACCGATATTTTCCCATTGTACACACTGATGAGCCATTATAAGGTGTTTACCGGCAGGAGCAAGAGATGGATCAACATTTGTCACCTCATCAATGCCATTTATCCGCTGGGCGTAAGGTGTCAGAAGCACGCCAGTATGTTCTATAAGAGGTTCGTTTGATGCAAGGCAGATCTTAACACCGGCAGAAGGTCTGAGTTTTCGGATGGCTGTAAAGTAGCTTGCTGCACTTGTATCCAGAGCATTGGTATCGTATAGCCTGCTTGTTTCCAAATGACCTATATCGCTTATTACAAGATCAGCTCGATACTCATTTCCATCGGCCACCAATCCCACAGCCTTGTTATTCTCCACAAGAATCTGTGTGACCTCAGTGGATGTATGTATCTTATTCCCATGAGAGCTGATTATATTAATCAGGGCTTCTGTTACTGCTTGACAACCCCCCACAGGAATTCCAGGGCCACTATATCTGTACATATTTTCTATTATTTCAAAGACTTCTGTGGCTGGTACATTTTCAGCTTTCAAGCTTAGTGCCCAACCACAAAAAGAATCAGCGAGTTTTAGAGCCCAATCTTGATTTAGGTTCTTTGAACACCAGTGGGCCATAGAACCACTTTTAGGAGGAAAGGTACGTGTGGTGGTTATAAGAATTGCAAGCTTAATCCTGTTAAGCAGAGAAAAGTGTTTTCTGAAATCATGGAACTCTATGTCCTGAAAACCGTGTGTGTAATCCATAGCATCTTTTTCTGTTGGAATACGAATAGTGGTCATGGGACGGGACCTTACTATCTTGACATCTGCTTCGAGATCCTTTAGCAGGGTGCCCAGTGGTCCGGTCGGACCATGAGGTATCATATGTAAAGCACCAGTAGATAGCTGAAATCCTTTGTACTCTATGTTGGTGAATCTTCCACCTATAATTGGAAGCCTCTCAAAAACATCAACTTCATGGCCTTCCCGTGAGAGCCATGCAGCACTGAGAAGACCGCCAAGTCCTGAACCGATAACTAAAACCTTCATGCACTTTCCTCGATAGCTTTCATCGGACAGTAGGCCATACATATTTTGCACTGGATACAATCAGTAGTAATCCGGGCAATTCCTTTGACAATAATAGCATTTTTTGGACAAAAGGCAGTACATTGGCCACATCCAACACATCTTTCATCAATTTTCATTGGCTATCCACCGTTTATGCACTATAAAAGCATTCAATAAACAAAAACATTGTTGTCTTTATTAGTATTCTCATCTCTGATATTTTCACATTATTTTTACTAATAACATCAAATTGACTGTAATAATCAAAATGAAAGAAAAATATCATATACTATGAAATTATAAATATAATAATATGGATGATATAGACTTTGCTATCTTAGAACATCTCACCCAAAATTCCAGGACCCATAGCACTGAGATTGCAAACGATCTTGGACTTGCTACATCTACTGTTCATAAAAGAATTGAAAAACTTCAGAGTAATGGAATAGTCAGACAATTCACTGTCCTGGTAGACCCTGTTAGCGTTGGGCTGAATGTAACGACCTATATAGGTCTTCGGATAGAGCAGAATAAAAGGATAAACGTGATCAATAAACTGAAGAATATCAATGATATATTGGAGATCTACGAACTTTTGGAACCTTATGATCTTTTCTTAAAGGTAAGAACATGTGACATACATTCATTAAAAGAAAATGTTCTTCATATACTCAACAATATAGATGGCGTAATTGAATCAAACAGTTTGCTTACTACAAAATGCCATAAAGAGAAGACTTGTGTTCTGTCAAAAAGATAAGCCTTTCTTACTTGTTCTACCCAAATAGTTAGGCGTCGAGCAACATAACGATTATTAATGTTGATTGCTCGAAATCTATATGTAGCGGGATAGCCCAACTACTTGTGGTGATGAAATGAAGCAAGCAATAGTCCAAGTTGTTTCTCGAGAAAACGGCGACCTCAACTGTAAGACAATAAAAGCTGCGACATATGAATTCACAATTGCCACACGAGCAAAGTGGGAAATGGTGATAGCTGCCGAGGACATGGAAATGCGGGCAGGCGAATTCAAAAAGTTGCGCGTTGAGGAGATCAGGATAGAGCCGGATACGATCGCTATTCCTTGCACATTCACACATCATGCGATAGTTTCTCTAATTAAAGTAGGTACTGAGGGTGGTACTAAACCTGTAGATAATGAACGCATCATCACATACGCTTATGTGTTAGGGCAAGAATCCGGAAGAGTGCATAAAGGAGACCTCATTGCAGTGCTGAATATATTTCCCATAATGTTCACGCGGGAAGCTATGAAACCCATACCTATCACTTGAGCACTTTGAGATTAAAGGGGATGAGACAGTGGACACATGCGAAATCTGTGGTGGCGAGCAGGATTTTCGTTATTATAAGGACTATAATATCTGTACTACGTGTGCAGATATAATGGAAGATGTGATGGGCGAATATTTCATACGTACTATATGGAAAAGAGAACCTAAGGCGCACAAAGCTTATCTGCAGTATATTGACCATACGATAAAATATATATCAGACTACAAAAAACTCACAGATAAATCCGGAAGTCACACAAAACAAGTAGTTACTCGCGTGCAGGGTGCTCTTGAAACAAATTCCGCTCCTCTTAAGCAAAAATATTTTGAGCATATGCAGATAGTACTTAAATGGCTTGAAACAACACCCCATTTCTACCATTACTATTTTAAGGACTATTATCTGTGCCCTCAATGCGGAGCTTCTATATTTGAGAAATATGTTCGGACAGATCTGGGAGACTGGATGGTTGTCTCTTGTTCTGAATGTAATACTGTCATTAAGAAGTATTATTCACCACAGTTACAATGAGAAAATTATCCAGTTTTTACTGGATTTTTGTGTATCAATTGGTAGAATCTATAATTATTAACCGACATCAATATGTCCTATCTATAATTATTAACCAATATAATATTATCAAATTTCTTTAATATAATTATATGGTGGCGTAGTGGAACTTGTCCGCAACAAAAAATTAATAACCCATCACGTATTCTGGAATTACATTCTTGAAAATTAGGTTACATTATACTAGTTATCATTAAAAGTAATGTATACAAGTAACCTTTTATAATCAAATTCTTCAGGTGAATCACACTATGTCAGGAATAATCGATACTAGCAACATAATATACAGTTATATACCGGTTGCGATAATTCTTGTAGTGGCGCTATTGATGCCTCCTATGACTATGCTTCTTGTAAAGCAGCTAAGTCCAAGGAGTAAATCACTTGCGAAATATGAGACATACGAAGCGGGTTCTGTTCCAATAGGAAATGCAAGGATCCAATTCAATGTTGAGTATTATTTGTACGCCATTGCATTTGTCTTGTTTGATATTGAGGTTCTTTTCTTGTACCCATGGGCTACTATTTTCAAAGAACCCAACATAACGACTATAGCAACCATTGAGATGTTGATTTTTATTTTTGTAGTACTGTTTGGATACCTATACCTCATTAAAAAGGAGGCTCTTAAATGGCAGAAGTAAAGGCAGTTACTCCCAACAATAAAGAGGACATGCCCGAAGAGATTCCTGGTGTCATGACAACAAGCAGCAGTGCTATCAGTGACTTCTTAAAGAAAACAAAAGCCCAGGACTTAATTAACTGGGGACGTAAGAATTCTCTCTGGTTCACAGTAAATGCTATGGGTTGTTGTGGTGTGGAATTGCTTTCAACAGGTATGGCACACTATGACACAGACCGCTTTGGAATCATTCCAAGGAACTCTCCAAGACATGCCGATGTACTAATCATCAGTGGATATGTGACAAAAAAATATCTCCCTGCACTACAAAGAATATGGGACCAAATGCCAGCCCCAAAATGGGTTATTTGTTTTGGCGATTGTGCCATTAGTGGCGGCCCGTTCTATGAATCTTACAGCACAGCTCAGAACATAGATGAGATATTTCCGGTAGATGTTTATGTTCCTGGATGTCCACCAAGATGTGAGGCCCTGATCCAGGCATTTGTTGAATTGCAACAGAAGATAGCTGCAAAGAAGGACAAAGGTACTGAATATTGAGGTGATGCAATGGATGCTAAAACAATGATTGATTCACTTTCCAGTCAATTCACAGGCACTATCTACGATGTAAGTGTTGAATCTGATATAAGGATCATTGCTAAAGTGAAGCCGGAAAATGTAAAGGATATATGCAGGTACCTTAAGGACAAACTTTCTTTTGGACACCTCTGTTGTGAATTCGCTGTTGACTACCCTAACAGGAATGAAATCGAAGTTGTTTATGTAATTGGTTCTTACGACCATCCGGTAGTCCTTACACTAAAAGCAATATTACCAAGGGATAATCCTGAAATTGAATCTGTCGTTCCTGTATACTGGAATGCTAATTGGTATGAGAGAGAGACATACGAACTATTCGGCGTAAAGTATCTCAATCATCCGGACCTGCGGCCTCTTGTACTTCCTCGGGAAATGCTAGGCGAATGGCCGCTCAGAAAAGATTACAAAGGTTTCCCCAACAAAACAGCCAGGAATCTGGTATGAGGTTTTACTATGGATAATACAGTTGGACCTTCTGAAATGATAGTTCACCTTGGACCACAACATCCAATGATGCCGGGTCCCTTCAGACTCAATGCAAAATTGAGAGGAGAGACAGTAGTGGATTCCGAGGTAGAGATGGGATATATCCACAAAGGGATCGAGAAAATACTTGAAAGCAAGACTTACCTGCAGGGCATAACTATTGTAGACAGGATATGCTACCTTGCGGCACTGACCAATGAAGAAGCATATGTTGGCTGTGTGGAAAAGCTTGCAGGGATTGAAGTACCCCAGAGAGCACAATATATCCGTGTTATCATGGAAGAGCTTTCCAGAATACAGAGTCATCTGCTAGGTATGGGAGAATATGCCTCTTTCGTTGGCTTTGTGAGCATGTTCATGTACACCATCAAGGAAAGAGAAGATGTGATGAGCATTATGGACTCTGTAACCGGAGCACGTGTCACACATTCATTCCTGCGTTTTGGCGGTGTAAAGGATGATCTTCCAGAAGGATTGAAGGAAGATGTCAAGCATGTTTTTGCAAACCTGAGAAAAGCCATTGATTCTTATGAGGATATGTACAGCACAGATACCATTTACAAGGGAAGGACTGTAGGCATCGGCGTACTTCAGGCCGAGGCCGCAAAGGATATCGGAGTATCCGGTCCGCCGCTTCGTGCAACAGGAGTTGCTTTTGATATCCGTAAGGCAGAACCCTATTTAGTATATAAGGATCTGGATTTCAAAGTATGTACTCAGACTGCAGGCGACGTGTTCGCAAGAGTTCAGGTGCGTCTTGATGAGATGCGCGAAAGCATGTATATAATAGAACAATGCCTTGATCAGATACCTAATGGTCCTCTTTTCCCTGAAGGTACTGCCTATGGCCGCAGGTCACCTGTTATGAGAGTGCCAGCCGGAGAAGTATTCCACCGTGTGGAAGACCCAAGAGGTGAAATGGGATTTTACATGGTTTCTGACGGCTCCGATAAACCATACCGTGTAAAGATCAGAGGACCGGTATATCCCACATTGCAGACATTACCTCCACTTCTTAAAGGGGTCAATGTTGCCGATATTGTGGCAATCGCCGGAAGCATGGACACATGTACAAGTGAGGTTGACAGGTGATCATGATGGAGTTAACAGAAATTCTTTTCAATCCCTGGCTACGTGGTATTCTGGGACTTTGTCTTATGGGCGCCATATTCATGGGTGCAATGCTAGTTGTTTGGTTTGAACGTAAACTCGCCGCTGACGTCCAGCAGCGTCTTGGCCCAAGCAGAGTTGGCCCCCATGGAATATTCCAGTTGGTTGCAGATGCAATTAAACTGCTCACCAAGGAAGATATTATACCTGCCAATGCTGACAAATTGCTCTTTGTCTTTGGGCCGATGGTTCTGATGGGATCTATTTTCCTGATGCTCGTTGCCATTCCTTTTGGTGCAGTGATTATAAATGGAGACACCTACCCAATAGCTGCAACTGATATGGATATCAGTGTTCTTTACATTGAAGCAGTTTCCGCTGTTTCCGTTATAGGTATTTTCATGATAGCCTATAGTTCTAACAACAAGTATTCCCTGCTAGGCGCATTCAGGAACTTCGCACGCATGATCGGTTATGAAGTTCCCCTGGGAATTTGTGTTGTAAGTGTGGCTATTATGGCAGGATCTTTGAATATTATAGACATTGCTCAGGCTCAGAATCCCCTGTGGTTCATTATCAAGCAGCCCATCGGATTTGTAGTGTTCTTTATCGCTCTTATGGCTGATATGGGACGTCTTCCATTTGACCAGAACGAGTCTGAGGAAGAACTCATTGCAGGATGGATCACAGAGTATACCGGTATGAGGTTTGGTCTTGGTTTCTTTGCCGAGTATATTCACATGATGCTTGGGTCCATGCTTGTTGTCTTATTGTTCCTGGGCGGATGGAACCTGCCTACAGTACTCACTTCTAATATGTTGCTTGGAATAATCCTTCCCACAGCGTTCTTCCTTGGTAAGGTGTCGCTCGTTATTCTGACTATAATCATGATCAGATGGGCCGTTCCAAGATTCAGAATCGACCAGGTTGTAGACTTGAGCTGGAAGAAACTGCTACCCCTATCTTTGCTGAATCTGGGATGGGTTATAGCACTGGTTCTGCTGGGAGTGTGACAATATGGTTATAAAAAATATTAAGAAGGCTTTAAAAAGTATATATTTCGCACCCGCTGTAACCAGAATGTGTCCTGAAGAACCGACCAGGCTCGCAGATAGGTTTAGGGGATTACAGAAACTGGATAAAAGCAAGTGCATAGGTTGTGGGATATGTGCTAATACCTGTCCCAACAATGCAATAAAGATAGTGAAAGCCCGGACCGGTCCAAAAAGCGACAAGAAAAGATGGTTCCCATCAATTGATGTGGGTCACTGCCTCTTCTGTGGACTGTGCATAGACCAGTGTCCTAAGGGAGCTCTCTCAAGTAGTAAAGTATACCTAACGGGTATCATTAGATGGGAACACAATGACCTTCTCTTCACGCCGGATATGCTGGCAAGAGAGGTTGACATAAATGCTGAAAAAGAAGCTGGTAAGGAGGTAAGCAGATGGACACCTCAATAATTGCAGATGCTCTGGAAATACTGGTCTTTGCTGTTATGGCTCTAGTTTCCATATCTTGCGCTTTGTTCGTAGTAACTGCGAAGGATATAGTAAGATCTGCATTGTCACTAATAGTGGTAATGTTCGTTGTAGCAGGTTTGTACATTATGTTGAATGCCCAGTTCCTCGGAGTCATTCAGGTACTGGTGTACGTTGGAGCTATTGGCGTATTGATAATGTTCGCGGTCATGCTCACGAAGAAGGAATTTGGAAGTGATAAGGATGCTGAATAAGAAATTCACCATTATGCAGGTCCTTACTGCAGTATATAACTTCTTTAGGCCGCGTATAGCAGGTATGATAATCGCATTCCTGTTCCTTGCAATAGTGGTGATATCCGTAGGTTTTACCCAATGGAACACTGTAGACCAGATCCCACAGAATATGATGGATCAAAGTAATATTCAGGGAATAGGCAGATTGATTTTTATTGACTTTGTCGTACCTTTTGAAATATTATCAATTGTTTTGTTGGCTTCCCTTATGGGAGCTATCTATATGGCAAAAGGAGATGGTACCAAATGATACCACTATTCTATTATCTTGCACTCTCAGCCATCATATTCTCAATAGGTCTTTTTGGGTTTATGACCCAGAAAAGCGGTATCAGGATGCTTATGTGCGTGGAGCTTATGCTTAACGCCGCCAATATCAACCTTGTGGCTTTCTCAAGCTACAACGGAGACCTTACAGGGCAGGTATTTGCTTTATACTCCATTGCTCTGGCAGCAGCTGAGGCAGCAATTGGTTTTGCCATCCTGATGTCTATCTATAGGGTAAGGGACATGATCAATCTCGACAAACTCAACATATTGAGGTGGTAAAAATGGCAATAGAAAACATGGCATATTTAATACCTATATTGCCGGCACTTGCTTTCGTGCTGACGTTCTTCCTGGGTAAGAAGCTGCCAAGAGGCGGAGCTATTATCCCCATAATTGCTATCTTTACCTCTTTCGTCATCTCATTGATGATCACACTGAACCTGTTGCAAAACCCGGAGGAAGTTGTTTCCCAGTCCTACAACTGGTTTTCCATACTGAATGTGGGCATTCTAATAGATCCACTGGCTGCTGTGATGCTTTCAATGGTGACATTCGTGAGCCTTCTTATCCACATATACGCTGTTGGCTACATGTCCCATGACAAAGGACAGCCCAGATACTTCGCAGAAACAGCACTCTTTACAGCTGCAATGCTCGGTGTAATCTTGTCCGACAACATCCTTCAGTTCTTCATTTGCTGGGAACTTGTGGGACTGTGCTCTTACCTGCTCATAGGCTTCTGGTTCGAGAAACCATCTGCAGCTTCCGCAGCAAAGAAGGCTTTCCTCACCACAAGGGTTGGTGACGTGATGTTCCTTGCAGGTATCATTTTGCTCTTCTCCGATATATTCAGGATATTCAACGGTTCCATCCCTGAAGGCGTATATGTTCTCAGGTTCAATGAGATCTTCAGCCACATACCTGAAATAGCTGCTCTCAATACACAGATATTAGGATATCAGGTAAGCCATCTGACTCTTATTACCCTGCTCTTCTTCGGGGGTGCTGTAGGTAAATCAGGTCAGTTCCCTCTGCATGTATGGCTTCCGGATGCAATGGAAGGTCCAACTACTGTTTCTGCACTTATCCATGCAGCAACAATGGTTACAGCCGGTGTATATCTGGTCGCAAGAACATTCCCCATGTTCATTGCTGCTCCCCAATCATTGTTAGTAGTTGCATACCTTGGAGCGTTCACCGCACTCTTTGCTGCAACCATGGGGCTTGTCATGAACGATATAAAACGTGTTCTGGCATTTTCCACAATCAGTCAGCTTGGATATATGATGCTGGGACTCGGAATGGGTGCAGTCATCGGAGTAACAGCAGTAGGTGACTCATTGTTCCACCTCATTAACCATGCATTCTTCAAGGCACTCCTCTTCCTGTGTGCTGGTAGTGTAATTCATGCAATTGGAACCCAGGACATCAGGCAGATGGGCGGCGTAAGAAAAGTTATGCCCATCACCTTCGCAACAATGCTCATTGCTTCCCTGGCTCTGGCAGGTTTTGGTATTCCGGGAACTTCCATAGGTGTCAGCGGGTTCTTCAGTAAGGATCCGATCATTGAAGCTGCATATCTCTTTGGCGAGTCCACAGAAAACTGGTTCCCCTATGTATTTGCAATAACAGCTGCCTTGCTTACATCCATATACATATTTAGATTGATCTTCATGACCTTCACCGGTAAGCCAAGGACCGACTATGGAGGGCACGAATCCCCATCTGTGATGACCATCCCTCTAATGATACTGGGTATTCTGGCACTCATATTTGGTGCACTCACTAAGACAAGCTTCGGAAAATTCCTGGAAGAAACATTTACCAACAATTTCGTTAATGTTGATATCCATGCTCTTGCCGAAATTGGGAAGTATCATCTGGCTTCACATGGTGGAGAAGGCGAGCCTTTGCTGATTTTGTGGATGCCTGTTATCGTGGCTGTTGCAGGTCTGCTGATATCATACCTTATCTATGGCATGCGTGTAATTGATATGTCAAAAGTTGTTTCCAGAAAGAATCCCCTGTACAAACTGCTTTACAACAGATACTACCAGAATGCGATCTATACACAGTTCTTGGCGGTAAAGGTTGTATATGAAGGTCTTGCACTCGCTGGAAGAGCTATCGACAGAGGCTTTGACTGGTTGATCAATTTTATCGGCAATATATTCACTGATGCCTCAGATGGTCTAAGACAACTTCAGACCGGCGTGGTACAAAACTATGCCACTTCGGTAGTAACTGGTGTCAGTTTGCTCATAATTCTTGTCAAGCTGATCCTGGAGGTATTCTAAATGGCAATACCCATTCTATCTTCAATAGTACTGATCCCGCTTTTATTCGCAGTACTTACTATATTCACAAAGACAAGAGAACAAGCAAGGGCTTCTGCCCTGTTATCTTCCGTGCTGGTACTAGTGCTGACCCTGTTCATGTACTTCAATTTTGATAGTACTACAACTGAGATGCAGTTCCAGGAGTTAGCCCAATGGGTCCCAAGCCTGGGAATACACTATCAGCTGGGTATAGATGGCATATCCATGCCACTGGTCCTGCTGAACGCTATAGTGATACCATTCCTTATACTCTTCACATGGAATGATAATAAACAACAGGCCAACAAATTCTATGCGCTGATCCTTGCAACTCAGGGAGCAGTCATAGGTGTTTTCTTAGCACTTGATTTCTTCCTGTTCTACGTGTTCTGGGAACTTACTCTTGTGCCACTCTTCTTCATGGTAAGTATGTGGGGAGGGCCTGCCAAACACAAGGCATCCATCAAGTTCTTCATTTACACACACGTTGGTTCACTTGTAATGCTGCTCGGCATTTTTGCTCTCTACTTCGCAGCATGGAAACAGACAGGTACTCCTAATATGGGCATCGAACATCTGCTCTCACAGTTCCAGTTCATAGGTGACAGTCTCTCCCGTGACCTCATATTTGTAGCACTGTTGTTCGGTTTCCTTGTAAAGATTCCCTCATTCCCATTCCATTCCTGGCTACCGGATGCATACGTTGAAGCACCAACTGCAGGCAGTGTGCTCTTCGTCCTGCTTAAGATCGGTGGTTATGGATTGTTCAGGGTTACACTACCCTTACTGCCCTTTACGCCATCCATGAATCTTATGATCACCATCATGGCATTACTTGGTTCAGTAAGCGTTCTGTACGGTGCTTTCCTTGCACTGGCCCAGAAGGATCTCAAACGCATGGTAGCATACTCCAGTATAAGCCACATGGGTTATGTGACACTGGGAGCTGCAGGTCTTGTTTCTCTATCCGTATCCGGAGCTATGTTCCAGCAGTTCTCACATGGACTTATCATGAGCATTATGTTCATGGCATGCGGAGTTATCAACAATGCCACGGGTACTAGGATCATCAATGACCTTGGAGGACTTGCCAGAAAGATGCCAAAGCTTGCTGTTATTATGATGGTAGCTTTCATGGCCTCACTGGGACTTCCAGGACTTACAGGATTCATAGCCGAGTTCTTGGTCCTGACATTCACCTACATCAACCAGCCCACTTATGTGATCATAGCTATACTGGCTATAATCATCACAGCAGCATATCATCTGTGGGCAATGCAGAGGGCGATGTTCGGTGTATACAATGAGAAGTTTGGTGCTTTGAAAGATATTTCTGCATCTAAGACATTCTCAATGGCTGTCCTCGCAATACTCATACTTTACTTTGGACTGCATCCCAGTCCGGTGCTGGATATGATGATAACTAACTCCGAAAAACTGGTCAGCCTGATGGCTGTTGCGGGGGTGTGAGAAATGGCAGATCTTACCTTACTCACACCTGAACTCACTCTGGTGGGAACGGGACTTGCAGTCCTGCTCATCGGATTATTCCTTAGTACGAAAGCAAAGAAGATACTGGGTTACCTTGCATCTCTGGGAATACTTGCATCCCTTGTGCTTGTAGTGATGAGTCTCGGCACCGAAGGCGTGCTGTTCAATGATACTCTTTCCTTTGATGCATTGTCTCAATTCTTCAAGATCGTGTTCCTTTCAGTTGCTTTACTGGTATCTATTGCATCTATAAAGTACACTGAAGGCAATTCACACACAGAAGAGTTCTACTCCCTGATGATCTTCGCAACAGCAGGCATGATGTTCGTAGCATCGGCCAATGACCTCATGGTATTGTTCGTTGCTTTTGAGCTGGCAAGTCTTGCTACATATGCTCTGGCAGGTTTCGAGAAGAAGAATCCTGCTTCACTCGAAGCTTCAATGAAGTACTTTATGATCGGATCACTGTCTGCAGCCTTGATGCTCTTTGGTATATCATTTATCTATGGCGCGACAGGTACCACCAGCATCCCCGGAATTGCAGAAAACATCAGTTTACTGCTTGGAAGTCCGATGGGCTTATTGTCTGTGGTTCTCATGATAGCCGGTCTTGGCTTTAAGATAGCTCTTGTACCGTTCCACATGTGGGCACCGGATACTTACCAGGGTTCTCCTTCGGTCGTGTCCTCACTGCTTGCAGCAGGCTCCAAGAAAATGGGCTTTGTAGCAGCTTTCAAGGTCTTCATGATCGCTCTTGTTGCTTTGCAGGCTGAGTGGACTACAGCCTTTGCTATACTCGCGGTTATCACTATGACCCTGGGTAATGTTGTAGCTCTCTCACAGACAAGTGTCAAGAGGATGCTTGCATACTCATCAGTTGCCCAGGCAGGCTATATTACCATGGCCTTTGTGGTTATGAGCAAGACAGCTCTTGCAGGTGCAATACTCTATGCACTGTCTCATGGTTTCATGAAAGCAGGTGCATTTATTGCAACCGCAGCGGTTACATACATGGTCCTTTCCGAGAAAAAGGACGCAGAAATGCCTGACCACATTGATAACTTCAGAGGTCTTGGGAAAAGGATGCCAGTAACAGCTCTCTGTATGACCATTTTCCTCTTTGCACTTGCAGGTATACCCCTTACAGCAGGTTATATGAGCAAGTTTGTTCTGTTCGCATCTACCATTGAAGCCGGACTTGTATGGCTGGCAGTGATCGCAATCCTCAACAGTGCTATTTCACTGTTCTATTATGCCAGAGTCGTGAAATACATGTATTTCCTGCCTTCTGATGGAGTAAAGATTGCAGAACCAAAGCCTTACACATTTGCAATGGTCATTGCAGCAATATTTGTATTGGCAATTGGTTTCTGGTCAGAACCGTTCATCTACTGGGCAATGGAAGCTGCAAAGGTATTGATCTAAGGAGGTAAAGAATATGGCAGATTGCGATTTATGTGGCGTTTCAATACCCACTGTTGTTCCTGTAAGGGCTTTTATGCCCCGCTTTGAGCATTCATATCCAGAAGGCATCTGGAAAGGGTTGTGTGAACAATGCCTTAAGGCAGCAAAAGAGACTGCTGACAGGACAGCAACATCCAGCTCATGCGGTACTGCTGGAAAGTGTGACCTGTGTGGAGCTATTGCACAGCTACAGCCTGTAGAAATCTCCAGGCCTTCTTTCTCAAAAGGCCAGGAAGAGGATACGGTCATGCTCTGCAAGAAGTGCCTTGCTTCTGTGCAGGAAGCAGACAAGAACTGGCAAAAGCAGAAGGCAGAAGAACATCATGACCACCACTAAGACCGGATAATTATCCTGGTCTTATCTTTTTTATTTTTTGCTCGTTTATCATGGTATTTTTAAAATGCTATTAAATAACAACATCCAAGGAGCAGCAAGCCTGTAAACCCCATCAGGATGCCTCCAAAAGTATATTCTCTAAGAGCTACCCTGGTTTCCATTTCTGACAGATCTCTAAATATCCAGAAAAATGGATCGTTGACGTGAGAGAAAAGAAAAGTGCCACATGCCATAGACAGCAGACTTATCTCCGGTGGAAGTCCAAGTTGGGGAAGAATAGGCATTATCAGAGAAGGTACTACCAGCATTGTGACCACACGGGAACCTTGCACGGTCTGTACAGCCACAGCCACCAGAAAAGGTATAAACAGAGCGGGAAGAGCAAGATCTAAAAACAGTTTACCCAATGCTTCACCTGCTCCTGTCATTGCAAATGTAGCTCCGAGTGCCCCACCTCCACACAGATCCAACAGCACTATCCCACTGCGCCTGATGGCTTTCTCCACCCATTCATGCAGTTCTTTCCCATATGATCGCGACCAAGCCAGGCACAATAGCACACCAATCAGCAATGCCACATCAGGTTCTCCTATAAACCTGATCACCGGATGAGATACAAAAACACCTGCAAGTATAAGCACTATGGGCAGGCAGATGGGAATGTATGCTGAAGCTCTGCTGACCTGTTTTTCCTCAAAGGAAATTGCTTTTATGAGATCGAGATATGCATTGATTTTTACTGATCGGGATGCATAGACATAGCCTACAAATGTCATCGGCAGGGATATCATTAATCCCATAAAGAATACTTTAGCAACATCAACATTCAGTTCGTTTGCGGCACTGAGTATGACAGGGGAAGGGTATACCATATCAAAGGAGGCTAGTGTTCCAAGTACGAGTGAAGTTGCAGCTACTCCGGTTGGAATATTTAATTTCCGGCTCACATCCTTTGCCAGAGGGGAAAATACCACATAAGCAAGGATAGAACACATAAAAGGCACAGCAAACAGAAATCCCAGAATATTTAAGGCCAGTAGCGGCTTTCTGGATAGCCGGATTAGGTCATTAGCTATCACATTCATACGCCCTGTTCTTTCCAGCACCAGCCCTATGATGCTGCCAGCAGTAATGATTATAGCAAACTGGGAGAATACCTTTCCCATGCCTGAAGATATGGTACTTAGTGCTTCTTCAGGTCTGCCAACCATTATTCCTACAAATAATGAGGTTATCACAAGACTGAGGAACGGATGTAGGCGCACATAGGTTGTCAGTATAAGCACAACAACCAGAGAAAGTAAAAAGATCAGCAAAGGCCCCATACGAAAATACTTCTTTTCTGACTTATTAAACCTTTACGTTCGAATAAAAAAGGATGAAAGAAAACAGATCAGTAATCGACCTGTTCCGTCTCTTTGATCTTTTCCTTGAACAGAGTATATACCCAGAGCTGGTAGAGAATCACTATTGGTACAAATACCAGTGCTCCTCCCAACATGATACTCAAGGTCATCTGGCTTGATGCAGCCTCAAAGACATCTATTCCGTATTCAAGGGCAACGGAGGACTTGAGCATGTTTGGATATATGCTTACAAGTCCACTCTCGACAATGAACAATATCGTCCCAAGGTTACAGCAAAACGCCATGAATGCCTTTTCCTGCTTTGCAAAAACCACAGCAAGGATTGGAGCTATAACTGCGATAGCCGGCAGTGCATACAGAACAGGTGTTGCCGAATAGTTAGCTGTAAAGCCCTCAATGCCAACAAACGAGTATGCCAGATAGACCAGGGAAAGTACAAGCACAACAATAGTACTCTTCTTTGCAGTGTCTCCTGCTTTTGTAGCCAGGGCACCTTCTGTCTTGACTTTAATCCAGAGAGCACCTGAAGTAACACTGATAAGCACAAACAAGATACCGCCTATCAATGCATATGGACCGAACAGTCCAAGAAGGGTGCCTTCATACACTCCTCCGGCAGCTATTTCAAGCCCCTTGAAGAAGTTTGCAAAGGCAACTCCCAGAACCAAAGAGATCAGAAGGCTTCCAACGAACCATCCCCACATGAGGACATTTTGTATCTTAGGACTGTCATCCTTGTGAAGATATTCCACGGAAATGCCTCTTGCTATCAGACCGATGAGCAGCAACATCATCGGGAGGTACAGAAACGTAAACATCTTGGAAAATACCAGCGGGAATGCAGCAAAAGTTCCTCCTGCAGCCAGGATGAGCCATACTTCATTGCCACCCCAGAAAGGACCTACAGATTTCTGGATCTGTATCCTCTGCACCTTATCTGCGGCAATAAAGGGTGTTAAAAGACCTGCACCAAGGGAAAATGAGTCTACAATGAAGTAAACTCCCCATATTACACACCACAGGAAAAACCAGATTACAGCAAGCATATCACGAGTTAGGAAATCTAACATGTTCACTCAACTCCTATGGCATTGACCACGGTTTTCTTTATAAGGTATATCTCAAAGACTATCAGAGCAAGATAAAATCCGCTGATTAGCAGAATACTCACCAACACATCTGAAATCGGAACTGATGATATACCATTAGCTGTTTTTAATAGCCCGTATACTATCCAAGGCTGCCTTCCTACCTCAGCTACAATCCATCCAGCAGTAATGGCAATGTAAGGAAGAGGAATAGACCACATCAGCAGCTTGAGATATTTATCTGACATGTACAGCTTTCCTGACTTTTGTAGATATAAGCCCGCAAGAGCCTCTGCAATGAAAAGGAAGCCTAGCATTGTCATCAACTTGAAACTCCAGAATACCATTCCAACAGGCGGCAATTCGTCCTGAGGTAGCTGGTTAAGTCCTGTAATTGTCCCACTGAAACTTCCAGTATACAGGAAACTTGCAAAACCTGGAATTCCCAGTAACTCGATACTGTTAGAACCAGTACTTGCATCCGGCACCTGTATCAGATACATGGGTACTGAGGATCCTGTTTCCCATACTGCATCCATTGCTGCTCCCTTTGCAGGTTGGATCTCAACAACGTATTGTGCATAACCGTGACCTAGGACCGGAAGCATGACTGCAGTAACTAATGCTACGATAACCGCTATGCTGAAAGACTTCCTGAATACTTCATTGTTGTTCTTTTTAAGGAAATGGTATGCACATATCCCCATTATCAGGAACGCGGTTAGCAGATATGCTGAAAGCAGAGTATGTACCAGCATGTACCATACATAACTGTTTGTAAGAAGGGCAATGAAATCTGTCATTATCACTTTGCTCCCATCAACAGCCATCTCATAGCCTACGGGATTTTGCATAAACCCGTTTGCTGTGATGATCCACAATGCAGATATGTTGGTACCCAGAGCGACCATCCACATAGAAAATGCCTTTAGTTTCTGACGATTGCGGTCAAGGAATATCCATGCACCAAAGAAAGTGCCTTCAAGGAAGAAAGCCAATAATGCTTCCACTGCTAAAGGTGGTCCAAAGACATCACCCATGAACTCTGAATAAGCACCCCAGTTTGTACCGAACTGGAAAGTCATTGCAAGACCTGTAACAAGACCGATTGCGAAGTTTATCTTGAAAATCCTGCCCCAGAAATCGGCCATCTTTCGCCAGGTTTCATCTTTATTCTTGTAATATACCGTCTCCATGCCAGCCACTAACAATGCAAGTCCCAGTGTCAAGGGGACAAATAGGAAATGGAATGCAACTGTCAGGGCAAACTGAAGCCTGCTTAATAAAAGCAACTCAACCATTCTTATCCCTCATTTGTTTACCAATTTGTTAATTTATCACAATATCGAAAAATCCGAATTGTAATTATATATTTATTCTATTCAAATAATATTTATACACTTTGAACCATGTTTTCAACTAGAGTGACATAAAGCCTATAACAACGATAAAGAAAAGGCTCTGGCCTTTAATGGCCATGAGCCGTTAGAGTATCAATCTCTGCGCTGCAAAAGCTCGATATCTTCCATTACAGCTTCCAGATCATCTTCGTGCTCTATTTCGTCAGTGAGGATCTGCAGCACTATGTTGTAGGTCACTGGGTCTTTATCCTTGACCATCTGAAGGATACCGTTGTATACCTGGATGGCACATTGTTCTCCTTTTATGTTCTGCTCAAGGATCTTTTTTACAAAGGAGTCTTCGGGAGCGTCATAACCACAGTGTGAAAGCTTGTCCCAGTCTGCAGGGGACAGCACTGGTGTTCCACCAAGCTGTATAATCCTGGTGGCAAGCATATCTGCATGTCTAAGCTCATCAGCTGCGTGTTGGATCAGCTCAGCTGCTGCTGCTTCCTTCATAGGCCCTTTGATAACTTTTGCCCCTACCCAATATTGGTAGTAGGCAAACCATTCATCAGCTAATGCCCTGTTCAGTTCGGCTACTAATTCATTGACATTGATCCCAAGAATCTCTATTCCTTTAGTTCCCATTTTTATCAACTCCTGTTTAAAATGAGGGGACTTACTTAAGATTCTTTTTTAAAGCACATGAACCAGTCCAGGCAATACTTGCCTTCTTCCTTCTTCTCAACACGTTCTTTTGCAACGCCGCATGACCCTGGTGGTGGGATTATGACATCTTCTCCGGGTTGCCAGTTGGCAGGAGTTGCAACTCCGTCAGCATCTGATTTTTGCATAGCCAGGAGCAATCTCTTGATCTCAGCCATGTTCCTGCCGTTGGATAGAGGATAGTAAAGAACGGCTCTGACCTTTGCTTTCGGGTCAATCATGAAAACTGCTCTTACTGCCTGTGTATTGGAAGCGTTGGGCTGTACCATTCCGAACTTCTTGGCAACGTCCATCCTCAAGTCTTCTATAACAGGGAAAGTGACCTCCACATTCTTCATTCCCTTGAACTCGATCTTCTCTTTAATGGTACGAAGCCATGCAATGTGTGCATATATGCTATCGATGGAAAGACCAATGAGTTCTGTGTTGAGTTCCTTGAATTCGTCCTGCATGGAAGCAAAGGTCATGAATTCGGTGGTACAAACCGGTGTAAAATCAGCAGGGTGACTGAACAGGATTACCCATTTACCTTTGTAATCTTCCGGGAACTTGATCTCGCCCATTGTGGTCTTTGCTGTGAACTTCGGTGCATCGTCGCCTATTAAAGGCATAGTTACTCTTTCTTCATCCATTTATTGTATCCTCCTTACATTGTTTACATATCCCATAGAAATTAGTGCTCATTGAATCAATACTAAATCCTTCTATATCTTCGGCTATCTTCATTGAATAATCGAACAATTCTTCTGACTGAAAGTCATCCATCTTTCCACATTTTCTGCAGATCAGATGATGATGTGGTACAAAATTCGCTTCAAACCTTGTGACCCCTTTTACATTCACCTCCTCAAGTAACCCTTTCTGAGAAAGGAACTTCAGGTTTTTATAAACTGTAGCTTTGCTGATGCGAGTCAGTTTTTTTCTGACACCATCATAAACTTCGTCCACTGTAGGATGACCTTTGTGTTCACGCAGGAAAGCGATTATCTCCACACGCTGGTTAGTGTATTTCATATCTGCTTCCCCTATGTTATCCATTGCAATTCCACCTGTACCTGCCTTTAAGGCATTTCTGTTTAGACATAGATAATATCCAATTCTAAATGATATTCATTATTATTTAAGAATTTCGTTTGATTGATAGTTCGTATTAAATGAAACTTTTTCTCACAACAAATCACCCAGCACATCCGAGAGATATGGAGTTGTGCCGTGAAATACATTCGTGCTTATTTGATATAATATAAAATGTTGCATACTCGCTTTTTTATTTTTTCCACTGCATGAAAATAACAAAAATCGCTTTCAAAGGTTCAGTTTATATATCGACCTGTACAATGGAACCTGGATAAAAGATGAGCCGCATCAAGATACTTTCATGGAATGTCAATGGCCTTCGCGCTGCGTACAAAAAGGGATTTATGGACATTTTCACAACACATCAACCAGATATTCTCTGTCTGCAAGAAACAAAAGCACAGGAAGACCAGTTGCCTTCAAGTCTAAGACATGTGAATGGATACAAAGCATATTTATCTTCTGCAGAGAAAAAAGGATATAGTGGAGTGGCCACTTACACCAAAACTGAGCCCCTTGAGATTAGCTATGAGCTGGGAGCTACAAAATTTGAGACAGAGGGGAGGATTATAACCTCTGATTTTGGGGAGTTCATACTTTTTAATGTATATTTCCCTAATGGTAAAGCCTCCCGGGAGAGGCTTGATTTTAAAATGGAATTTTATGACATGTTCCTGGAGCGCTTAGATGCTCTTAAAGCACAGGGCAAGAAACTCATCATTTGCGGAGATGTGAACACAGCACATAAAGAAATAGACCTGGCACGACCAAAGGAGAATGAAAAAGTTTCCGGATTCCTGCCTCAGGAAAGAGCCTGGATAGACAAAATGATAGATCATGGCTATCTGGACACTTTACGCATTTTCAATGATCAGCCCGGCCAGTACACGTGGTGGGACATGAAAACAAGGGCAAGAGAAAGAAATGTCGGCTGGAGAATAGATTACTTCTTTGCCAGTGATAATTTGAAGGATAACATAAAGTCTTCTTTTATCTTACCAGATATAATGGGTTCAGATCATTGCCCCATTGGGATAGAACTTGAAATCTGACATGAATAATGGGGAAATATGTTTCAAGCTGCTTTTTTCATGAAATTGCATTTAATGCAAGATCTACAGCCTCTTGGGGATCAGTGGCTTTGAGAGTCCCTTCAATTCCCCATTTGCTTTCAATAACAACAACCCTCTTCCTCATTTTAAGGGCTATGGCAATTTCTGAAAGAGTACCGTATTCTCCACCTACAGCAATCAAAGCGTCAGAAGATGCAGCAATAACGGCATTGCGTGCATGCCCCATATTAGTCACTATTTGATGGTCAATGTACCTGTTAGCATCTTCACGGCTATTACCTGGCAGGATGCCTATAGTAGTTCCCCCTTGGCGTTTAGCCCCTCTGGCACATGCTTCCATCACACCTCCCAATCCTCCACATATAAGAACTACACCGCGCAAAGCCAGTTCACGGCCTATTTCTTCAGCTATCATCTCAGTCTTATTGTCATAAACCCCGCCGCCTATTACTCCTACCTGTATCTTTGCCATACCCTATTTATCCCCCTAATATCGGTCACTTTCATATATATTCGGCCTGGATTTTAAGTATGTCCTTACTGTCCTTGGCCATAGAATAATCTTCCAGAGGTTCGTGGTTAAGCTCCAGAAAAGTATGGCCCCAATTGAACTTGGAGAGTATAGAAGCTGCTTGCTCCTTATATCCGAGTATATACAAAGAAGCAGCAAAAGCTTCCACAGATGTAAGTTTAAAAGGGCGGCCAAAGTTAACCGGATTGCCTGCAACAAGAAAAGGCAAAGCACGATGTTGCAGGTCAAGCATGAGTAACTGGGGAAAAACAGATTCTACATGCTCCCAAGAGCAATCAAGCACTGTGAGACCTTTTGTTACATTATCTGCTGGAGAAAGAGCTTTTTCAGCCATCGGATCAAGAAGAATAGAACCTCTGGGAATAGCATTTACTTTCTCCACCAAGCGAGCGAGATTGAAGCGCACCATTTTCTTACCAGTACACTTTTTAGGATCACACTGTCCTGCATGATAAAGATATAGACGAATTTCTCTTGACCTACTGTTTTCCATATGTTGTGGATGGAATTTCCTGTATATAGCTTGAGCGAAATTCAATATACTTTATTTTATAGTTATCTATTTATATTTATATTACATAATTCTCTGTATAAAGTTTGAACTAAAAGTAAGAATCAATGAACAAAGTTGTGAAGAAGATGGCTGCCAAAATATACACAATAACTTCCGGGAAAGGAGGGACTGGTAAAAGCATATTTGCTGTCAATCTGGCAGTAGCACTTGCCGGCCTTGCAAAAAAGACTCTTTTGATCGATGCTGACCTTGGCATGGCAAATATAGGTCTTATGCTGGGGTTGGAGAATAAAAAAATCACACTACATGAAGCATTGGCCGATGAAGCAAATGTCTCTGATACACTATGCGACGGGCCTAATGGTCTTAAGATCCTTCCCTGTGGCATATCCTTACAGGGTTTCAAAAAGGCAGATCCATCCAAGCTTAAAGATGTTATAGCTGAACTTGCACCAAATTTTGAATTTATAATTATTGACACTCCTACGGGAATGAACCACATAACTGCCACTGCCATAGAGCTATGCAATGAAGTTCTACTGGTACTCACACCTGAAATAACCTCTATTGCAGATGGCTCCAAGATGAAAACAGTTGCAGCATTATTAGGAAAAGAAGTTACAGGTATGGTACTTAACAGAACTATGCCAGTACACGATGAACCATATAGGGAAAAGCTTGCAAAATCGCTTGATCTGAAAATACTTGAAGTACTTCCTGATGATGTAAGTGTGCACAACAGCATTGTAGGAAAAAGTCCGGTAGTTACAAAATACCCGTATTCTGAGATCTCTATAGCAGTTAACAGATTTGCAGCATTGATCTGTGGAATAAAGATGCCCGATGAAGAGATGAAAGGACAAAAGAAGCAAAAAACAGAAAAGAGTCGGCTTGCAGGTGCTAAGTTGCCTTTCTCCCCGTCTAAGAAATAAGAGGTCATACTATGGATCTTGCCGATGGAATCCAACATAGCGGGAATGCGAGTGAAGTTCCTCCCCCTGCACTTAAGGGAAACAATAAAAATACCGGACCAGAAGAAGCTGTTGACCTTTTACTTTCAGATATTAGCAATGATGACTCTTCTTTTGGCACTGCAGACGATCTGAAATCTCGTCTAGCAGATGATCATATTAAATTGATTGCAAACCATAATATTGATTTTGACGGAAACACCGGATGGGAACAGAAAGTAAAGAACATTATCGATTGCAAGGAACTTGCTGTAGAGTATGGAGCAAAGGTGGAGGAAGAAAAACAAGTTCCCTTACATCAGCGATTGATAGACCTTATTTCTAATAAAGAAGACCTTGAAGAGGACTACAATATCGCAATACATGGTCCTATCGTTGAGTTTGCTACTCCTGAAGGAAGCAATTTCAAAGAGATAGAGATGTATCCGGTCAATCCGCCATATGCTTACATCAGAGTTGCATATAATCCAATCACACATGAATATCAATATCAGGTTCTTGAACCCCTGCTTTCGGAAGAGGAGAAAAAACTGCTGGGAAATATGAAACAGCAGTTGATAGAGACACTTGAGCTCAACTTAAAAGAAACTGATCAAAAGGGTGCTGAAAAATATCTAAGAGAATACAGTACAAAATATTTAAAAGAGTATAAAATAGATATTTCAGTCCGCAAAAGGGAAAGAGTGATGTACCACTTGATCCGGGACTTCCTCGGATTTGGAAGAATAGATCCACTCATGCGTGATATGAGACTTGAGGATGTATCATGTGACGGTCCAAATACTCCCATCTATGTATTCCACAAATCCTACAATTCAGTTCCCACTAATGTGATCTTCTCTGATGATGATGAGCTTGACGCCTTCGCCATAAGGATTGCTCAGTTATGCGGAAGGCACATATCTATAGCTAACCCACTTCTTGATGCGACAATGCCAGATGGATCACGTATCCAGCTTACTCTTGGAAGGGAGGTTACCACTCGTGGAAGCACGTTTACCATAAGACGGTTCAATGAGAATCCCATCACTCCGGCAAATCTCGTCAACTACCATACTTTCTCCACAGCCATGATGGCATACCTGTGGATGGCCGTGGATTCGAGTAAAAGCATAGTGTTCGTGGGAGGTACAGCATCAGGTAAAACAACTGCAATGAATGCAGTATCGCTTTTTATCCAGCCTGAAATGAAAATAGTATCCATTGAAGATACAAGGGAACTAAACCTTTCCCATCCTAACTGGATACCAGGTGTGACCAGGGAATCCTTTGCAGGCGAGGAAAGAGGTTCTATTCAAATGTACGAGCTTCTGAGAGCAGCTCTTAGACAAAGACCCGAGTATATTCTTGTAGGTGAAGTGCGTGGAGCAGAAGCGTATGTGCTTTTCCAGGCAATGTCAACAGGTCATACTACATTCTCTACTATGCATGCTGACTCCGTGCAATCTGTGGTACACAGACTTGAGAACCCTCCAATTAACGTTCCAAGGATTATGATACAGGCTCTTGACATTGTTTCTATTCAGGCCCAGGTAAAAGTAAATGATGAAAGGGTAAGAAGATGCAAATCCCTAACGGAAATAGTAGGTGTAGATCCAAGAACTGGTGAATTGCTTACAAATGAGGTTTTCATCTGGGATGCAGCAAAGGATGCTTTCCAATATTCAGGCCGTTCATACATCCTAGAAAGCATAATGGAAAACAGGGGATGGACTGAAGAAAAACTCAAAGATGAGCTTAAGAAAAGACAGGATATTCTTGAATGGGCGCGTGTAAAGAAGATCAGCCACTACAAGGACTTTGCTAAACTTGTTGTGACATACGGTAGAGAACCTGAAACTATAATGAAGCAAGTAAGGCAGGATATGAATGACTAACATTTTTTTTAGTGTTGCTCATGAAATATTCGGGAAATATTACGATAACCGAAGGCATGAGTACTATAGTCTTCGACTGAACATGCTCAGGAACAGAATGAGCATAGGCTATGACATGTACATGTCCGGCGCTGTGCTCACTTCATTTTTATGTGCGTTCTTTGCTCTCATTGCTGTCAATCTGCTTTTCTATTTAATAGGAGTGCCTGATTTTACAGGATCCAGAATAAATGCTCCACAATGGATGCTTCAGTTCAGCCAGTACAAAGAAATAGCTATATGGTTAGTTTTGAACATTATTACCGGAATCTTTGTATTCAGCGCTGTGTACAAAACATTCTTGATCTATCCAGCAGTCATGGCCGGAGAAAGGAAGCGAGGAATAGAGCGTATGCTTCCTTATGCGATTAACTACATGTCTTCAATGGCGGGAGCAGGAGTACTGCCTTTAGAGCTTTTTCGTTCTCTTGCATCTAATGACATATATAAAGATGTGGCAGTGGAAGCCAGATATCTTGTAAGGGATATCGAAATACTGGGACTTAACCTGGTCTCAGGGATGAGGAATCTGGCTCTTACAACCCCTTCACCCTCATTACAGGATTTCCTGCAGGGAGCTATCACAGTCATTACATCAGGAGGAGAACTGGAACCTTACTTCAAGATAAAGACAGAACAGTACCTAATCGAGAACAGGCAAAAGCAAAAAGAATTCTTGGAGACCCTGGGACTATTAGGCGAAACCTATGTTACGGCTTTTGTTGCCGGACCTTTGTTCATGATAGTTGTCATATCGATCATGGCAATAATGGGAGGAGCTGAAATGATCTTCCTGTATATGATAATTTATGCAATCATACCCTTTGGAAGTGCAATGTTCATTCTACTTATTAGCAGCATGACACCGGAGGCATGAGAATGGAATGGAAAAAACTCTTTAAGAATGAGTTACCTCTGGACCCAAACCTTGATGAGGAAACGCTTCGTCAGATAGAAGAGACTACAGTACGTGTTGGATTGGAGAATTCTCGCAAGAATGTGATCTTAAAACAGTTCATAAAAAGTCCCTATGAAACACTGTGTATCTATCCAGACTATACTTTTATTCTTAGTCTACCTGTTGCACTGATTTTCCTTGTATTTGGTTTTGTCCGAAATTGGCCGAACCCGATAGTAGATGACGTGGTTTTCTTTAGTGTCTTGATAGCAATAACTCCTGCTTCCGTCATGTATCAGAAAAAAATGAAGCATATCAGTAAAATAGAGGAATACTTGCCTACTTTCCTCAGGGATATTTCTGAGATGAGCCGCGCAGGGCTTACTCTCTCCAGATCGGTAGCCACGGTCTCAAAAGGAGAGTATGGAGAGCTTTCACAAGAGATAAACAAGATGAACAAACTTATGTCTTGGGGAGTTTCCTTTGAAGAAGCATTGCTCACATTTGCCAGAAAGATGAACACAGCCCTTATTGGCAGATCTGTTGCCCTGATCACTCAGGCAAGCAAAGCTGGAGGAAAAGTCTCCCAGGTACTGGAAGCTGCAGCCAGAGACGCCACAGAAGTAAAACAGCTTGAAAGAGAACGAAAAGGTAACATGATGGTGTATCTGGTGATCATCTACATGTCTTTCTTTGTGTTCCTCTTTGTCATAGCTATGCTTTCAACGACCTTCGTGCCTACCATGGCCACAGCAGGTCAGGCTGCCACGGATGCAGGTGCAGGAAGTCAGTTCATGGGTGCATTCAACCCAGATCTGTTCATAAGAATAATGTTCCATGCGTCCCTCATCCAGGGATTCTTCAGCGGACTTGTAGCCGGACAGATGGGAGAAGGCGCAACAACTGCTGGCCTTAAGCATTCTATAATTCTGTCAATGATAGCTTGGGTTACATTCACCTTTTTTATCTGAGCTGGCAGAAAGCCTTGAGGGCTTGTTCCCTCACTTTTTCAAAAAGATCGTTACCATGTGCATCTATGCCAACTACAAGGGGACCAAAGCGTTCAACTTCGAGTTCCCATACGGCTTCCGGCATTCCTAATTGTGGCCAATGTACCGATCTGACCTTTTTTATTGAACCTGCTGCAAGGGCGGCACATCCTCCCGTATAGGCAAGATACACACACCTATCCTTAAGTGCCTCAGTTACTCCTTGCATGCCCCCTTTACCAATGAGGGCACGCACATTGTGTTTTTCAAGCAGTTTTGGCGTCATCTTAGCCATTCTGGCACTTGTGGTGGGCCCTGAAGCGACTGCTTTCCACTGATCGTTTTCTTGAACCATCAGGGGACCACAATGATAAATTGCCGCACCTTCAAGGTCAATGGGTAGTTTTTCACCCGCTTCATCCAATTCCAGTATGTGAGCATGGGCTTCATCTCTTGCAGTGTACACAATACCACTAATGTATACGACATCACCCACAGAGAGTTTTTTCACATCTTCAACTTTAAGAGGTGTAACTAGCTCATAAGTGCTCATGCTTTCCCTCCCAAGACTACAGTTGCATGTCTGTTGGCCCAGCATTGTATATTGACTGCCACGGGCAATGATGCAGTATGACAATGTGCCTGCTTAACATGCACAGCAAGAGCAGTTATGCTGCCACCCATTCCCATGGTACCTATCCCCAGCTTATTGATGTCATTAAGCAGCTCAAGTTCAAAAGCATCCATATTATCCATCTCCACTAGAAGAGCTTGCTTTGCAAGCCTTGCTGCTTTATCAAAAGAGCCTCCGATGCCTACTCCCACAACAATGGGAGGACACGGCATGCCACCTGCTTTAAGCACCGTTTCCAGCACAAATTCTTTTATCTTTGAGGTCTCGGTGGGGTTTAACATGCGTAAAGAGCTCATGTTCTCAGAGCCTGCACCCTTGGGAGCTACTGTGATGCTAAGCTTGTTGCCTTCTACAAAACTGTAGTTAATGTCCGGCAGGCCTGCGCCTGTATTGTCCCCGCTGTTCTTCCTGGAAAGAGGTGATACGGCATTTGGCCTAAGCGGCACTTGCATTGTTGCACGGCGCACACCTTCAATGATAGCACCTTCAAGATCAAAATCGATTATTAAGGAACGGCCAATCTCTACAAAGAATACCATAATACCTGTGTCCTGGCACATGGGTATTAACTGCTTTTTGGAAATTTCAATGTTCTTTAAGATTGCTGCAAGCTGCGCTTTGGCAATTTCAGATACTTCTCTATTATATGCATTTTCAATGGCATAGACCACATCATAAGGAAGGCAAGTCTCCGCTTCTCTTATAACTTCCACTGTTGCTATAGCTGCGTCCTCATAAGTTATTCGTACTGTCAAAGAACCACCCCAGAAAGTGTATTGAGCGTAAATCCATAGTTACTTGTTATTGAATTGAGCATAGATTGCTGCCGCAACTATTATACAGCAACATAGTCCTAATTTAATTGCTTTTCTTATCATTTAACTACCCATATTAATTAAGCCCATTTTGATAGAACCACTATTGCAACAAGTAGTGTTTTTTGCACCAGGCACCATATTTCACCCTTTCAGCAGACCTCCTCTTTAGGACTCAGGTATATAAATATTCCCAGAGCACAAAAGCAGTAGATCAGCGCTATGAATACACACAATAAATTGAATTAAATCAGAAAATGAAGATGAAAAAGATTATTACTTACAATAGAAGGCTAGAAGAATAAAAGTGCGGGAGAAGGGATTCGAACCCCCGAACGCCTGCGCGAGTAGATCTTGAGTCTACCACCGTTGACCGCTTGGTTACTCCCGCATTCAGGATTAAGATAGCACTAATAACGGTATCAATTATAAATCTAACTGTCCACAAAGTATCTAGCCAAACATATTCAACAGAAGATTCATATCCTACATCTACTAAGTTCATCATTATTTGGTATGATATAGAGCAAGGGGTAATTGGATGAAACCAAGTACAAAAGGAGTTTTTTTTGTATGCATATACGTGATGTTTTTTGTATCTCTTGCAAGCTCTTCTCAATATTTCAGTTATTATGAGTTGGGCATTCAGCATTATATGGAGTTGATTCTTGTATTGCTCTTTTTGTCTTTGCTTTTAATTGCTGGTTCTAAAATGGAATCCATGCGCGCTTTATCTAATATGCTACATGGAAAGAAATATACCTTTCATGAATTGAAAACAACCCTTGAAGATACTGATCTGGGAATGTGGGAATTGGATATGAACAAAGGCACCCTCAACGTAAACAAACGTTGGGCATGCATGCTTGGATACGATCCTGAAGAAATAAAACCTCATATATCATTCTGGAACAAATTAACCCATCCAGACGACTGGAAAAAACTCTTCTTTAACAACTGTCATGAAACACAAGGTATTCATGATAATTTCAGAAATGAGATCCGTATGCTAGCTAAGCATGGAGTGTGGAAATGGATTGCCGTAAATGGCACTGTTGTTCACCGGGATGCACGAGGAAGCCCTGTTAAGATCATTGGCACTCAGCTTGACATAGATCATATAAAGAAAGCTGAGAATGAGATAGCACATTCTGAACATAAATTCAAAACTTTGTTCCATAGTGCCAACGACTCTATCTTTATTCAGGATATGGACATGAATATATTGGATATGAATGATGCTGCTTGCAAATGTTTGGGATACGGCAGAGAACAACTGCTTGGAAAAAAGCTACTTGAAATCACTTCCCCGGAATTCCTTTCAAAAGAACAGGAAATGCAAAGAGAATTGTTAAAGAATAGATATTCCGTCTACGAAACATCTTATATTTGCAATGATGGAGCTATACTTCCTGTTGAAATTAGTAGTCGTATAATATATTATGAGAATTGCCAGGCTATTCTCAGCATTGCAAAAGACATAAGCCGCCGCAAAAGAGTTGAATCTGCACTGAACGAATCCGAGAACAAGTTCCAATATATTTTCAACAATGTGAATGATGAGATTTTCATGCAGGATATGAATTATAACTTGCTGGAAGTGAACCAGGTTGCCTGCCAAAGACTTGGATATACAAAAGGAGAACTACTGGAACTTCGACCTGAAGATATTGAAACATCTGACAATTCTCCCCTCATAAAATCCAGGATGACAGCAATAAGCCATTTCAAACATGGAATATTTGAATCAGAGCACCTGCGTAGAGATGGTACTACTTATCCTGTGGAACTAAGCAGTAGTATTGTAGAATTTGATGGAAAGAAACGCATACTTACGATTGTGAGAGATATCACGGAAAGGAAAGAAGCAGAAACAGCTGTTCGCAAACATGAAATCGAAAAAGAGATGATACTCGACGGAATGGAAGAACATGTTGTGTACCATGACATTGATATGAAAATATTATGGGCCAACAAGGCAGCATGTACTTTTTTCAATAGTGAACGTAGTACGGTTATAGGTAAACTATTCAATGAAATATTGCCTGTTGGGACCGATAACAATGAGAATCGTACCATCATGCAGGCGAATATTGAAGGTACCTCCGGGGAAATTGAAAGGACCACTCCAGACGGAAGGATATGGAGTGTAAAAGGTTATCCTTTAAAAGGACCCCATGGAAATGCTAATGGTGGCATTGTGGTCACTCTTGACATCACGGAAAGGAAAAAGACTCAAGAGCAAATACAAGAATTTAACCGGGAACTACTGAAGATCAATGAAGAGCTTAAATCGGTAGATAGGATCAAAAATGAATTCCTGGCAAATCTTGGACATGAGCTTAGGACGCCACTTAGCTCTATAATAGGATATAGTGAACTGCTAGATTCGTTGACACTGGGAGAACTCAACGAGGTGCAGAAAAAAGCTTCTGAATCCATATATAGGAATGCTGAGAGATTACGCAGTTTGATAGACTCCTTACTTTACCTGAGCTATGTGAACTCAGGGAAAATAGAATACAATTTCGAGCTTATGCATATTGGTAGTGCTATAGATGAAGCTCTTGCTAGGTTTGCAGGAGAACTGGAAGATAAAGGTATAACCGTTGATAAAAGGATCTCACACAAGATATCTTTCATGAAAGGCGAACCTGCAAAGATCCAAGAACTGCTGCACAACATACTGGACAATGCCATAAAGTTCTCAAACGAAAGCGGAAAAATCGAGATTGATGCCTACTTAGAAGAAGACAATATGCTAAAAATAGAGATCTCAGACCATGGGATTGGCATCCCCTATGACCAGGTAAACAATCTTTTCACACTTTTTCATCAGGTAGATGGTTCTATGAACCGCAGATACGGCGGAACTGGAGTAGGGCTATATATATGTAAAAATATCGTTGTGGCACATAATGGTACTATATGGGTTGTAAGTAAGGAAGGTAAAGGTACTACAGTACATGTATCCCTTCCTTTGAAGTTGAAAGCCGTAGACAGAAAAGAGTATATAGACCTCACTGACAATTAAACTGACAATTAAAAGAACATGGTGCTATGATTCTTTGCAGCACTAAATATTCCTAGGATATAGTTATAAAAAAGAAGGCAGTGTGGATACTACAATCATTGCCAAATTGGAGAGTTTATTTGAACTGGACGACCGTTGGAATTGCATTATTTCTCCTGTACTGGATGTTCGTATCTTATCTGAACAGGAAGGGTATCCTTGAAAGACACAATATCACAAGCTATGGCCCATTGCTAATGATCAGAACTACAAAGGGACTAAAACTACTTGACAAACTGGCAGTTCCAAAAAGGGCCTGGAGATTATTTGCTGATGTCGGCATACGCATGATGTTTATAGGCATGTTAGCAATGCTGCTTGTTGTGATAGTTTCAGATATTGGCATGTTATCGTCTGTAGCTAACAATACAATGCCCGAACCTAGTAAGTTCAATGAGGCACGTAACATATTCCTTATCCCTGGTGTCAATGAGTTCATACCTTTTACATGGGGATTGATAGCGCTTGTTGTAACCCTGGTAGTACATGAGTTCTCCCATGCAATCCTATGCAGAGTAGAAAATATCCGGGTCAAGTCCATGGGTATATTGCTAGCCCTTGTACCAGTTGGGGGATTTGCTGAACCTGATGAAAAAGAACTTTTTGGTACTGAAGATCCGAGCAAAAGCGATGAAAATACTGCAGTAACAACCTCTAAAGCAGCTACACGACAGCAAAGAGCACGCATTCTTGCAGCCGGTGTCATGGCAAACTTTGTCGTTGCACTTCTTGCCTTTTCGCTGTTCTTCGGACCAGTGCTTGGTGCCATTGCACCTATTGGTAATGTGATGATAACGGACGCACAAGGAGAGGCTGCTGATGCAGGGCTCGGGCCCCAGATGATCATAACTCAAATAAATGACAGACCAGTTGACAACATAGTAGAAATGCTCGAGTATCTTGATACAATACCAGCCGGAGAAACGGTCAAGGTACAAGCTTCAAAGGATATGGTCACTTCGACATATGACATCAAGGTGGGATCTGCAGAAGAAGCTGTGGCAGGCGTTCTTATACAGGACATCGTATCTGATTCCCCGGCAGAGGCAGCAGGCTTACAGAAAGGCATGAGAATCATGCAAATGGACAATGTTCCTATGCGAAGTGTTTATGACTTCAGGTCATTTATGAATACCACATCTGTTGGCCAATCTGTAAAACTCTTACTTGCTGATAATACATCAAAAACACTTGAAGTAACACTTCTGCTTGCATCCCACCCGGACGAAGGTGACCAGAAAGGTTTCTTGGGAGTGTATACGGGCCAGGATGAAAATGTGATAACCAGTCTTGGAATCACAGTGGGGGAATTCCCTGCTACAACCTACCTCTCTTTGCTTAAGAACATTCCAGAAATGTTAAAAGGAACAGTAGGGTGGATAATCCTGCTTGGATTACCTATTGTAGGATTTGCAGGAGAAGGCTTCCCTGGATTTAGCGGCATGCTCGCTAATTTCTATGCGCCTGCCGGATGGGCTGAACCGCTGGGAATAGGGATATTCTGGATCGCTAATTCCCTGTTATGGATTGGATGGCTCAATTTCTATGTGGGGCTGTTCAATTGCCTGCCTGCAGTACCTCTTGATGGAGGACACATATTCAAAGATTACACAAAGGCCTTTATTTACTGGCTGACAAAGAATGAAGAACAGTCACTTCGTCTTTCTTCAGCCGTAACTGCAACATTTGCAATGCTGATATTCATGTCCTTTGCGTTCATGGTATTCGGACCATATTTAGTACATGGTTTCTGAAAAAAGCTATCCTGGATGTGGTGATACATGAAACACACGTATTTCTGGCATATTGCAGTTGCCAAATACGTCACATCCATTTTTGTTGTTTTTTTACTATATTTGTATAGCTTTATCTACCTCATGAAAATGGAAGGGCAGTTTGAATATGCAAATGTCATTAGCGGTATTTACTGGCTGGTCTGCACCGTTACAACAGTCGGGTATGGAGATATTACGCTATCTTCAGATGCAGGTAAATTATTTTCCGTGTTTGTTCAATTGACGGGCATTCCGCTTGTTTTTGGTTTGCTTTTTACATGGTTACTAATTCCCTGGATGGAAAAAACGGTAAAAACAGCTGTTCCTATAAAAGTTTCCGAAAAGTTGAAAGATCATATAATGATATGTGGCTATAACAAAATTGTCGAAACACTTATAGAAGAACTACAGGAGAAAAACGTTCCATATATAATTATCGAGGATGATGAAAAGCTTGTCAGAACCCTCATAAAGAGAAATGTTGCGTGTATTTTCGGCAGTGCTTCTGAAGAAACTGCACTTAAGAATGCTCATATTGACACTGCACGCTTTCTGATTACCAATGAATCAGATGAAATGAATGCTACTATTGTCCTCACTGCAAGAGCAATGTCTGATGTAAATATCATTGCCATAGTAGAGAATGTGTCAAATGCCAAATACCTCAAATATGCCGGAGCTACTCGTGTACTGTCTCCTAAACAGCTTTTTGGAGACTTCATAGGCAGAAAGGCAGCTGATCCTTTTGTAGGAAAACTAACCGGTACAACCGAATTTTTTCAAGGTGTGAGTATTGTAGAGTTACCGATATATCCAAATAGCTCGCTGATGGGAAAAACACTGCGTAGTGCATCTATAAGAGAAAGAACTGGTGCCAATGTAGTAGGTATATGGAGTGGAGGCAAGCTCACATACGATATATTCCCAAATGAGAGGATAAGAGAAAATTCTGTATTACTCGTAATTGGCACTATGGACCAGCTAGCCAAACTTAAAAAACTGACCCAGGGATATCAGGAAAACAATCACGGAGAATCAATATGAACAACGACAAAGGACATCTTATCGTCTTGGGATACGGTGATGTCGGGAAAAGAGTCGTTGAGATATTTAAAAGGAACAATCTGAATTTCCTGGTGGTAGATGCTCATCAGGAAATGTTTGAGAAGGCGGATTTTGATTTTGTCGTGGGAAATGCGACTTCTGAAGATGTGCTTAAAGAAGCAAACGTTGAAAATGCTTCCACGATCATAATTTCCCTTAACGATGATAACGATGTTATATTCGCAACGCTGATAGCCAGGAACCTTAACCCTTCAGTAACAATAATGGCGAGAGCTAATTCCTACAGATCTATAGATAAAATATACAAAGCAGGTGCAGATTATGTTCCATCTATCTCCATAGTTGCCGGACAAATGCTTGCAAGAATGACCTCCGAATGCGTAAAAGATGTATGTTCCCTGGTAGATGAGGATATCAAGCTATATGAAGGGATAGATATCGAAAAACATCGCATAGGAGACGGAGATCCACTTGTCGGTAAGTCTGTAAAGGAACTGGATATTCGCGCAAAGGTAGGATGCACAATAATAGGAATAGAAAGGAACAACAATGTTATCACAGATATCACCCCGTCGCTTGTAATTCAATTAGGGGATGTTATAGCCGTTGTCGGTGGTAAGGCAGAGATAGCCATGTTCAAGAAAAGGTATCTGAAAAACTAAGCCGGTGATATCATGGAGCCACTAGTATTTGCAATACTGGTATTCTTTTTGTCTGCCCTTTTCTCCATGATCGGTCTTGGGGGTGCGATAGTATATGTTCCTCTATTCTATTGGTCAGGAATTGGCTTATTAAATGCCATACCAATGGGCTTGCTGCTGAATACTGCCACATCTGCATCTGCAGCCATTACATATTTACGTAAAGGACTTGTGGAACTTAGCATAGCTATCCCATTCCTTATCATATCTATGATAGCTGCACCCATTGGTGCCTATTGTACAAATATAGTGCCCACTAATATGCTGCTAGGGATATTCAGTATCATTATGATACTTGTGGGAACACAGATGTTGAAACCTGAAAAAGAGATTTTGATTGGGAGCCAAGACCATCCTTTCTCTCTTCCCCTTATTTTGGCGAGTGGGTTTATAGTAGGTTTTATTGGAGGGCTGTTGGGAATTGGTGGTGGTTCCCTGGTAATGCCATTACTTTTGTATTTTGGGTATGCAGTAAAGAAATCTGCCGCCACCTCCGGAATTATTGTATTGTTTACTTCACTTGCCGGACTTGTAGCACACCTGAGTTTATGGCAACCTGACATGCAGCTTGTTATCTATATAACAATTGCAGCAATTTTAGGGGCACAGGTGGGCTCTTACCTCATGCAAACCAAAATGAAGCCGGAAACCCTTAGGAAAATGGTTGGCCTGGTGCTGTGGGTCATGGCTCTGAGGATGTTTGCCAATTTTATCTAAATTCATTTGGATGGAAAGCTTTAAGAATTTTATCGTAATCAGATGTTCCATAAGTGAGAAGTGGGCTCGTAGGGTAGCCAGGATATCCTAATGGGCTTCGAAACCAATTGTGAAGATACCCATTGACTCGCGTTCGAATCGCGGCGGGCCCGCCTAACTTTCACTAAAGTTGATTCTACAAAGAGGCAATTTTCCACAATAGAATACTTGCCCATAATCACCCTTTTTCTCAAGTGTGAAAACAAGAGGATAAACCTTCACTCCTTCTTTGATTGCGTGGCTAAAAGCAGCAGCAAAATCCGGATCTATTTTCTCATGAGCCCAAAAGCATTGTGCTTCCCGCCGGAATATCAATACTATCATGGTGGCATTATCTCCGGCTTGTAAGGCTTTTATAAGCTCTTCCACATGCCTTCTTCCACGGCTAGTAGGAGCATCCGGAAACATCGCTTTGCCATTTTCAGCAAAGGTGCAACCTTTTACTTCAATCCATGTCCTATTGCCTGCTCCCTCAACCAGATAATCCAGCCTGCTCTCTCCAAATATCTGCTCTGGAATTATCTTTTCAATATTTTCCAGGCTCTCTATTATCCGGTTCTCCAGAACCCACATGGAAATATATCTATGATATCCTGAATGAGTAAGAATGAAATTGTCTCCTACTTTCCCTCCAATGAGATCCCAGCCTGTTTTTCTGCCCTTCCCATTAGCCCTTTTCAGAAGGACGCGATTTCCAGGAAAAAGTATATCCTCAAGTCTTCCAGGGTCATGGATATGTACTTTTTCATCTTTTAATTCTATAGGAGTAATAATGTCCACTATCCCCAAAAACCGATTTGGCCTGCAAACTAAAATTCCCTCTGTGTCAAGAGGAATATCAAGCACATGTTTTTTGTCGAGGTTCACATTCATTTCTACCTAAGGGAGACTCAAACCAAATAAAAAACGATAAAAAGTAGTTATGAATGAAAATGTATCCATAACTATGAATTAAAGGCATCTTTTACTTTTTCAAATATGCCCGAATGCTTATTCTTACCACTCTTCTTATCAAGCTCATCGAACTTCCGGAGTAATTCTTTCTGTTCTGAATTAAGGTTCTTGGGTGTTTGCACTATAACCTTGACAAGCTGATCGCCTTCACCGTTTCCATGTAAATGTGGGATTCCTTTGCCCTTGAGCCTTAGAACGGAATGTGTCTGTGTACCTTGTTTAATGCTCATTTTTACATTTCCGTAAAGAGTTGGTACCAATACCTCATCACCCAAAGCCGCCTGGACAAACGAAATCGGTAACTCGTAGAGTATATCATCTCCCATACGCTCGAAGGTTTTATGAGGTTGCACATGTACCATGACATAAAGGTCACCTGATGGTGCCCCGGGACTTCCTGATTCGCCTTCTCCCCGGATCTTCAGGCGCAGCCCATTATCAGATCCCTTCGGTAATTTTACAGAGAGTTTCTTTACCTTCTTGACCTTACCCGTACCTTTACATGCAGGACATGGATCCTCAATAATCTGACCATTTCCATGACATACATTACAAACAGTCGTACTCATGAAACGGCCAAACGGAGTATTGCGTGCACTGGTTATCTGGCCACTGCCATGACATGTGGGACATGTTTTGGGGGCTGTACCTGCCTTTGCGCCGGTTCCTCCACAAGTATCACAATTCTCCGCCCTGGGAACATTGATCGTAGTTTCCACACCATTGGCTGCTTCTTCCAATGAAATAGATAGATCATAACGCAGGTCCGATCCCCTCATAGGAGTATTGCGCCTTCCTCTTCCACCACCGAATATGTCCCCGGCAAATCCTCCAAAACCGCCCCCGAAGATACCGGAGAGTATGTCACCCAGATCTTCAAAGCCTCTGAAGTCAGCACCACGGAAAATATCTTCCTGGGAATAACGCCCATCTATACCAGCGTGACCAAACTTATCATATTGGGCTCTTTTTTCTTCATCCGAGAGCACAGCATAAGCTTCAGAGATCTCCTTGAATTTTTCCTCGGCATCCTGAGCTTTATTCTTGTCAGGATGGTATTGCATTGCAAGCTTTCTGTATGCCTTTTTTATCTCGGCTTCAGTAGACTCCTTGGAAACGCCAAGGATCTCATAATAATCACGTGTGGTGGACATGAAAAAACCTGTGTATCAGCATAAAATAAATAAAGTACGTTCAGATAGAACGTACCTTTGTGCCTGAAACTGTTTAATTCTTACCGTCATCAACTATTTCATAGTCAGCATCTTCTACTGTATCATCGCCGGAACCCGGCTTAGTAGATGCATCTGCAGAAGCTCCTGCTCCGGATGCAGCTTCTTGCTGTGCTTTCTGATACATAGCAGCTGATACATCATAGATGGCAGTTTGGAGTTCCTCGGTCTTGGACTTGATAGCTTCAACATCATCTTTATCAAGAGCATCTTTCAGGGCAGAGATAGCACTTTCCACCTTTGACTTCTGATCTGCAGTTACAGAATCACCCGCTTCCTTGAGGGTCTTCTCTGCTGCGTTGACAAGGGATTCACCTGTGTTCTTTACCTCAACCTGCTCCTTAAGTTTGTGATCCTCCTCAGCATGGAGTTCCGCATCCTTTACCATCTTGTTGATCTCTTCATCAGACAGGCCACCTGGCTTCTGGATAGATATGGACTGTTCCTTACCAGTACCCAGATCCTTTGCCCTCACATGGAGGATACCATTTGCATCTATGTCAAAGGTAACCTCAATCTGTGGAATTCCTCTTGGAGCAGGTGGAATGCCATCCAGTATGAAACGCCCCAGGGTCTTATTGGCAGAGGCTATACCCCTCTCACCCTGCAACACATGGATCTCCACAGATGGCTGGCTGTCGGCAGCCGTAGAGAATACCTGGCTCTTCCTCACAGGTATGGTAGTGTTGCGCTCAATGAGTGGAGTTGCTACACCCCCCAGGGTTTCAATACCGAGTGTCAGTGGTGTGACATCAAGCAGGAGCACATCGTGGACCTCTCCTCCAAGGACACCGGCCTGAATTGCTGCACCTACTGCAACGGCTTCATCTGGGTTGATGTTCTTGTATGGGTCCTTACCTGTTACTTTTTTGATAAGCTCAGTGACTGCAGGCATCCTTGTGGAACCTCCTACAAGAAGTACCCTGTCAATGTCCTTTGCTGCGAGCTTTGCATCCTTCATTGCCTGATTGACAGACACCAGAGTCTTATCAAGCAGGTCAGCAGTCATTTTCTCGAACTGTGCCCTTGTAAGGTCAATATCAATGTGCTTTGGCTGTCCGTTGGCATCTGCCGTAATGAACGGGAGGTTGACGTTGGTGGAAGGTATACCAGAAAGCTCGATCTTTGCCTTCTCAGCTGCATCCCTCAGACGCTGCAATGCTGCCCTGTCCTTGGAGAGATCGATACCTTCATTTTTCTTGAACTGTTCAACAAGATAATCTACTATCCTCTGATCAAAGTCATCTCCACCAAGATGAGTGTCTCCGCTGGTTGAAAGTACCTCGAATACCCCTCCTCCAAGCTCTAGGATGGATACATCAAAGGTACCACCTCCAAGGTCGTAGATAAGGATCTTGTGATCTTCAACTTCTTTATCAAGACCATAGGCAAGAGCTGCTGCAGTGGGCTCATTGATAATTCTCATTACTTCCAGACCTGCAATGGCGCCTGCATCTTTGGTGGCCTGTCTCTGTGCGTCATTGAAATAAGCGGGAACTGTAATGACAGCCTGCGTAATGGTTTCTCCAAGGTATGTTTCAGCATCTTCCTTCATTTTACGCAGGATCATGGCAGATATCTCCTGCGGGGTGTAATCCTTTGCGCTGAGGGTTACCTTATATGATGCCTCTCCCATGTGCCTTTTGATAGAGTACACAGTATTATCTGCATTTGTGATCATCTGCCTCTTGGCAACCTGACCAACAAGTTTCTCACCCTTCTTGGAAAAACCTACAACAGAAGGTGTAGTTCTGCCTCCTTCCGCATTAGGGACGACAGTTGGCTCTCCACCTTCGATCACAGCCATACAGGAATTTGTGGTTCCAAGGTCAATACCCAATATCTTTGCCATATTATTACCTCTTAGATCATTATAAGATCATTATGTTATAATTAAATATTTATGAGTTTGTTTATATAGTCGTCAAGCAACACGATACAGCTTAACTGCAACCCTTATTTTTCACCTGATGCTTCGGGAAGCCTTGACACAGTCACAGCGGCGGGCCTGAGCACCTTGGAATGTAAATAGAATCCAGGTCTGCATATTCCAATAATGGTGTTCTCTTCATGATCAGGATGTTCAACATGCATCATCGCCTCATGCTCGTGAGGATTGAATTCTGCACCCATACATTCCATTTTCTGAAGACCTTCTTTTTCCAAAATGGAAACAAACTGCTTGAAAACCATCTCAACACCCTTCACCACAGAACCAACATCATCTGTACCCTTTGCAGATTCCATGGCACGTTCAAAGTTATCATAAACTTCTATGAGTTCAAGAAGAAGGTTCTCTGATGCAAACTTGCGAAACTCTTCCTTTTCCCGGACCGTGCGCTTCCTGAAGTTATCAAACTCTGCGGTCAGACGTAAGAGCCTGTCCTTTAATAGTCCTATCTCTTCGTCTTTCATACAAAGTTGCTTCTCCAAAGATGGCGCGCCATTTGTGACTGACACATCATCCATCACATCATCCTCAGTAGTTTTGGGTTTCATTTCATCAACATTTCCCAATCCTTCATCCATCTATACATTCCTCTTGTCTGTGTTCGGTTGTGTGTCTTCAATACTCATGATTGTTTGATATTCTATAAATATGTTGTGGTCAAACGTGTCGCTAAATAGAAACCATATGGCTTAAAGATAGTGTTCGCGCCTCTTATGCTGCACAGCTTTTATTATAAGCATACTTGAAATCATACATATAGCTAGAGCTGACACCATCGTTTCCCATCCGATTTCCTTGATACCGCCCTGGAAAGCGAAGGATATACCTGTGAAAAAAGCAGTCACAGCGAAGGTTACAGCAAATGAAGCTATGCCCGCACCTATAAGTGAATACAAGTGATCAGCATCTCGATTCTCAAATAATACAGAAGCTGCAATGAATATGACAGCAAAGATCAGCAAAATCACCGCAAAAGGAAGAGGTGTGGACTGTGTAGTGAGCATTGCCATAATGCCCAAGGCAACGCCTATCATGAACAATGCCATGGAAGTAGATATTGCTATGGCCTGCGCGAATGGATTTTCAGATAATATTCCCATATTCATCCCTTGGATAGCCAAGATGTGAATGATAGTATTTATTGATTATCGAATAATTATACTATTGTTTCTTCCTACTCGTTAGTAATAAATCTAATAAAACGATTTTCATCCTTCATGAAGATACTACTTGCAGAATATGCAATGGGTACAGGCATGGGTGGCACTTTCCTTCTTGAAGGCAAGTCCATGCTCAAAACCTTTGTCAGCAGTTTCGCAAGACTTGGCCATGAAGTCACGTATTTGACTTCAGGTACGTTGTTGCCTGCAGGAAATGCCATTACATCAACAGAAGAAAATTTCAGGACGGTCATAGAAGAAGAAGCCAAAAAAAGTGATGCTGGGCTTGTAATAGGGCCTGATAATATTTTAGCTGAACTTACTTCTTTTATTGAGGACAATACACTTAATCTGGGTTCTAAACCTGAAGCCGTTGCTTTATGTGCAGACAAAGTAAAGTGTACCGAAGCTCTCCTAAGGCACAACATAGCTGCTCCTCGCATCCTAAAAGATGAGGAAGGCATAAAATGTGTAGTAAAACCCAGATTTGGATGTGCTTCAGAAGATACGTATCTCACTTCAAACGCTAAAGTGCCTTCCGGATCCATTGCAACAGAGTTCATAAACGGAGAACATCTGAGCGTGAGTCTCATAGCGGGAGAGAAAACGTTGCCATTATGCGCTAACAAGCAGCTCATTGAATTTATGGATGTTAAAAATCCTTCTGGGCTTCGTGTTGAATATAAAGGTAATACAGTGTGTTTTTCACCGTCCTACAAAGAAGAGCTCTTCCGAACAGCCGTGGAAGCTGCGAAGATTCTAGGGTGCCGCGGCTACACTGGAGTGGACATTGTATATGATGGAATACCTTATGTAGTAGATGTGAATCCCAGACCAACCACTTCGATATATGGGATAGCTAAAGTAATGGATGTTGAGATAGCTGATCTGCTGCTTAAGAACCTATTGGGAGGATTACCTGAGTCTGTCATGATGACTGCAGAATGCTCCTTTACAAAGGAGGATTTCAAATGAGATATCTTGGTATTGACATCGGAGGAGCAAATACAAAAATAGCCACTTCGGATGGAACTATTGTAGAACTCCACTATCTGCCACTATGGAAAGATACTACTCTTCCGCAGACACTTAAAAACATAGCCAAAAGGCTCAATCCCGATATTGTCGCAGTGGTCATAACTGGTGAACTTGCCGATTGCTTTGAAGATAAGTTGCATGGACTGAAGTTTATAATGAGGGCAGTAGAAGATGCATTTAGATGCGAAGTATGCTATATCGGCACTAATGGAGATATCCACAAGCATGGCGAGGATATGAGAAACCTTGCTGCAGCAAACTGGGCAGCTTCTTCAAGATTAATCGGTGAGGAACTAGGAGATTGCATCTTCGTGGATGTGGGAAGCACTACAACTGACATAATCCCTATAGCCAATGCAAAACATATGGCGTCAACAACAGACTTTAAAAGACTGCTTGCAAGTGAACTGATGTATATGGGTACATTGCGTACTAATGTAGCTACACTTGTGGATAGAGTGGAACTAAAACCGGGAACATGCAGAGTTTCCTCTGAACTTTTCACCACAACGGGTGATGTTTATCTGCTGCTTGAAGATATCAGGCCGGAAACTTACACCTGTACGACTGCTGATGGAGCCGGAAAAAGCAGACTGGAAACCATGAGAAGGCTTGCAAGGCTTGTGTGTGCGGACATGGAAGAGATATCAGAAGATGAGGTGATGGAAATTGCACGTCAGGTCAAAGAAAAACAGATAAGTCTACTCACTCAGGCAATTTCCACAGTTTCTCAGAAACATGGCATACGCAGGATAGTTGCTGCAGGTATCGGGGAATTTATGATCATCGAAGCCGCAGAAAGACTTGGGATGGAATGCATTTCTGTGGCCGAGAAGTGGGGAAAAGAGATATCCGATGTATTTCCTGCCTACGCTGCAGCCTGGCTGGTAGAAAGAAATGCGAAACTCCAATAATGTGAGAATTATATGAGTATTGCAAAAAGTCGCGTTGTTCTAAAAGTAGGGGGCAGTCTAATGGGAAATGCTCCTGAACTTCTCATTTATTTGCAGGAAAAACTAAAATCACGGCCCGTATCTGCCCCCTCAGTGCTGATAGTACCCGGAGGCGGTGTTTTTGCAGATAGTATAAGAAACCTCCATGAAAAAGAAGGCATTAGTGATGATGCAGCCCATTGGATGGCAATCTTAGGAATGGAACAATATGCGTATTACCTTGCCGACAAAAGCGGGATTAGAACAACGGATGATTTGAATAGGTTGACTTCTGGAATTTCTATTCTAATGCCTTATAGACTGCTACGAAGCATGGATCCTTTGCCTCATTCATGGGATGTAACATCAGACTGTATTGCTGCATGGGTGGCATCAATATTGGATGCCAGGCTAGTCAAAGTTACTGATGTGGATGGAGTACTGATCAACGGAAAGACCGTTGCAACTGTAGATGCAGCAAAACTTAAAGAGATGGGTGAAAGCTGCGTGGATAAAATGCTGCCTGAATTATTGATAAAAGATAGCAGAGATTGCAGGGTGATCAATGGAAATTATCCTGAAAGAGTGTTGGCCGCTCTTGAGGAGAAAGCTGTAAGAGGCACTCTTATCAAGGGGAATATTTAAATCGTATACTGATTATGTACACAAATCATCTTATGCTGATAAACATAGTATTTATTTCTATTTAATGAAGGAGAATTTGAATGGTAAACAAGGTAGCAAACTGTACTTCATGCGGTATTAACTTAGAGGAACGTGGTTTTGCCCGGTTCCCATGCCCAGTATGCGGTGCAGAAATAGGAAGATGCGTGAGCTGCAGACAGCAGAGCAACCCTTACACCTGCCCAAAATGTGGTTTCGTAGGTCCATGAGGTGTAATAATGGGTGATGTAGCAGCAACAATGAAGATAATGCCAGAAAGTGTGGAAACTGATCTGGACGACCTCAAAAGCAAACTTGAAGCCGTAATCCCTGAGGGAGCAAGCTTATTTGGTTCTAAGATAGAACCTGTTGCATTTGGTCTTAAAGCACTTGTCATGGTTATAATGGTAGGAGACATCGAGGGAGGCACAGAGCAGGTAGAAACTGCCTTTGCTGCTGTTCCTGGTGTCGAAAGCGTACAGGTTACAGAAGTGGGCAGACCACTCTAAAACCTTTCTTTTTTTATTATTCTGTTTTTCGGGCTCGTAGATCAGGGGAAGATCGTTACGTTCGCAACGTAAAGNNAAAGGCCGCGGGTTCGAATCCCGCCGAGTCCATTGAAAAAGAGAACATGTTTTTATTTTCATAAAAAGCTTATTTTGAACATAATAGGAGATGAACATTGTGTGGATTAAAAGAGGCATGGTTCTGATTCTGGTAATTATTGCGATATTCTTTGCCGGATGTACCGAAAGACCACTTAACTCTACTGAATGGAATAACAAAGGTGTTGACCTTTTTGTCTCCGGCAGAGCTGAAGAAGCACTGGAAGCATATGATAAAGCCACAGAAATTGATCCACAGAACGTATATGCGTGGTATAACAAAGGCATTGCATATTCTTATCTGGGTCGATATGAAGAGGCATTGCAAGCATATAATAAAACCACAGAAATAGATCCGCAGGATGCAAACGCATGGCTCACCAAAGCTGATGCCCTTAATAATCTGGAAAGATATGAAGAAGCTATAGAAGCATTAGATAAAGCTTTAGAGCTTGACCCTCAGTTTGCGTATGCATGGTATAACAAAGGTATCGCCCTTGAGAAACTTGGAAAAA
>DAKU01000154.1 GCA_002508425.1 Methanosarcinaceae archaeon UBA470
CCAATAAAACCAACTGCAATCAGTATAACGAGAGTTAATGGATAATGCCACCACTGACCTTTGCTACCGATGATACGAGCTACAGCCCAACATACCAAAGTAAAAACAAGCATTATTAATATGTATAGCACATGGAACCATGAAACAAAAGCTGCACTTAGCTCATACCCTTCTCTTACCATAACCGATGCTAGAGGGATAATGAACACAAGTGCAGCCAGATACATTACACAGGAGTTAACCAACAAGTATTCCGAATTCCTTTTAACTTTTAGATCAGTAGCTAGCTGTATAGGTACGTACAATGCAAAAAGACCTATGAATATAGGTGAACCAGTCCAAGTAAGCACTGAAATAGCAAGCATAAAACCAGCACCTATAGAATATAGTGTTGATCGGGAACGAATAGAAGCTATTAGCTCCGTTTTTGTTAATTTATTGAAATAATCATAATACACGCTGTCCTTAAGTGAGTAAATAAACAATGCAAAAGCTGTAGTTGAGATCAAAATCTCAGCAACGTGATGATCTGTTGCCCCGAACATAGAGACCATAAGATGAATTGGCATTATTGCCAGAACCACGATGCTGTAAAAACCTACCTTGCGACTAAAAAGTTTGGAGGCTGCGAAATATAAAGATATTAAGGAAAGAATTCCAAGGACCACAGGAAAAACTGCCGCAACCAGTTCAATTGTACTAATACTCGGATTGCCCAATCCGACTATTAACGCACCCAGAGATGCGAGAATTTCATAAAGTGGGGGCCAGCTTATGTCAAAACCGAATGGAAAGTTGATATAAGAATCCGAAAAAAGATAATGGGGAAAATGTTGTGTAGTATAGAGGATACTTCTCATGTGATAATAAGAATCGTAACTTACAAACGTCACCCTCCCATTCGAGAAGAGAGATGATAATGGAAACAATCGTATGAGCAATGCAAATAACATCACCAACAATACTTTAGTCCTGACAGAGAGAGAATCGACCTTATTCATTCTTACATCCCTTCGATCCATGTGATCAATTATAACATATTTGGTTCATGAAACAAGTATTGCCCTCATTTTCTGAAGCATTGTAGATACATCAAATTCTTTGGCCCTTTGAATACATGCTTCCCTATATTTTTGTGGTCCTGAAGACACTTCTTTAATAGCTTTGACAATTGACGTGACATTTGGCTCTACAAGAATACCTGTGACCCCATCTAATACTGTCTCAAGGTAGCCGCCTTCATTTACTGCAACAGTCGGTTTGCCTGATGCCATTGCCTCTATAGGCGTCATACCAAAATCTTCGTCAAGTGCTGTAGTAATATGCCCTTTACACGTAGCATATAATTCAAGTAGTTTTTCCTCTGTAACACTACCAATAAGAGTTACATTTTCCGGGAGTTCTCTCATCAATTTATCTGCGTATCCTGATGCATGGTCCCCTTTTGCATATCCACCAACAATCACCAATTTTTGGTCTGGAATATTCCTGAATGCTTCTATTTGAAGCTCAACCCTCTTTTCGGGGTAAAGTCTGTTAACAGACAACCAGAAATTTCCATATTCTTTGAATTTGAATTTTGAAGTGTCAACTGGAGGATAGATCACAGTTGAATCCCTGAAAAAATACTTTTTGATCCTTTTCTGAGTATTCATTGAATTTGTCGCTATCTTAGATACATAAGTCAAGTAGTACTCAGAGATTCTCCTGTGCAAGTGTACCCAAATGACAAAGGGTAGAGAAACAAACACAGACTGGTTCTTACGATACACATCATAGAGATCATAAAAAGCTCTTGTTGGAGTGTGGCAATAGTAAACATTTGGGTTGTGCCTTTTTGCTGCAAAAAATGCCCAGTTACCTGAGAAAATAAACAAGTCATATTTTTTAGATAAATCACATGTTGCAAACTTAAAAGAAGCATCTATCTGCTTAAGAGGAGGGAATTTCAAAGTATTCCCAAGACTTATTATTTTTACATCCTCAAATCCCATTTTAATTACAGAATCCATATCTACATCTGTAGTAATTACATCTGCCCCTAACCCTTTTGCGAGAGTGAGGACCAATTTTTCCCCACCACCAATTGCTCCGATGTAATCATGAAAAATAGCAATTTTCATTCAAACGCCTCATAAATATTGTTTAGTTTCAACAGCGCTTCATTCCAATCATAATCTGTAGCTTTCTGAAAAGCAGCCTTTGACATATTGTTATAACATTGACCACCTTCAATTATTTTAATTACGCCTTCCGCAATTGCGCCCGCGTCTAAAGATACAACAAACCCATCAACTCCATCCTCAACCAACCCCTGTGAAGCATTATACCTCTCTTTAACAGTCACCACAGGCACTCCGCAAGCAAATGCTTCTATTACAACCATGCCGAAACCTTCCCTCGAAGAGGGAAGCACAAACACTTTTGAAGCTTTCATTTTTCCTATAAGAGCATCGTAGTCCTGAAAACCTACGAATTCAACGTTTGTGTGAATTCCCATTTTATGTGAAAGCTCCAATAGGCCTGTTTTTTCAGGACCGTCGCCAACAATACAGCAAATGATGTTAGGATGATCGACTTTTAGAAGAGACACCGCTCCAAGTAGAAAATCGACATTTTTATCCTTAATAAGCCTCCCAGCAAATATAATGTCATAGAGCTTTCCACCCGATCCAACAAAATGTGTATCAACTTCCCCCCCTACATTGCAAATTCCCTTAAGATCAATGCCATTTGGGACAACGGTGATATTTTTATAAGGGACGCCTAATGCATGGAGCCTTTTCTGAGTCCAGCTAGAAACTGCTATATTATTTCCAGATATTTTTGAAACTCCTATTTCAACCATTTTTCCAAAAAACCCTGCCTTGCCCATATATTCATACCAGTAATAATCCCAGACTTCATGCCAGGTGTAAACTGCAGGACTCTTCTTAAAAAGAGAAACGAGTTTTACCGTAAAACAAGAAAAATAAGGAAATACGCTTACGTCAATAACATCAAATTTTTCGTGCATAAGAGGATTAAACAATTTCAGGGAGAAGATCATTGCCAGTGCAATAGACCTTTTTCCTTCCACATAGAGCTCCCTTGCTTTACATACGCCATGTAAAATCATGCCTTCGTGCTCAATAACATCTGGACCTTCCCACCATTTGATCCCAAAAAGGTGCACTTCATGTCCTTTTTTCTGAAGGCGTTTACCCAATTCATATATTCTCTTTTCAGCACCACCCTTAACCCATGGATAAACTGCGTCATACACGAAGGCAATCTTCATAGTGTCACCTATCGGTGTCCATTCCCAACATAAGGACACTGAGGAAGATAGCTGTGAAGATCATTTGCAAACCTATAGAACCAAAAACCATGGCAAATACCGCAGTTTGTATCTGGAAAAGAGAGCCATAGCCTGCACTAACCCATGTCAGCACTACTTTTAGACCAATGATAATAGCCGCAAGCAAGAATACCATACCTGCAAACAGTTCCAATTCAAGTGAATGATAGTCCATAATTTTCTTTATGAAAAAACTTTCCTTGACATATAACCCATTTATGTACCCATAAGCACCAAGATAAAGACCTGTTGCAAAGAGCTGGCTACCAATCACTGTAAGCATGCTTGCTAATATGAAAGAATGAAGTCTGGTTTCAGCCACATTGCCCATACGTGGAAGTGTGAACAACAAAGCTGCCCCCACTAGAAACACAAACGTACCTGGGACCAGAAGGAAAGAGACCGGACGATAAAGCATCATGAACCTGATATGTCTCCAGCCATCGTGTAAAGACCTCAATTTGGATGGAGAATCCCGTAAATCATAAGAGATTGGAACTTCCTTCATGCGTAAACCTTTATCTGCTGCTTCTATCACCATTTCTGAAGCTAACTCCATACCATGGCTTTTTAGGTTCATCTTTTCAAGAGCTTCGCGTGTAAAAGCCCGCATTCCACAGTGAGCATCTGAAATACTTGTGCCAAAAAGAACATTCAGCAACCATGTAAGTATAGGATTGCCTATATATTGGTGCAACCATGGCATTGCACCTTTTTTTATATTACCTCTTAGCCTGCTGCCAATTACAAAATCAGCCTCATCACTCATAAGAATCTTAAAGAACATTGGTAGTTCATTGAGATCATAAGTGTTATCAGCATCCGCTATGGCGATGTAGTCACCAGTTGCCTTTGCAAGCCCTTTCAGATATGCATTGCCATAACCTTTTACCGAAGGAATGACCACTGCACCCATGGAACTGGCAATTTCCGCAGTCCTATCCGTCGAGTTATCCACTACAATAATTTCACCTTCGAGACCATAATTCTTGAAAAATGACTGAGCTTTCAGTATGCAGGTCCGTATAGTGGATTCTTCATTCATTGAGGGCATTACAATGGAAACCCGTGGCATGCATTCCCATAGAACTTACCATTACATAATATTTGTCATATCATATACCAACAAAATGGACTTTAATCCATCTGCTTATTTTTTAGAACTATGAAAATATTAAGAAAATATAAGTATTAGTCAATCTCTATTGATATGATAGAATGGATGAGCTGAAAGAATTAGTATTTGGGATCCGAGGAGTTGACGAAATTACTGGCACCCTGAAATCCCCGTCAACTATATTATTAGCCGGTACCGCAGGTGTGGGCAAGACCAGCTTTTGCCTGCAAATGTTATCTCATGCTGCAAAAAATGGCGAAAAGACACTGTATATACCATTCACAACAGAATCACCTGAAAAATTGAAAATGTATTTTTCCAGAATGAATTTCTTCGATAACAGGGTTGGTATTCACCCGATAAATAGGTCCATGTCCGAGAAAGATCCTTTAAGCACATTGATCGATATAGGAAATGTAGTCGGGTCATCTAAACCAGATAGAATAGTAATTGACCCTGTAACTCCTCTTGGTTTTGGATTCATAGAGCCTGAAAAAAGAAGATTTTTTTATACCCTTGATTCTATGATACAAGAATGGAAAGCACTTGTAGTCCTTACTGGAGAAATGTTGAAAGAAGAATTACATGAGTCTGTCATAAGTCACCTAGTTGATGGCATAATATATCTTTCAAGAGAAGATATAGGTTTGAGGGCAGGTAACTTTCTGGAAGTTCTTAAACTAAGAGGAATCGATCCCCAGAAAAACACAGAAAACATATATCGAAAATATCGTTATAGGATGAGTACTGAAGGATTCAATATGATCTCATACTCTCAAGAGAAGGGGTCAATGAATCTTTTGTCGGAAAAAGTTAGTTCCGGAATTCCTGCACTTGATAGGCTATTAAACGGGGGATTATATAGTGATAGCAGTACCTTAGTTACGGGTAAACCTGGTACAGGAAAAAGAACATTAGGAATGCAATTCATATTAAAAGGACTTGATCAGAAAGAACCCTGTATCATTGTCAATTTTGAAGGTTTGCAGAATTCACTTGTCCATGAAGCAAAAAGGCATGGTTGGGAAATAGAAAAATATATCGAAAATGGACTATTGAAAGTCATTTCTACAGATCCTGATGGCATATGGCCTGAAGAGCATGAGACATTAATCAAAGAACATATAATGGAAATGAATGCTAAAAGGCTATTCTTTGATGACATATTTAATCTTGAAATTATGTTGCCTGACCAGTTACAATTGAGAGGATACTTGTATTCTCTACTTAGATACCTGAAAACACAAAATATCACATCTGTATTCACTATACCTAGATCTTCTAGCAGCATCACTGAAAATACTAGGATAGATGCAGAATTTTTGATGGATAATATAATCACATTACGAAACTCAGAAGGTGGAAGAAGATACATGTGCGTGTCAAAAAGCAAAGGCACACAGCACATGCCCAACTCCCTAGAATATGCAATTACTGAAAGAGGAATTAAATTAAGGTCTGATACACTGCTATAAGATAATTTTTTACAAATTATGTATCATGCGCTCTACTGCTGCACCTAACTCAGTTAATCTATAATTACTTTCTTGCCTTTCTATGAGTCCTTTTTCGACTAGTTCTTCAATGATTTTATCTACAGATGGCCGAAAAATATGTATTGTCTTTGCTATGCGCTCCGCGTCCAGATCTTTTTTTGATCCAAGAAGAGACAGTAATTTCTTTCTGTTATTGTTACCAGTAACAAATCCTACAAGTTCTTCCATTGTTCAACCCCTTTTCTTATAATTAGATACAACCAGTTGTATGTAGATATTCTGATTTAAACTGTTCCGATCATTTTTAGGGAGACATAGGGAATAAGTTTATTAGTACCTACACATTATTAGTGCTTGGCAGGCTAGTCCGGATAGTCCGGCGTCATCTATAACCCGAAATCGCCGATATGCGGGGGACGAAGCCGATGGAAGATGTCTGGATCATTCTCAAACCTGGGGTTTCAACTGAGAAACTCCGTCCTGCTTGGATGATGTTGATATAAAGGCTTGTTGGAGAACATGTTTTTATATCTTGATCGCGGGGACCAGTTCAGGCCCGGAAGGGAGCAGACTAACCGTGAACAAACGTCGCTTGTAGGGTTGCGGGGTGGAGGCGAGACTGCAGACCACTTGTGCATGTGAATGGCAGCAACCTGAGGTGTGCCTGCCACTTTATGGAAAAGCGTTAAATATGTAGATAACGTTAGGAACGAAAGTCGGGAAAACGGTTTATTTTCGTGACGAGATAGCCAAGCCCGGTATGGCGCAGGATTGCTAATCCTGTGGTGCCCCGCACTTCGGGGGTTCGAATCCCCCTCTCGTCGCTCAATTTTATAAAATATACTACATAGGATGAGATTATGGTAGAAAAGAAAGTCATTCTTCCTGTGCTCCAAAAAGAAAAAAAAGTTATTATTAACCATTCCTCCGCAGGATGTGGCGGATGTAGCTCAAAGAGTTGTAAAGGAGGAGGAATGGGTATTTATCCAGGATCAGAGAAAGAAGTAGTATTTAGAAATATCTTTCTTTATACAATAATGGGACTGCTAATATTCATCACCACGTATCTGATCGTACGTTTGTTAAATTTATTCATCGGATAAAGACTCTAAACTCTTTGTAGAGTGATATGGATAGCGCTTAATAGCCCCACATTCAAGACACGTTATTACCATAGATCTTCCTTTAAGGCGTATTCTGCAATTATCACCTGGAACAAGATATCCCCCACACTTTTTACAAAAACGTACCTTCAATTCACGAGGGAATCTAACTAGATAGCGCATTCCTATTTTTCGTGCAAGTGAAACATATTTATTGCTTCTTGCTGGATTTGAACTATACTCAGATTCGGCCAATTTAAAGAGCCTTTGAATACGTTCCATAGCTAGATCCTTTGCGAGATTTTTGCTTTTCTTTTTAAAGCGAGACATAGTACACCATATTAGAAATCTTCGAAGAACAACACTTCTACTCCAGGAGCTTTACTGTATACATTCTCTGCGAATACCTGCATATTAGCAGCAGGACTACCTGCACATTCATAAGAAACCGGAATGACCACTTGAGGTGAGACAATAGCTACTGCTTCTGCGGCTTGCTCTTCATTCATAGTACAATTACCTATTGGAAGAATTATAATATCAGCAGATATCGTCTGCATTTCTGGGATTAGCCCCGTGACCCCCGCATAGTATATCCTTTTACCGGCAATTGTTATGACATACCCTACACCTGCTTCTTTATGACCTGAGGAGGTATCAGGTTTGTAAGAAGGAACTACCTCTATGGCAATACCTTTGATGCAGAGATCATCAATCAATTCATCGCCTGGCTCCACCCGCCGCGCATCGCCTCTGAATTGCAAACTCATATTTTCCGGCAATAGCGTGGTTGTGTTGCTGTTCCTTACAATACGGATAGAATCAGGATCAAAGCTTTGTTGATGCTCATTGGTAAGAAGGATAATATCTGCCATGTGCTCCTGATGAATATTTTCTGACAGACCATAGGGATCCAGATATATTGTAATATTCTCCCCATATAGTCTGAAAGAAACGTTTCCAAGCCAAGCGACCTCTACACCATCTATTACCTTGCTGTTCACATTCATACCTTCACTAATAAATCGTGGTCAAAGGTGCTTTGGTAGCTATTTAAGATAGCGCTCGAGATCCTTGATTAGCAATCCTTTGCACACATATTGACGTCCCAATTAGATGTGAGAAAAATATAAGCCGTAAATAGAAGAAAAATAAAACCTATTGGCATAGCTTTGAAAGAGCTGCTCCAGACCACAAGGGAACCTAAGATGTTAAATGCAGAACACAATATGAGAAGATAACCAGAAGTCCGCACACTGAACGCTTCTGACAAGTTCTCTTTGAAATTTTCATTGACCAATACTACCACACAGATCAACGCTCCCAAAAACCAGGAAATAGTACGGAATGATGGAGCAAGTCCCCCATAAGACAACATTGACAGTTGCTTCACCACATCCACAAAAAGAATTCCATATACCATGTCAAAATTAACGTAGAAAAGTGAGAATTTGATACCCCAGCCCGTACTATAAAGGCTATTGTAGAAATAGAACTCCCATGGAACAATGATGCATATAAGCGGCATAATCTTTCTAAGCAGAAAAATATCAGAAGCTTTTATGTGCAGACGAGTCATACATTAAAATAGTGCATTTAATATATATATCACTTTACTTATACTAGACAAATGTATATATACAAATCTAATTTCTATATATCCTATAAATTTGAGTATAAAGAGGGATTGCCATAGAGACCAGAAAAGTACAACAAACTGGTGGGTCGACCTATATAGTTTCCTTACCCAAGCAATGGGCAGACAAAGTAGGCATAAAGACTGGAAGCCGCCTTTCGCTTTCACCACAGCCTGACGGCAAGCTTGTAATAGACCCAATTCAGGATGCACCCCAAACCAAAAAGACCCAGATCGATGTCACAGATCGCAGGGGAGAAATTCTAATAAGAGATATAATAGCAGCCTACCTGGTAGGTGCAGACATATTAGAGATTAAGTCAGAGAGAATGCTGGCAGAGCAGAAGAACATCATACGTGAGATGTGCTATAAGCTAATCGGACCAGAAATAATAGAGGAAACTGGAAAGAAGGTTATCATAAAAGATCTGCTCAATCCCAATGAGATCTCAATTAAAAAAAGTGTGAGGAGGATGTTTCTTCTATCTAATTCGATGCAAAAAGATGCGATTAGGGCACTTAAGACCAATGATAAGGATCTGGCACTGGACGTGATACAAAGGGATGACGATGTTGATAGGCTTTTCCTTCTTACAGCAAAACAATTCCGTGCAGTGCTTAAAGGCACCAAGCTTCCAGATACATCCGAAACATCAATAGATGAATATCATGATCTTCGCATGGCAGCAGGTCCTCTGGAACGCATTGCAGACCATGCGCAAAAAATAGCAAATATGGCCATGAATATGGATTACCTAATTCCGGATAATATAATGGAAATGATAGAAAAAGCTACTGAAGCAACCCGCAAGATTGTAGAAGATGCCATAGAAGCCCTGTATAATCATGACGCTGAACTTGCAAATAAGGTAATAGAGAGAGAGCACGCCCTTAAACCAAAGATAAATAAGCTGAACCAATATCTTCTGAAGATAGAATCCCATGAAGCAATAGTAGCATTGGGAATTGTGATGGACAGTATAGAGAGGACTGGCGATTACGGAGCTAACATAGCAGAGATAGCTATTAATTCAGCTATGGCTGCATCACAGGAGTAAGGCAGAGGACACAAAAACAGAACAAGAAAACATAACTATTATAAATCAAAGGATTATTATAGAAAAATGGCATTTCACTTTCGTGAGCTGGATTTCCAGGAGGGAATTAATGGGCGTAATTAGAGTATTCAAGCAGAATTTTTCTGACTTTTTTAAGAAATTATTTCGAAAAAAGAACGCGCGTATAGGAATCTATGGTCCTCCTAACGCAGGAAAAACTACACTTGCGAATCGTATTCTTCGCGACTGGACAGGCGATGCTATGGGTTCTGTATCCCACATAGCACACGAAACTCGCCGTGCAAGACGTCGTGAAGGAGTGACGATAAAGGCAAATGGACACTCCATCACTCTTGACATAATAGACACACCTGGCCTTGCCACTAAAATAGATTTCCATGAGTTCATGGAACATGGAATGGAAGAAAGTGAAGCAAAGAGACGGGCCAAAGAGGCTACAGAGGGCGTTATTGAGGCTGTAAAATGGCTTGACAATCTTGATGGCGTCATACTTGTGATGGATGCCACTGAAGACCCATATACCCAAGTCAACGTCACAGTTATAGGCAACATGGAAGCAAGGAAGTTACCTCTTTTGATAGCTGCCAATAAAATAGATCTTCCTGAATCGTCACCTTCCACTATCAGAGATGCATTCCCTCAGCACCCCATGGTAGCCATATCCGCACTCGAAGGAAAAAATATAGATACCCTATATGAAGAGATTGCAAAAAGGTTTGGGTGATGAAAATGCAGGGAATTCAGATGGATCTTATATCCGAAGAAAAACTTGCTGAAATGGCTCCTGTGGAAAAAGTCAGATTTATTATAGATGAGGTAAGAAGCGGCAAGATCCTTGTCTTGGAAAAAGGTCTGACACCTGAAGAAGAGGCAAGCCTCATAGAAATGACAATGACCCTGATAGATCCAGAAGGATTCTCAGGAATAGAGATGGAAAGCTATCCATCAAAAGATGATACGTCAATTTTTGGAAAGCTACTTAAGAAGCACACTGTCCGCACAAGGCTTACCGTAGTAGGGCCTGCAGATCAACTTAAAACCCTCAAAAAGGATAGAAATATGATAAGTGCACTTCTATCATCCCACAAATGAGATTTGATGCTAGGTGCTGACTGTGGTCAAGATGGAACCGGCCGACAATATCGAAATAACAATATCACCTGCTCAATCCCTTTCTACCATGGAAATGGGAAGAGATGATGTTAATGTGGTGTGTAGTTATGGGAAGATATCGATATGGTTCGGCCGGACCGTTCCTGCCACAGTTATATGGAAAATATTCACATGTATATCTAATGTTGACAAGTTAGCTGTTCATGAAAAGGAAATAGTTTGCAATTTTGAGGACATAACCACTTATGAAAGCTATGGATACGTATTAATTTCGTATGCCAGGTTTGAAGGTGGATACAGAACAACTTTTAATATTCCTTTTGTAAGCAACAAAGCTCTGATATATCTGGCAGATTCCATATATAAGGAACTTAAAGAAACAAATGTGCTTATTGAAGTATATTGGACAGGCGATTATTCTGATATTATGAAACTGTACCAAGAAATGAATACCATCGATGAATGGAAACTGAAAAATATAACCTATAAGGATGAAAGCAGGAGTACATCAAATTTCTAAGCGCAAGGGCAAGTGATAAAATGATACAAAAGAAATTAGAAGTTACTGAGTGCAAGTATTTGATTTCATCAATGGAACTTATGGCAAAACATCTTCAAAAAGTAGTTGCCGAGCTTGACAGACAAAGCATCAAACAAATGCTTGAGCACATTATAAATGCAAGGGCAATTTTTGTAATGGGTGCTGGAAGATCAGGACTTGTTGGAAGAGCTTTTGCAATGAGACTCATGCATCTTGGATTCACATCTTATGTAGTAGGAGAATCCACAACGCCTGCTGTAACTAAAGAAGATGTTGTCATTGCAATATCTGGTTCCGGACAGACACGATCCATAGCCAATCTGGCAAAGATCACAAAAGAGATTGGTGCTAAACTTATTACCATCACCTCTAATGATGAATCTACACTGGGAAACATATCAAACACAGTAGTGAAGATAGCTGGAAGAACAAAAGAAGATGTAGGGGGGTACGTTGAAAGACACATCAGGGGAGAATATACATACCTAACGCCCCTTGGCACATCTTTTGAGACATCAGCTACTGTTCTCCTCGATGGAGTAATAGCAGAGCTCATATACATCACCGGTGCCTCTGAAGAGGACCTAAAATCAAGACACAATAAATTGGAATAAAGGAAGGGAAAATTATGCCTGGATCGAAGTTTGCTGACAGAGTTCTTAATATGAATATATCTGGGATCCGGAAGATGTTTGAAGCTGCGGGCTCAGATGCTATTAATCTCGGACTGGGACAGCCCGATTTTGATACACCGCAACACATTAAGCAGGCAGCCATCGATGCAATTAATGATGGATTCACTGCATACACAGCTGGTCCGGGCATTGGAGAACTTCGCGAGGAATTGAGCAGAAAGTTTATGGATGAAAATTTTTTTGCTGTGGACCCTTCGGAAATAATCGTGACTTCTGGAGCATCCGAGGCCCTTGAGCTTGCTATTGCTTCCCTCGTAAACCCCGCAGACGAAGTAATGATAGCAAACCCTGGATTTGTATCATATAATGCTCTGGTGAACATGATGGGGGGAAAAGTATCAAACATCCCTCTTAGTGAGAAGCTCACTATAACCCCAGAAGCCATAATAGAGAGAATTAGTCCAAAAACAAAGGCAATAATAATCAATTCTCCTGCTAATCCCACGGGTGCGGTGCAGAGTAAGAAAGATATGAAAGCTTTTGCAGAAATAGCGGATGATAATAATATCACCATAATTTCTGATGAGGTATATGAGCATTTCATCTACGAAGGAGAACATATTAGCCCTGCTCAGTTTACAGATAATGTTATCACAGTCAATGCTGTTTCCAAGACATATGCTATGACGGGATGGAGAATAGGATACGTAGCTGCTAAGAATGAATACGTGGAACAGATGTTGAAGGTCCATCAGTACGTGCAGGCATGTGCCAATTCCATTGCCCAAAAAGCGGCTTTTGCAGCCATATCCGGACCCCAGGATTCAGTGTCCTTTATGAGAGAGGAGTTCTTACAACGCAGGAATGTACTGATATCAGGACTCAGATCAATGGGACTAAAATGTATAGTTCCAAAAGGAGCTTTTTATGCATTTCCTGAAGTGGAAGATTGCAACACCTTAGCTTCTAAGCTCATAGCCAATGGAGTAGTAGTGGTACCTGGAACAGCTTTTGGAGAAAATGGAGATGGGCATATTAGAATATCTTACGCATCATCCATGCCAAACATTCTCAAAGCGCTGGAAATTATGAAAAAAGTGCTAATATGAATTAAGGCACTGGCCCATCAACCTTTTTTTCATTGATCATCTTTACAAGGAATGCTAGTACTTCTTCTATACCTTCCCCTGTAGCTGTTGACATTGACATCTCTGTGAAATCAAGGTTCTGAAAATGAGGAAGATCAGATTTATTGGAAACAACAAGTATTGGCAGATCGAACTGGGTCCTAACTTCTTGCAACAAATTCATTTGTTCCTCAATCGTATAACCACAATTTTCGCTTGCATCAATGAGGAAAAGTACCACTGCATCCAGGTGTTTCAAAGCAGTAATTGCCTGCAGCTCAATGTCATTCCTCTTAGACATCGGCCTATCAAGAAGACCTGGGGTATCAATAACCTGATACCTGACATCACCTATTGAGAAATGTCCGATAGATATACCTTTAGTTGTAAAGGGATAAGGAGCCACTTCGGGAGTTGCCTTAGTTGCGGCAGTTACAAAACTGGACTTGCCAGTGTTTGGATAACCTGCCACAACAATTGTTGGCTCGTCGTGAACATCGGGCAGTTTGCGCAAAATATTGCGAGCCTCATTTAAGAGTAAAAGATCCTTACTTATGGAATCCATCAGTGAGCCTAGACGGCCAAAACACTGTTTACGCAAGGTTTCCGGAGTTGGACTGCCACGCATCCGACCCACATATTCTCTTGCGAGGTCATGTATCTTTTCACTTGTCCATCCAACTCTGGATAGAGAGGTACGTAATTTGTCTACGCCTACAAGTATATCTGCCAGTTCGTAGTAAAAACCAGACAATTCATCAAAATTTGGGAATTTTTTGCTAATATTAGCAAGATTATCGGATAATATATTAGCTGAAGTTAGCAACATAGATTCCTGGGATTCAAGGAAGCTAGCCCTGCCACCTGATTTCTTCCCAGTTGCTGCCCTTACACCTCTTCTAAAGGCTTTATCTATTAGCTCATCAGAAGTGCGGATAGTAGGAATTTTCTCGAATATCATTGTTTCTTTACCTGTATGACGTTCAAGGTCTATGACGTATATAATTGTTCTGTAAAAGAGCATTTATCTTTGATAGGAAATACTCAATTATATATATATGAGGGGTGAATTACTATAATTTAGTTTTATAACACACGAATGGTGATCAAATGGAGCTTACACCTATCCAAAAAGATATACTCATTGCTTTGATCAATCTACAAAGAGAGAAAGATCGTGCTGTCAAAGGCGAAGAGATTGCTGAAATCATTAACAGAAACCCAGGTACGATCCGAAATCAAATGCAATCCTTAAAAGTACTTGAACTTGTGGAAGGAGTCCCCGGTCCCAAAGGTGGATATAAAGCAACTGGAAAAGCTTATGAGGCTTTAAACATCACAGCAATGGATAATGAAGCCATGGTACCTATATATAGGAACGGTGAAATTGTAGAAGGGGCAACGGTAGCAGAGATCAGTTTTACTACTGTGCGCCATCCAGACCTTTGCCATGGAATGATAAAGGTACTTGGTAACATAAGAAGCTTTGAACAGGGGGACCTCGTGCAGATGGGGCCTACCCCAGTCAACAGGCTTGTAGTAAGGGGCGAGATAGTTGGCAGAGATGATACAGGGAATGTATTAGTATTCTCTATCAACGAAATGATATCCTTGCCCAAAAAGCCTGTGAGATACTATTCAACCAAAAATTTCGTCACAGTTAACCTTAATAACAGCATAAAAGAAGCTGCAACCATACTTTCACAAAACAACATATATGGTGCTCCTGTGGAAGATAATGGTAACATAGTGGGAACGATAACCTTAAAAGATATAGGTCGTGTGATCTCGAAAGGAGACATGAATACGAGAGTAAAGGAAGTAATGAAAACTGACCTCATAACAATTGATTCTGAAGCTTCCTTGATAGACGCTGTTAAGATACTTGATGCCAATCCTATAATTGCATTTATTATAGTAACATATGATGGAGTTGCAAAGAGCATACTTTCAAAAACAGACGTGCTTCACGAACTTGCAGTATACTAAAAATTCAATAAATAAAGAAGAGATTTTTATTTTCTTCTCTTCTTCATTTCTTCAGCAATATCTTCAAGAGAAATACCTAGTGCAGCAAACATAACCAGTAAATGGAATAGAAGATCAGAAGACTCAGATATAATATGGTCCTTTTCTTTGTCTTTTACTGCAAGGATAGTTTCAACGGATTCTTCCCCCACTTTTTCAAGTATTTTGTTGATACCTTTTCGATGGTTGAGCAATGAGCACACATAAGAACCTTCCACAGGATTCAACTTACGATCACAAATAACATTATACACTTCATTAAAAACAGATAGATCGGCATCTGACATAGTTTACCTCATCGCAATGAATGACAAGCACATGAATTGAATCAGCCTTTGTGCAAAGAATTTTCCCCTTCACCCAAAAATAAAATTTAATATGAAGACGTTGGAGTTAATCCATCCAATATGACGGGTATTGGTAGAACCAACGTCTTAGCCAAATTATCACTGAAGAAATGTATTTATTTCTTTTGGTCTCCGAGCCTCAAATTTTCCTCGGATCCGTGATTTCACCAGTCAAAGCTGAGGCAGCAGCGGTTGCCGGGGAGCAAAGATAGACAAAAGATGCAGGGCTTCCTTCTCTGCCCTTGAAGTTACGATTGGAGGTTGCAAGTCCCACCTCACCATCACCGAGCAATCCAAAAGAACCGCCCATGCATGGACCACAACATGGTGCCTCTACTATAGCTCCTGCTTCCATGAACTGTTCTACATAGCCAGCTTTCAGGACTTTCAGATATTCTGCCCTTGAAGCAGGGATGATAAGCAATCTGACATCTTTGGCAACAGGCTCGTCACCCATGATCTTTGCTACTATTTCAATGTCTTCGAACCTGCCGTTAGTACATGAACCTACAAATATCTGGTCAAGTTTTGTACCTTCGACCTCTGTAACTGGCTTCACATTATCAACATTGTGCGGACAAGCCACCTGTGGTTCAAGTTTTGAAATATCATATTTCCTTATTTCAGTATAGTTTGCGCCTTCATCGGATTTCCAGTACGGGTCAAATTTATAACCAGGAATACGTTCCTTAAGGTAAGCTTCAGTAATCTCATCTGCTTCAATTATACCGGCCTTGCCACCCATTTCTATAGCCATGTTGGAGATAGTCATCCTCTCGGAAATAGACATATTGTGGATGGTAGACCCTGCATACTCTGCTGCCTGGTAACGCGCCCCTTCTACACCCACATCGCCTATAAGGTGCAGTATAAGGTCTTTAGAATACACCATTTTTGGTAATTTGCCTTCTACTTCAAACCTTATGCTCTCAGGTACTTTAAACCACAGCTTGCCAGTAGCAAAGACTGCTGCCATGTCTGTAGACCCAATACCCGTGGAAAAAGCACCTATGGCACCGTATGCACATGTATGGGAATCAGAACCTACCACGAGATCCCCGGGCTTTACATGTCCTTTTTCAGGCATAATCTGATGGCAAATGCCCTCATATACATCATAGTTAAGGATACCCTGCTCTTTTGCAAACTTACGCAACTTTATGTGGTTTGCTGCAGCGTTGAGGGAATCTGCAGGTACTTGATGATCAAAAATGATAACAATCTTACTGGGATCCCACACTTTTTTCTCTTCCTTGCTTGACATGATCTCATAAAAACCGTTAATTGCAAGCGGACCAGTGATATCATGCGTCATTGCACGATCAATATCTGCAAGTACAAATTCTCCTGCCTTCACTGCTTTTCCTGATGCTTTAGAGAAGATCTTCTCAGCAATAGTCATTGGATAGTTGATGTTCTCAGACATGGTGATCAACATTCTAATTTTGTATAGATTATATAATCGATAATAGGGGTTTACATACGCTCACATCTGCGATGAGTCCCTTCACTGTCATGTACTATATACAATACATGCCCCTTTTTGAACCTTTCCAGAGAATAGACAAAATTTGAATTTATTGGATCGAAATGCTCGTATCGCTGATATACCAGAATGCGCTCTTCAAGTTCATGTATATACCTATCGAGTACCGACTTGGCAAGTACAAGACTATCATCACATGATATACTTGACCCTAATCCCTGGCATTCGGAAGTATGAAGTTCGCATTCCTCTAGATAGAAAGGATACGTCCGGCATAAGGCAGGTCGTAGTTTATATATAGTGCATTTATAGGGCAGATCTGCACTTTTAAGAAAAAAGCAATCGCCATTTTCCTTGCGCCTTAGCATCCAGCCAAAACTGTGCACATTTCCATCTTTATCAGTATATGGAATCAGACTGGATGAGTCAGAAATGCCGTTTAGAGCATCTTCAACTTCAACCGGAATGAAAGGTAATGAGAATTCTGATATAGTAGTGTTTTCAGATATTGTCAAAATGTCTTGTTGCAGGAGCATCACGCGATTGTCAGTACAGCAGCCTCTGCAACAAATCCCACATTGTGTACATGAAAATCCTATGTCCTTGATCTTTGAAGCTATGGTTTCAACTTTCAGCCCGAATGCTTGATCAAGTTCCCTCCTTGCATCTTGGACCAGGAGATCTTTGTATGTGTCCGTAAATGACATTTCGGTTGCACTGGTGCAAGATTGGTAATAAAGATAGCGGCAAT
>DAKU01000012.1 GCA_002508425.1 Methanosarcinaceae archaeon UBA470
TGTTTATCCTTATCTTGTATTGGCTGGATTCATTTATTTGCTCATGAAATCCCAGGTTATTTTTTCAATGCAGCCTAAGATGGTATATTTCCCACAATTGGCACAATACATCATGCTTCTTGAGGGGAGTAAGGTGAGCTATTTCCAGATGGTGATCAATCCAATACTGACATATGTCAGTGCTTTCATATACCTATGTGGCTTCTCATACCTGTTGGTATTTACTTTCCTTTTACTCGTGCTCACACGTCAATTTAAAGTTCTACAGGAATATTCGATTGCTTTTGTATTGATATACCTTGCAGCTTTTCCATTTTATATATTCACGCCTGTCAAAGTTACTGGGTATTCGCTTCCTAATGTGGTTCCCTTGTTGTACAATCTTGATCCTATAGTAAGAGAAGGATTGGGTGTAGTTGATCCGCTCCTTGACAATTGTTTCCCAAGTTTGCATGTTGCTTTGTCCGTCATGGCAATGCTCATTATTGTATTCAGAACGGATTTTAAAAGATTCAAGATCTTTGCTGTTTTAGTGACTCTGGCTATTCAGTTCACTATTTTCTATTTAGGCATACATTGGATTACGGATTTCATAGCTGGTGCAGTTCTTGGTTGCCTCAGCTATTATGTTTCCACCAGGTATGGTCAATACATAGCCAGTTACATTCCTTTGTTAAAGAGTAAAGAATAGGTAGAAATGTTTGATCTAAACTGGGTCAAGACCCTAAGTTAAAAAAATGATGGCAACCATGCCAACAAAATGGCTTATGGTTGCATTGATTTTCACTCAAGTACATTCTGTACGAGTTTCATGGACTGGTTATCAATTATTTTGTTTCTTCATGTATTCATATCCTACAGCAATTATGGCTATCAGAAGGAATGCCATGATATATGTCCAGACCCTTGAGTTTTCTTTACTCGTACCCTCCAATCCAATATCTTCTACATTTGTGCTAGTAGTACTATTGTCAATATCAGTATTTACGGCCGCAAGAGCCTTTACGGCTGTAATCGCAAATGGAGAAAATCCTGGTGTCCGAGCTTCGAATATAGAATAGCTAGTAGTGTTGTTCTCCAATGTAGTGGGTAATACTTCCCATGTGGTACCGTTATACCTCTGCAGTTTTATGTCATCGGTGGTAATTCCCATTTCTTGCATCCAAGAATTATTCACCTTGAATATCACCCGTGCATCTTTTATATTATTGGATGTGGCAAAACCGGCTTTACCTACCCATATGTTGATGTATTTGCATACAAGTCCTTCAGGGTTGGCGTTTACAAGTTTTGATCTGTTGTTCAGAACTTCTATGGAAGATGTGATCTCGCCTGAGTTCTTTAGGGAATAGAAACTAACTGATAGGATGTCGTTACCTTCTCTTGAGAACTCGTAGGTGGCATTGGTATTAATTCTAAGATATTGATTGTTTACATCTTTCACTGCGACATTTGCGAGGTCTTCAACACTTGTAGCACCGCCGCCTCCGCCACCACTACTACTCTTCTTGCTGCTACTGCTTCCTCCGCTGCTTCCACCACTGCTGCTTGAAGAGGAAGTTGTCAGGCTAATACTGACTGCTTCGCCTTTCAACCCATTTTGATTGTATGGGACTAAAGTGTAGTTGTAAGTTGTGGAGCTGTTCAGATTACTGTGTACATATGTTGATTCGTTTACAGTTGCAAGGAGAATACTGTCCTGGCTTATTCGTACACTTGTTGTGTCTTCTGAAGCATCCCATTGGAGTGTGATGGAATTAGCTTTAATGTTTGTTCCAGCGAGGTTTGAAATAACAGGCAGTTTTAGTGTAGTAGCTGCATCACTTACCTGTGCAGTATTTTCATTCCCCGAAGTATCAACTGTTGTTATACTTATGGTATGTTCCACACCATTGGTAAGTCCAGTTGCGTTATAATAACTGTTTGTGGTAGTTGTGACAAATGTCCCGTCGATGGATATTCTCGCATTACTGAAATCTGTGTCTGCAGGTTTAGTCCATGTCCAATATATCCAGCTTGCACCAGCATTTGTTTCATGTAGGTTCGTTACAGGTCCGGGAGGTGTCAAGTCTGTAACTTTAGTTGTCGCTTGATCACTTACAGTTGTAGGATTGATGTTTCCATTGGCATCTACAGTTTGAGTGCCTATTGTGTGTACCGTTCCTTCAGCAAAACCTGTTGCATTATAATACGCGTTGGTAGTGGTTGTGATAAATGTACCGTCAATGTATATCATTACATGCCCAAAATCTGTAGTTGGGTTAGTCCATGCCCATGTTATCCAACTTTTTCCGGTAGCGCTCTCTTTCAGGTTTGTTACGGAAGCAGCTCCAGTTACTTTGGCAGCGTCAAATGTTGTTTCAGCTGCTTTTAGAGTAGTTAACGCCTGGTTCACTTGTGTTTGTGTTGTAGCTGTATTTGCAGCCGTCTGTGCTGCAAAAATTGCTGCCTTAAAAGTATCGATTGCTGTTTGTGGATACTGTCCTATTCCTGTTCCTGCTACTGCAGCTGCTACTTTTGTATTTGCAGCTGTAATGGCTGTTGTCAATGCAGTTTTATCTATAGCTGTAATTATCGAAGCATCAAATGTTGTTTGAGCTGTTTGCAGGGTAGTTACAGCTTGGTTAACTTGTGTTTGTGTTGCAGTTGTACTGGTGGCAACTGTCTGTGCTGTAGCGATTGCTGCCTTAAATGTATCTATTGCTGTTTGTGAATATTGTCCAATTTCTACTCCTGCAACAGCTGTTGATACCTTTGTATTAGCGGAAGTAATTGCCGTTGTCAGGGAAGTTTTGTCCACACTCTCCGCAGCAACGACAGTAATAGTAATATCTTTAGATGTTGACTGATTACCAGATTCTGCATTGAATGTAACTTTGTAAATACCTGCAGCACCAGCCGCCGGTGTCCAGCTGAAAGTGTGAGTGCTTGAAGCAAAATTAGCTCCTGCCGGTAGTGTTGCTTCATCAACGGTTATTGTGGCATTAACATCATCTGTAGACACAGTATAACTCAGTAGACTGTTCTCAGTTACTGTTTGATCGCCAGTTGTAATTGTAAGTGCAGAGCTTATTCCTGCTGTCATCAAAAGGGAAAATAGTATAAAACCGATACAGACCAATTTACTTAACTTAATTTGCATTTTACCGTCCACTCCATGATCTAATGGAGGATTTAGAGTTGCTTATTGTTCCGTAGTAATAATTCATGGTACCTTACATGAAGTTATATTTAAAATTACTCTAAAATTCCACAATTATTAAATATATTTTTACAAATATGCTTAATTTCAAATTGACTCATTTTCATAGAAAAGAAATGTTGCCGGAAATGAACTTGTATAAAAGATTGCTCTTATATAATTGTTAAAAAGCAAGTACAAAATGAATCTCATCAATGAATGAAGTTTACTTGCGTAAACTCATCAGGCACAACTTTGTGTTAGGAAAAGGATGGGAGTTTTCTCTCCCATTGTTAAGTAATGTTTGGTGGAGTTGCACATTCATTTCTTTTTATTTGATCCGCAAGAACATGAACATGAGTGATGACCAGCTTCTCCCTTTTCGGATTTCTTGGATTCTGTCTTCTTTTGCTCTTTCATTGTCATTCATTTCACCTCCATGTCTTACCCATTTCAAAATAGCATTAATGTGGCTTAACTGGATTCGGAGTAGATTGGTAGGATGATTATGTTAAACCACTCTAATGCCAACAAGTATATTATACAAGAGTAATTATATTAATATTGCGACAAAATCATTCATTAACTTATCTACAAACTAATTAATTGCCGCATGACATGCCCTTTAGTTGAGGCTAATATCTCTTTAAAAGGTTCATAATTATGAAGGTAGAAATCCTATTGATCTTTACTTATACGAACTCTAAAGCCTATGATGCAATAAAAAACAGGAAAACCCCTAACAGCTTAGGACTATCAAAACTTTTTTATGGACCGGTCGGGAATTGAACCCGAGGCCTCNNTACCATGCCAAGGTAGCGATCTTCCCCTGATCTACCGGCCCATATTGAGCAACCTTACTTTACACCATTGAAGATAAAGTTATCGCTAGAATCTCTGGAGAAAAGTTTCGTTTTTAAAAATAATTCAATGTTCATTGAGTTCAAAGCGAAATATTAAAGTACCAGTATGCGTATTTGGAGTGTCGCGTGATTAACAATATCATGCTAAGACCAAATGGGCCCGTAGCTTAGCTCGGTGGAGNNCGCACGGCTGATAACCGTGAGGTCCTGCGTTCGAATCGCAGCGGGCCCACTATTCCTAACAAGCTATATGCAGTTTACTCTTGATTTTGTAGGTTTTGTTATAAAACCTATCTCCTGCAATGATAACTTCCTCTTTCTCTCGTGTAAGTTTATATTCCTCTCTACTTTATAAAAAGATGCTCATAATAATGAGAAATCAATATACATTTTTTATATATAAATAATTCGGAATAAACTTATAACTAAACATTGATTATTAACACTATAATGTTTAGAACATAGTACTACGTATGGTGATTCTATGAATAACGGAAAAACGGAAAAGATTGGTGAACGAGAATTTGAAATGGTGGAACTCTTACGCAAACTGAATATGAACCGTTCAGTTGCCATTGTTCTTGCTTGTCTTTCAACAGGTGAAGAAGTAACATCAAGGGCCATTGAAAAAAAGGCAGGTCTCAGACAACCCGAAGTAAGTATTGCAATGAAATATCTTTGCGACAACAATTGGATTGAGGTTCGCGAAGAAAAGAAAACTGAAGGTAAAGGAAGACCCGTAAAGCTCTACAAACTTGTCGTTCCTTTGGACTACATCATTCAGCGGATCGAAACCGATGTAATGTATCAAAAACTGTCAGTGCTTCAAAGCATCGAAAGGCTCAAAAGCCTGACATAAACCTTTTATTTTCATGTTTTTTGTAGTAGATCTACTACAAAAGCCTTCTTTAACTTGGAGTTGTTCTTTTACCTAATAAGTTCTACTTCATCGAAGATTTTATGATACATCAGATCATGAAGGAAACGATTTAATTAACTTAATCAAACATCATATACGGAGTTTTTCTCTTGGGCACTATCAGCGAGAAAATATTTAGCAGGGCATCAGGTAAAGACGCAAAGGCTGATGATTTTGTTATGGCAAAGATAGATTATGCTATGGCTCATGATGGTACAAGTGTACTTGCAGTCCGCGCTTTTAAAGAGATGGGGATTAGTTCAGTGTGGGATTCATCAAAGATCGTGATACCATTTGATCACCTTGTACCTGCCAACAATGAGAACACAGCTTCATTACAGTGTGATATTCGTAAATGGATCTCTGACCAGGGGGTAGAGCACTTCTATGATGTGGGATATGGCATATGTCATCAGGTGTTGCCTGAACAAGGTTTTGCACTTCCAGGTAAACTTATTGTAGGGGCAGATTCTCATTCATGCACCTATGGGGCATTCGGAGCATTTGGTACCGGTGTTGGTGCAACTGATATGGCTGAAATATTTGCTACTGGAGAACTCTGGTTCAAGGTTCCACAGACAATAAAGGTCACAAGCAAAGGTTCATTGGGGAAATTGGTCACAGCAAAAGATTTGACTCTGCATATAGTTGGTAAAGTGGGTGCAGATGGTGCTACATATAAAGCGATGGAATTCTATGGTCAGACAATTTCCGACCTTTCAATATCAGGCAGAATGACTTTGTGCAATATGGCAATAGAAATGGGTGCCAAAGCTGGTATAGTTCCTGCGGATAAGACTACCTTTGATTATCTTAAAGGCAGAGCAGTAGAAGAATACAAACCATTGTACGCAGATGAAGATGCAATTTATGTGAATGAGTTTCACCTAAACGCTTCAGATCTGGAGCCACAGGTTGCTCTTCCTCATCAGGTAGATAATGTAGTGGGTGTTTCCGAAGTTCCAGAAACGAAGGTTGATCAGGTATTCATAGGTACCTGCACAAATGGAAGGCTTGAAGATTTGGAACTCGCTGCTAGTATCCTGAAAGGTGAAAAGGTTTCAGTAAGGACAATTATCATTCCAGCTTCAAGGGAAGTGATGAAAGAGGCTTCAATGAATGGCACGCTTACTACACTTCTTGAGGCAGGAGCTACTATTGGTATGCCGGGTTGTGGGCCATGTCTTGGTGGTCATATGGGTGTTATAGCCCAAGGTGAGGTCTGCTTGTCTACAGCTAACCGTAATTTCAGAGGGCGTATGGGCTCTGGAGGTTATGTTTATCTAGTATCTCCTGCTACAGCTGCAGCATCAGCTATTAATGGCTGTATTACTGATCCGCGAGAGGTCTGAAAGGAAGTGATTTATTGACAGAAAATATCGACAAACATAAGATACTTCATCTGATGGAACACTGGATAGAGCACAACGAAAGCCATGTGAAGAGCTTTAATGAGTGGGGCAGGAAAATCGAAGAAGCAGGGTACGATCAAGTAGCGGAAAAGATCCTTGAAGCTGCCAGAAAAATGGAAGAATGTACTCAAAAACTGCAGCAGGCAAAAGATAACCTCTAATAATTGATAAATGGTTGCAGGTTATCCTGCAACATCGTCATGTTCCTTTTTCTCTTTATCTTCCAAGTTCTGCATGAGCTCTGGCAAGATGGCCTGCTGCTTGAGCTGCGATAAGTGATATCTCTCCGGCGAGTACTCCTGCAGCAACGATCTCAGCAAATTTCTTAGAATTAGTGCCTGCTGGTTCTCCTGGTCCTTGCACACCCAGAAGTTTTAGGCAATCTTTCTGAGTACCTAGTCCTGTTCCTCCTCCGACAGTACCCACAGGTAAAGCAGGCATCGTCACTGAACAATAAAGGTCACCATTTTTTGTAACTTCGATCGTTGTAATTGTTGTACTACCTTCTACTACGTGGGCTGCATCTTGTCCACAAGCTAAGAATAATGCTGCTACTATATTGGCGGAATGTGCATTGAATCCAAGAGCTCCGGCGCGTGCAGATCCAAGCAAGTTTTTACGGTAATTAACTTCAGCCATCGTTTCAGGCTTGCATTTAAGTTTTTCTTCCACAATTTTTGCCGGGATGGTGGTATCGGCTATTACTGTCTTGCCTCTGCCAAGTATTGAATTGATGGCTGCTGGTTTTTTGTCTGTGCACATGTTGCCAGAAGTTGATACGGGTATAGCGCCAAACTCGTCCTGTATAAGGTGTGTAACCGCTTCAGTTGCGATGGTAACCATGTTCATTCCCATAGCATCTTTAGTATCAAATACGAATCGCAGATATACTGTATTTCCTGTGACATAGGGTTCCACAGTTAATAACTTGCCAAATCTTGTAGTTCCTTCTGCCTTTTCTTTCATTTGAGCAAAGATGTCTGGTCTTCTTATCCAATCAACGAATTCCTTTGCTTGAACTACGTCCTCAAGCTTGAATACAGGAGCTCTGGTCATTCCATCCTGAAAAATGCGCACATTTGCTCCTCCTGAGTTGTAAATGGCTGAACATCCTCTATTAGTGCTTGCAACTAATGCTCCTTCGGTAGTTGCAAGGGGCAAATAGAAATTTCCCTTAGCAAATTCGCCACTTATTTTAATAGGGCCTGCTACTCCGAGAGGTATTTGTACAGATCCTATCATATTTTCTATGTTGCGCTTTGTTGCTATCTCAGTATCAAGTGTGTAATGCTGTATATTTTCAAATCTGGTTTTAGTAATCTCTTCTAAAGCATTTCTGCGAATGGATATTGCTGAATCCACGGTCGCTGCTATTTTATCTATGTTTCGAAATGATATCTCTCCAGTAACTACTTTTTGAACAATGTCTTTCTCACAGTTTTCCATTTCTTCTCTATCTGGCATGATTGTCACCGTTTGTTAATTTAACTAAGAAGCATAGTCATTCTACAATATAATTCTCGACTATCTTGGTATTTTGTATAGTCCTTTCCACATGGTTCCTAAGACTAACCGTTGCATCCAATCTTTTTTTTCTATAATACTGTAAATTTGAAAGTTTTCTGTGACTTCTACTTTTAAACTCGATTCTTGAGTTAAAAGTAATACCCTTATAAAGTATTATTTTTCTAGGTCCAATCAATAGTGTTTATTTCTTTTGAACAATATTAAGCCTTGCTTTTGTATAGATTAATGATCAAGAAGAATCTAATATTGTCAAATGAATGAACCATATGGCTGATTTAAGTTTCTCATACGTGTAAAACAGCATTTTATATATTATAAGGGAAATATATACCATGCATTTATTTAAGTCATTGACGATAGCATTAAAAAGTTATACATGAAATACAAAATGTGCCTAGATTTTCATAGGTGGTTAAATGGTTGACGCAGATATCAAAGAAAGGGTAAATACGGGTATTCCGGGACTGGATGAGATGCTACGTGGCGGATATTTCAAAGGTACGGCAAATGTGGTTTCCGGTGATTCAGGTACAGGTAAGACTATATTTGGGACTCAGTTTATCCTTGAAGGAGCAAAGAAAGGCGAAAAAGTGATGTGTATAATCACTTCTGAAGAATCGAAGTCAATTGTTAAGGAAATGAATACTTCTTTTGGCTGGGAATTGGAAGAATATGTTAAGAAAGGTTTACTAGTCTTTGTTGATATCACGGACCCAAGCTTAAGGTTGCAGAAAAGCGTGGAAATTGCACCATCTGAGCTTATCAAGAGTTTTAAGAAACTTGTAGAAAGCAAGATAGAGGAGCTCAAACCTACCAGAATATTTATCGATTCAATTGAAGCACTATTCCTTGCAATTGAGTCTAATTACAAGTTAAGGACACTGATAGATGATGTATTTGGTGTATTCCGAAAGCATGAAGTTACTTCTGTTATCACTGTGGGAGCTATGTACGGGCTTGATGAAATGGTGGAATACGGGGCCGATTCAGTCATAAAGTTGGGACGAATTATTGCAGGAAACAACTTGCAGCGCTCTATCTATGTTATGAAGATGAGGGGCTCAGGCACTATCAACGAAGTTCGTGTTCTTAATATTAGTGATAGTGGTATGCAGGTTCTCGCTCAATCTCCATATCTGGAATAATTAAAAGTAGTTTCCAGTTCTTTTATTAGAACTGTATTTTTCTTTTGTATTCTCAATGCTTATAACACATACCAATCATTATCATTGATAATTTCTTCCTTTTCTTCGACCTCTGTTACTGATTTACCAAGAGGTTTGCTAATGGCTTCTGCAAGGTCCTGTAAATAGTCCTTCTGATTGAGGCTTCCATATATGAAATTCTTAGTTGGTTGTATATTCTTCTCAATAGTTTCTATTCTCGGAACTATGGTGACGGGTATAGATGTCATTTCAACGGCTTTTTCCATCGCTGTTCTGAAATCTCCTATGCAGTAAGCTATTCTATACTTGTAATTATTTTTTGTTTTTTCAAGGTAGCGTGCAATTCTTTCGCTTTCCATTCTGATGAAATCACGTTTTATCTTGGAAACATTGCATTTTCCCATCATGAATTGATAATCCATAAATGGATATTGGGTATCCAGCTCTCGAGGGGTGATGCCACATGTACCGAATACTACAATATGTGCCATTTCAGGTTCCACTATTCCAAAGATCAATCTATCAAATATTTTATGTGATGGGCTTTCATGATATGGTTTCTTTTTTGCACAGGGCACGAATATGCAGAAATCTCGAACAGGTGGTTGATATTCAGTCAGTATCCACTCATTTGCGCGTTTCATATCTGGATGATATATGATCATTTCTGTATCAAGAGGTTCTGCAGAACGTTCATTCTCTGGTATAATAGGTTTCAAGGTAGGATGAGTTCAGAGAAACTATATATATAACTATCGATGTTATGGTTTTGTACAAACTGTACAATTGCTTATGTTTTTATATAGTTTAAATAGAGAGGCAGAAAATGGCAAGTTCCATTCATGAAATGCTCCGGGCGAACTGTAAATGTGATGATGTGGCAAAATGTGTTCTGGGACTAAAGAATCTTGACTTGCTGGCCTATAAAAAGCTCTTTGAAAAGGGTCCCATGACTGCAGATGAATTGGGTGATCTATTACAGAGGGAGCGGAGTACAGCATATCGTTCATTGCAGAATCTTATTGCAGTTGGTCTAGTTTATAGGGAAACAAAGTCAATTCAAATAGGTGGATATTATTATGAATATGTTGCCATTCCACCAATGCAGTTTAAGCAAATGCTTAAACAGAATATAAACGATTGGTATGATAAAATGGGCAAATTGCTAGATGACTTTGAGGAAGAACTTTTAAACTCAGCTTCTGAATAAATTTATCTTCCATTTACCGGATTAAAGGTAAGGCCATACACTCTTTTAAGAACAGTTGAAGAATGTGAGTCAGAGCAATTGTTTGACGGGAATTTGAGGGGATTTTAGCTCCTTAGATCACATTCTTCTTGTGCAAACCAATTTTTTTGTAGCCCTGTGGAGGGGCTCAAAGCGTACCACCAATGTCATTCCCGTTTTTCATTGTAGGTAATTAGTATTAATCTAATTTCATGTATTTAAGTATTTCTATACTTTACTACATGCTACTCATAATTATGATAAGGTCATTTTCCGAGCACTTCACCAGTAATCTTGCATCAATTTCATAGTGATTCCATGAACCGATTAATTCTTTCCAAAGCTTCTGCTATTTGGTTCTTGGAGGTGGCATATGAACATCTAAGGAATCCCTCGCCTGCTGGTCCAAATACATCTCCTGGAATTGTAACAACTTTTTGTTCATGAAGCAATCTCTCTGCAAATTCTCCGGATGTCAATCCAGTGTTTCGCACAGAAGGAAAAGCATAGAATGCACCTTTTGGCTCATAACATTCGAGGCCTATTTTGTTTAGCCCACTTACTATTAGGTGCCTGCGGCGGTCATAATCTCTAATCATTCGTTGCATTTCTTCGTTACCATTACGGAGGGCTTCGATAGCTCCTACCTGTGCAGTTATAGGTGCACAAAGCATGCAGTATTGATGGATGCGTATCATTGCATTTATTATGGGTGATGGCGCCAGTGCATATGCCAATCTGAACCCTGTCATAGCATAGGCCTTTGAGAAGCCGTTTAGCAGGATAGTTCTCTCCTTCATGCCATCTATAGTTGCAAAGCATGTATGACTTCCATTATATGTGAGGCATTCGTATACCTCATCCGATATGACCATTATATCGTGCTCAGAGACTACTTTGGCAATAGCTTCTAGGTCTTTTCTACCCATTATTGCACCTGTGGGATTATTGGGGTAATTCATTATGACTGCTTTTGTTTTTGGAGTAATAGCATTTTCCAGATCTTCAGCAGTCAATTTAAAGTGATTGCCCAGTTTCGTGACCACAGGTACAGGCACGCCTCCAGCAAACATGACCGATGGGACATAAGCTACATAAGCAGGTTGAGGTACTATTATCTCATCACCTGGGTTGGTTATAGCTCTTATCGCTACATCTAGTGCTTCGCTGACACCGGACATTACTAAGATTTCAGAATCAGGATCGTAGTGGGTGCTATGTTTGTGAGAATATAACTTTGAGATCTCTTCTCTAAGTTCTATTAGCCCATAATTAGAAGTGTATGATGTTTTACCGGTCTCTAAAGAATGGATACATGCTTCCCTTATATGCCAAGGTGTTACAAAGTCAGGCTCACCAACTCCTAAAGATATAACGCCTTCTATCCCCGATGCAAGATCAAAATATTTCCGTATCCCGGATGGGGGAACTTTTGTCATCACATCTGCCACAAATCTCTCTGAATTGCATTTCTTCTGCACGGTTATCCCTTGGGCCAGATATTATCTATTTGGTATTTATGGGGTTACTATCAAACGGTTGTTTTCTTCCTGCTCTTGCAGGATAACTCCGTCTTCCTTGTATGTTTTTAGTACAAAGTGAGTAGTAGTGTGTTGTACCTGCTCTATTGTTGATATCTTCTCCGCAACAAAGAATGCAACTTCCTTCATAGTCTTTCCCATTACTGTCAGTGAAAGGTCATATTGGCCGGACAACAATCTTACAGAGCGTACTTCTGGAAATTTATACAATCGTTCAGCTATGGCTTGGTAACCCCGATTTCGTTCTAAGGTTACTTTTAGTTCGATGATCGCATACACATGCTCATCACCTGCAAGGTCCCAGTCAATGCTCGCTCTGTATTTACGGATTACTCCGGCATCCTCTAATTCCTTTATCCTTTTATTGGCTTCTTCTATTGGGATTCCTGTCAGGGTTGCAATCTCTTCATGAGTGACCCTGGCATCTTGTTCCAGACATTCTAGTATATGCCTTGTTTCAATATCCATCTCATAAGCAACCCCTTGAAATTAGAAAAAAAAGTGAATGTAAAAAAGGAGTGTGCTCAACCGAGCAGCACTGCGTTGACCACTCCATCCTGTCCAGGACGGCTGGTGATTCTAGCATTACCTATAGGGGTACGAATTACTGAACCTTTTGTCAAAATATTACGTCTGACGTAGTGCTCGTTAGCCTCGTTCCCAACTACTGTCTCTATTGTGGTCTTTTGAGTTTTACCACTTGCATCGGTCACATTGGCCACGTTGCACTGCAGGAGTCTTATCTTGCTGTTACCACCCATTGTGGAAACCAGCTTGATTTTAACGTCGTCAAGGCGTGTGTCAGCCGGTTCACGTCCAAGCTCGAATTTCCTCTTTGCGCGGTAAGCTTTTATTTTAGCACCTGTGTACTTTCTTCTTGATCTGCCTTGCCATTTCATAATATGTCCTCTTGAATATGTATAATTCGGATGATATCTGTTAAAGTGAGTTTTTCAACTTTAATGGTTATGGACTTACCTTTACTTGAAGGATTGTATAAGAAGTTTTCGAGTGGTCCTTAAATGTGTCCTGTCTTTTTTAGCTTGCAGCATGTATAGGAGGAGATGTGTCTTGTGTATTAATCTCATATTTCTCTTCTATCCAAGCTTTAATCGGCAATTAATAAATATCTCCTCTACTATTTCCCTTTATGCTCCGCATATTATTTCTTGGCACAGGTGGCTCCCTGCCAACACGTAATCGAAACCCTTCTGCAATAATGGTCAATAGGGAAGGTGAGCTTTTGCTTTTTGATTGCGGAGAGGGAACTCAACAGCAGATGATGCGTGCTAAAACAGGAATGAAGGCTCTTACTTCTATTTTCATCACCCATTTCCACGCCGACCATATGCTCGGTATTCCCGGGCTTATACAAACAATGTCTTTTTTAGGACGGACAGAACCATTGCGCATATATGGTCCACAATGGGTTAAAGAATTCGTAAAAATACTCTCTGAACTTGGTTATTACAAACTCCGCTTTGAAGTTGAAGCCATTGAATTAGTTCCCGGAGAGATTGTTAGTAGAGATGGTTATTGTATTCAGGCGATTGAAACAGATCACAGTGTTCCTAGCCTTGGTTATGCATTGTTGGAAGACTCTCTAAGAGGACGATTTAACCGTGAAAAAGCCATTGCTTTGGGAGTACCCCCAGGTCCCCTATTTTCAAAGCTACACAGTGGTATCGATGTTGAGGTCAACGGAAAATTGATACGTTCTGAGGATGTCGTTGGGCGAACGAGGCCAGGCAGAAAAATTGTCTATACTGGTGATACCAGACCATGCGATTCTATTCTTATGGCTAGTAAGGGTGCAGATGTGTTGATACATGACAGTACGCTTGCTAGCGACCAGGGTGAATGGGCAAAAGAATCAAAGCATTCTACAGCATTTGAAGCAGCTACTCTTGCAAAAGAAGCAGGTGTTGACCGATTGGTATTGACTCATATCAGCTCTAGATACACAGATGATGTTTCTCTTCTTTTAAAAGAAGCTCAAACTGTATATGAAAGTGTCATAATCGCAGAGGATCTAATGGAGATAGACATTCCTCTTAAAAAATAATGGTAAAGGTTAGATTATTGTCCAATCAAGCCTGTTATCATTCTCATCGTAAAGGGACACTTCCATTGTTCTATCTTCTAGTGGTATGCTCAAGGCTTTAACTCCGATATACAGGGTGTTTCCTGGTTTGTAGTTGAATAATTCCGGTTTTGTCCTCCCGAAATATACTCTACCTCCGGATTCGATCTCCTCTACGGTGACACCATACCAATCGCCCTTATTTATTATATTTATTATCTTACATTCAAATCTGTCTGATTCGCTGATATCTTCCATATGATCACTTAAATTAGAGTATTAAATAAAAATGATGGTATTGCCTTAAGAATACATCCGATTATCCATTACAGTGCCATTCTTTTGGAGCAATTTCCCGACTGATTCCTCAAAATGCTTTCCTGTAACTTCTTCCATGTTTTCTATTATTGCCTGATGTAAAGCTGTTTTTAGAACCTTCTCTACAAGATCCCTTCCTGAAAATCCTTTTGTCATTGCAGCGATCTTCTTAACATCCAAGCCCGTCACAGGTAATGGGAATGTGGATATGTTTGTTTCAAGTATCTTGATCCTCTCTGCCTCGTCAGGTAATATAAACTCTATCTCTTCTTCGAATCTGCTTCTTACTGCAGGGTCAAGGGTGTTAGTACGGTTAGTAGCTCCAATGGTACAAATTCCATCTCTCTCTACTATTCCATCCATTTCAGTAAGCAAAGCATTCACTATTTCTACAACATCTCCTCGAAGTTCTTGGTGCCGCCTGTCCAGCGCAATAGCATCCAGTTCATCTATAAAAATAATGCAGGGAGCCATGTCTTCAGCTCTGTCATATAGCTGATGTATCTGTCTTGCGCCCTCCCCTACATATTCTCCTATCATTTGTGTAGCTTTTACGGGAATTATGGGGACATTTGCCTTATTGGCAAGGGCTTTTGCAAGCATCGTTTTGCCAGTACCTGACGGTCCGAAGAATAGTACATTACGTGGTGCCCATTTGCCGAATTTCTCCGGTTGTTCCAGATATTTCTCGATCAATTTGCACTTTTGCTTGGCAGTATGTTGTCCGATTACATCGTCAAAACTAACGTTACTGTGGAATTCCACCGTGGGGATAGTAGTGTTATCTTCGTGCACTATTATTGAGGTTTCCATGCCGATAACTGACTCTGGAGGCACTACTTCTTTTATTTTGTACGCAAAATCAGGATACATCCTCTTGTCAAATAGGTATTCGCCTTTGCGCGCAATGTGCCCATTCCACTGTTCTCGGGCATAAAACTCAAAAACTCCATCATTCTCTATTTCTGGATAATCATCCAATATACTACTTAATGGATAACCTATTGGTTCAAGGACCAGAAGCTCTGCTGTTGATTCTACTGGTTCGAAACCATCTTCTCTATTGTTTTTGTGGTTTGTACGCTGCACTGATCTAACTATGCTCTCAACTCTATTCGTTTTCTAATCGCACATTAAGGTACTTACAGATATTAAACTTACCCTTCTTTTGATCAGTCTTTTTTGTTATTTATTTTGCTTGTTTAAAGGAGCAAAAATAATATAGTTCTTATTAATATAATATATGCCCGGGATTTTAGTCGATTCTTGTCTCAAGGAGCTCTGAAAACGAATGACTACATGGTCAAAGGAATTTTATATAATGGTTTTAGTGTTTATGTTATCTGCAATGCTACCCTATTTGGGGATAAATGTCAATACCACACTTAAAATCCAATTGATCTTAATATTCTGCGTTTGCATTTTTGTAATCTATATTTCAGTCAATCATTCCTTTAATATATCTAAAATTGCCGATTCTACTGTTTCTGAGTCTCCAGTATCTCAGGCTCCATATATTTCGTCTCATAGTTCCAGATATGAACTTCCAGAGATCACTTCTCTTCTGTCACCTCTCTCTGGAACGGAGGAAGGTATTATCCATATATTAAGTCTAATCGGTGAGCTAACCGATTGCACAAGGTGTTCGGTCTATGAATTACAAGGCACGCTGAATATAGCTAAAAGAAGGTACCTTTGGACTAAAAGTGGAGCAGACGGGGAAAAAGATGTATTCCATAATTCTAAGATGAAGATGTTCCCTTGGGTATTTAGCAGCATTAAAAATAAAAAATCCGTCTATATTAGGGATATTACATCTGTCAAGGAAGCAACTCCTGATATTAAATTGTTGCAAGCACAGGTAAAGAGTTCTTTTATTGCGATCCCAATGATCGATGATGGTGACGTTTTTGGGTTCGTAGTTATTGCAGATTCTCAAAAAACCGTTTCATTAGAAGAAGAACCTTATGATCTTATCTTTTTGTCCGAGTTATTGAGGTTAGCAATAGTGCAGAAAAAGTTCATAGATGAGATCTCTCTATTCAAGAACCTTATTAACAGATCAAATGATTACATTATCGTAATAGATCGAAATACTTCAAAAGTACTGGACGCTAATGAGACACTTTGTGCTCAGGCAGGATATTCAAAGGCCGAGTTCATGTCAATGGAGCCTGATATTCTTATAGATGTAGTGGGCAATTTCTGGCGTGGAGCTTTCTTTGAGGCATGTGGAAGTAGCTATCTTGATGTTGATTCAAGTTTTAAGACAAAAGATGGAAAAAAGATACCTGTAGAAATTAATGTTACTTTTATTGCACACGGTGGCAGTGAGTATGTTCTTGCTGTTGCCAGGAACATTATCGAGCGTAAAGAAAGAGAACTGATGCTACAAAAGATCAGGGATAGGGTGGAACTTGCTCTTAATGGTGCTGACTTAGGTATGTGGGATTGGGATGTAGCTACTGATGAGCTTGTTTTTAATGCACGTTGGGCTGAAATGCTTGGCTACCAAGCTGCCAGTCTTCCTCCAAATTTCAAATCAATTGCTGGAATGATCCATGAGCAGGAGCGAGATAAAGTAATTTCTGTTTTCAGAGGTATCAAACAATCATCACCTTTCTTTGAGGAAGAATTTAGAGTTACTACCAGAAATAACGAGATAAAATGGCTTCTTGTGAGGGGCAAAGCTACAGAGTTCGATAATGAAGGCAAAGCTTCCAGACTAACCGGAACTGCTATGGATATAACTCAACGCAAAATATCGGAAGATCACCTGAAACAATATGCAGATAAACTACAGCGATCAAATGAAATGAAAGAGTTATTCACGGATATATTGCGCCATGATTTACTAAATCCGGCAGGAGCTATTAAAGGGTATACAGAACTACTGCTCGAGATTGAAAACAATGAGCGGAAAAAGACAATGCTTGAACGAATACAAAAAAGTGATAACAAACTCATTGATATGATCGATACTGCAGCCAAATTTGCTAAACTTGAATCCCAAGATGAGCTTGAATTTTCTATAATGGATCTTGGTGATTTACTGCGCAATGTTACTGAAAGCTTGCGGCCTATGCTGGAATCCAAGAAAATGGAAGTTTTCATGCGTTTCTCTGGAGTTCATAGTTCATCTGTTAATTCTATAGTTGAAGAAGTATTTGCGAACTTCCTTACCAATGCTGTGAAGTACAGTTCTGAGAACACATCTATATCCATTGATATTTTCGATGAGGGCGGTATGTGGAAAGTAGCTGTTAGCGATCAGGGGGAAGGTATTTCTGACGCTGATAAACCCTATGTTTTTGATAGATTCAAAAGAGTCACCAAGAAAGGTGTCAAAGGTACGGGGCTTGGCCTTGCCATTGTTAAAAGAATAGCTGAATTACATCATGGTGATGTAGGGGTGGAGAATAATCCGGAAGGCAAGGGTAGCAGATTCTGGATTCTCTTAAATAAAGCCTGAAATACAGTTCAGCAACAGGTTTAAGATAAATACCTTCTATCAGGGTCTAAACTCGTGTTAGGAGGCATATTTATTCAACTTGATGAGGTCATAATTACAAGGGCAATTGTTGAGGAGTACTTTAAGGTTTTCTT
>DAKU01000028.1:0-2336 GCA_002508425.1 Methanosarcinaceae archaeon UBA470
AGAGCCTCCTCTCGTGTCATTTGTCCCAATCTTATGAGATTGCTGTGATAGAATGTAGACCCTGTAAGTTCCGGAAATTTAACAGTATGTATGTAAAAGGGAATTTCATGCAGGAAACAATCTGTGTGTTCAAAAGTATCCCCGGCTTTTTCCCAGCCCATTTCACGATTTATTGTATCAAGGATCTCTTTGTAATTTGAATCCAGATAATCATATATCCCTATATAATCAGGAGTAATGTATTTAGGAACAAATTTATCTTTAAGCCTCATAAGATTTAGTGCAGCACTAAGATATGACTTATAAGTTACCTTTGGCTCATGCCCTAATAAAGAGTCACAGCCGTTCTTAACATCAATCTCTTTACATACATTCTGGAAAACAGTAAGGTCACCACTTTGAAATAGCTCGGGAAATCCACTCAAATAGGAAATCCTTCGGCCATTCCCAGATACTACAATTGGTATATTAAAAGCTTCAAGAGGGAAGTAGCTTACTAACCCAATACCCCTCATACAGGGAACACATACATGACCGCACTGTACTATAAAATGCTTGTAGAGCTCAAGCATTGTTTTTGGGTTTACTGCATAGTAAATATGATCTGCCCTTGTAGCATTTATTGCATTTTTAATGTTCTTTCTCGCATAGTCCGATAAAAAGCCATTATCAAAAGTGATACACAGGCATTTGAGGTTGTAGATCTTATCACAAACATAAAGTGCATAAGTACTGTCCTTTCCTCCGCTAAGAGGAATCAGACAATCATATTCAGAATTTTGTTTTTTTACCTTTTCAATAATTTGTTCAAATTGGTTTTTCTTTACCTCTTTTACATCGTCCCAATCACCAAATGACCGGTCAAAACTGTTACAATAATTACATACTCCTTTCTCATCAAGTTTTACACTTGGCAAACTGGCAGGCAAGATACACCTAGAACATCTTACGATTTCTTCCAATACGAAACCCCCCTGTAAAAGGAATTATTTGATAAAGTATAAAGAATTTGTGTGTTACATACCCCCATTACTTTTTGAGTTTTTGAAAATACAGAAATCAAACCATAACATCTCAGATATATGGAAGATATTGAGGAATTAATGTTGTGAGGGAAAAGACATAAGAGCAATTTTAAAATTGATTCCGAATAATAAGACAAAGGTATGGATATGAAAACTTTGGTACATCTGATCAATTCATCAGGCTATAAAATCGTGCTGTCAATCACAGGCGGCGGAACAGAAGCCATTGGAGAGCTCTTAAGGCATGGAGGAGGATCAGCTACTTTGCTAGAAGCAATAGTGCCGTACAGCCAGCGGGCAGTCGATGCATTCACCGGTAAAAAGCCTGAAAAATACAGTTCAACACGCACCGCACGTGCAATGGCCATGGCTGCTTTCCAAAGAGCAATAATGTTGCAGCAAGAGCAAAATGAGGCTGGCCGCGTAATGGGTATCGGCGCGACCTCCATCCTTGCAAAATATAATGAACGAAAAGAGAGACAGCATGAACTACACATAGCAATCCAGTCACTCCAAAATACAACAACCTATAGCATTTGCTTTTTAGAAGAAAGGGAGAGAGAAAGCGAAGAAAGCCTGGCATGTAGGTTTATCATCAACGCGATAGCTCTAGCCTGCAATATGGATGTAGCAATAACAGATGGAACTGGATTATCATCAAGGGAAAGCCCACAAATGAGGAGTGTACAAGCCACTGAAACAATATCACATATGCTACTGGATAAAGGCAATGATCCTGAAGTAACTCCGAGGTCTTTCAGGATAAGTAAAAATGATAATGAGATACCTCACTCCCATAAGGTCATTCTCTCCGGTTCTTTTGACCCGTGCCATAGAAAACATGTTGAGATGGCAAAAATAGCATCTAAAAAATATGGCGTACCAGTACATTTTGAAATATCGCTTACAAATGTAGACAAGCCACCCATGGACTACATTTCACTTGAGGATAGGATATCCTCTATAAAGGCTTGTTATAATCCTGATTTTATGGGAGATATTTTTGTAACGAACACACCTCTTTTTGCAGAGAAAGCGAATGTTTTCCCCGAATCCACTTTTATTGTGGGTGCCGATACTATGGAAAGACTGTTCAATCCTAAATATTATCGTCCTCAAGATAGTACACAATCCCTTTATCAGCATTTCAAGAAAAAAAGAATTGATTTTCTTGTCTTTAGTAGAAAAAGAGCTAAAATAGATGTACCATCGGAAGTAGGATCCATAATAACTATTGTTCCAGAGAATGAGTACAGTGACGATGGCATCTCATCCACCCAAATAAGAAAGGAACAGCAGAATCAGAAATAT
>DAKU01000028.1:2361-4144 GCA_002508425.1 Methanosarcinaceae archaeon UBA470
TTCTGTGCTTCCGTTATTTTTTCAGTGCAGAGCTCATTCCATCTTTCGGATGATACATTATCCACTATATATTTGAAGAGGTCAAGTTCCTTTGTTGTAACACATGAATGGATATTTAGGCAGGAGCAATTCTGCTCACTTAAAAGATCAAGCATTTCCCCAAACTTATTGCCAGTTAGTACATGGCAGAAATTATGACATAAGGGAGATACTTTTTCGTCTATGAAGTGCACCTCCGCAAGAAAGAGGAAACGCTCACATTCGTATATCCAGTCACGTATCTCATATAAGTGATACATATTAGTAAATAATTGCTACACCAGAGAGTATAAACATTTTATGGTTAAAAGGAATGTAGTATATAATTAGTTTAAATAATAATAGAATTGATGTATACTTTGATGTTTTATTTGGCATTAACTAACTATTTTTACTACTTTACAGCAAAAGATTTATGTACTGGATGCATTCAACTAAATATCTAAATTTTTGTAGTATAAATGCATGAGATATATGATTAAAAACTAAAGACAGACAAACAATTTGTATATTATGTACTGTTAATCTATGAATCCCTTGTATCTATCACTCTTTTACTTTTCTTTTCGCTGCGCGGCAGATCACCAATGTTCAGGCATTCCACATCTACGGAAATACCGATTAGATCATGAAAAGCTTTCCTGATAGCTTTTTCCTTTGTCTGTTTGCAGTAAGCGTCATTGGCATTGTTTACCTCCACACGGAAAAGCATGGATTCCTTACCACCATCACGAGATAGCAGGATCTGGTACTCGCTGCTCACACCATCCAATCTGTGAGTAAGGTCTTCGACCTGCCCCGGATATATATTGACCCCTTTTATCTTGATCCTGTCATCTGTACGACCTAGTATCCTGTCGATGCGTGGAAATGGGCATCCACAAGTGCAGTGTCCCGGAATGATACGTGTCAGATCCCTTGTCCTGTAACGTATGAGAGGTGCACCTTCTTTAGAGAGAGTGGTTACAACAAGTTCACCCAGCTCTCCTTCCGGTAGTATTTCACCAGTTACCGGATCGATGATCTCAAAATACAAAAAGTCTGACCAGTAATGCAGGCCATTATGCAGGTGGCAGTCCTGTGCAATGCCAGGACCGTATATTTCAGTGAGGCCGTATATGTCAAAGCTTTCCATACCTAACTCTTCCTCAATACGAATACGCATCTTCCGGCTCCACCTTTCTGAACCAATGATGCCTGTTTTAAGGTGAATTTTATCCTTTATACCCCTCTTATTGATCTCTTCCGCAAGCAGCAGGGCATAAGAAGAAGTGCTTGCAATAGCAGTACAGCCCAGATCCATTAGCATTTGTAGTTGTTTTTCCGTATTTCCCGGACCCATGGGAACTGCCATAGCACCCAGCTTTTCAGCTCCAAGCTGAAAACCTATGCCTGCAGTCCATAAACCGTACCCAGGTGTGATCTGTATTCTGTCCTGGTTGTTCAGACCTGCCAGTTCATAGCACCTTTTCATCATATCAGCCCATGTATCCACATCATTTTGAGTGTAAGGAATAATAACAGGTTTACCTGTAGTTCCGGATGACGAGTGAATGCGTACTACTTTATCTTCCGGCGATGCCTGCAAACCAAGAGGATAGGCATCTCTTAGCTCTTCCTTGTACGTGAAAGGAAGGGTACTGATATCTTCAAGACTTTTAATGATTCCTATGTCTACATTTTCTTTTGAGAACTTCTGCTTGTAGAAAGGACTATTGACAGAAACATATTCCAGCAGGGATCG
>DAKU01000182.1 GCA_002508425.1 Methanosarcinaceae archaeon UBA470
GGACCGTTCAGGGCAATATTACCGATGTTAGTAACGTTGTACTTGTAGCTGATTATGTCACCAACGGCACTGTAAGTGACTGGGGTTGCTGTCTTAATCAAGCTTAGAGCAGGACTCTGGATTGCTGTAACGGTTTCATTATCTTCGTTAGAAGTAACACTACCGTTAGAAGCAAAAGCAGTGTTAGTCACTGAACCTGCATTAAGATCAGCCTGAGTGATTGTATATGAAGCGGTAGCTTCAAAGGAGTCACCAGGAGCCAGAATTACAATCGAAGGAACGGTAACTGTGGTCTTATCATCAGTTACAGTAAATGGACCGTTTAGGGCAATATTACCGATGTTAGTAACGTTGTACTTGTAGCTGATTATGTCACCGACAGCACTGTAAGTGACTGGAGTTGCTGTCTTAATCAAGCTTAGAGCAGGCTCAGCTATCACAATATAGCTAGCTGTGGAAGGATTAGAAGTATAGGTTCCACCGTCGTAGACACCACTAGCAATAGCAGTGTTGATGTAGGTACCAGCTGAATATTGTGCAGTCACAGGACCGACAGTACCTGAAGCTGTCCCACCTACAGCAAGCGATGAAGGCCATGTAATGCTTACTGTGCTTACTGTAGGGTCATTAATGCTGAGAGAACTAAGCGGTACGTTACCAGTGTTGGTAATGTTAAACTGGTAATAGACCGGGGTGCCTCCAGGAACTGTAATCGAAGATGACCATGGACTACTGGTAGAAGTGCTTATTTTCTTCTCCAGAGTCAATGATGGAGACGGCACAAAAGCTTCTAGAACATTTGTTGGCTGATAGTAAATATTGTTAGTTGTTGTGGGGTCATCAGTGATAGCAGTCACTGAGACTTTATTGTAAATATCAAACGGTGTAGTAAGAGAGGTTCCACCTGCCTCTGGGTTTGTAGATGTATCGTTACCTGTAGGTGCTGTTGGTGAAACCATAGTAACAATACCAAGTGTCACCGATTGACCTGGACTCAATGCACCAACATTGAAAGTTACAGTATTTCCACTATAACTGTATTTGACACTAGGAGCAGTAGCATTGGAAGCTGAAACAAAAACCACATTGGAATCAAGCGTATCTGTGACCACGACCCCATTTGCAACAGTGTCAATTGCATTATTTGTCACCACAAGATTATAAGTTAGCTGCTGTCCCTGTATTACAGGATCAGGACTATCCGTCTTTGTAACTGACACATCTGCATCACTGCTGAAGAACTCCTGTATCTTAAGAAGAGGAACTGTCTGAGATCCGGTATTTATGGAATCAGCACTGGCAGTTTCAGCACCAATTAGTCTGGTAGGTACATTGCCGGTGGACCCAGAAGGGATTGTATCCTTAAGGACTACCCATATCTCAACGATCACATTGTCACCATTATCAAGACCCGAGATCTGGAATGTACCCTGAATCTCTTCAGTAGATCCACTGCCTACTAGCACGGAAGAGTAAGAGTCAACTTTAGCAGAAGTTCCCGAGTCTATAGTGCCGGGATCTGCAGTATCAACAAAAGCGCAGTATACCATATATGTTGGATCGAAACCGAAGTTACCCCCGGAGGTCGTATGAGTATTAAAACCAGTTGTGAAATTGAGTACCCCGTTCTCAGGAGCTGTACTACCAGCAACATTAATTTCCATTTCAAAAGGTACTACCTGTCCAAGGGCCAGATTCTTTGGAGCCAATGAAGTCACAGCATCAAGATCAGAAGCTTTAAAAGTTGGACCATATGCTGTAGCATTTTTAAGAGGATCTGCATATCTGCCATCAGCTCCAGGACAGGCAAGAAAAGCTGGCGTGAATTTCATATAAGTTGGCAAATAGGGAGCCCTATTTACAGCAGGATCTGCAGCATACCATTTCAACGTATATGCTCCACCTGCAGCCTGCACTTCAACAGGTGCTACACTAAGCAAAATACTCAAACTTAGCATACATACGAAGATAAATCGAAGATTACGAATACCAAGCTGAACTTTTCTAAGTCCCCATTGTTTATACAGAGCATTTGCAAATGCTGACATTACCATTAAAAATGGTATAGCTACCACTAATTTATCTCTACTCATGTTTACCCCCACCTCCTAAATCACTCAAATGACAACAACACTATATTTTTGCGAATGATTATATGCAGTTGTCATAGATAGAATTAGGTGTGACTTATACTACCCATTCATATTTGACTTGTTAACTAACATTTAGCTTGTCAAGTAACATTTAGCTTATTAGAAAACATTTTGATATTATTTTATATAAAGGTATTCAAAATATATTAGAAATAAAGTATATTAACACGTATTTATATTCTAGGACGCATGGTTAAATATTATAGGACAGAAGTAAATTTAGAATCGGGTAATATAAAGAATACGAATATATAGACATATTACTTCTTTTACTAGTGTAGTATATTCAAGAAATATACTAGTATAAAGTATTCTTTAATATAACTATACTTTATGGAATACACAACATATGCCTAATTTTTGAGGAAGTAAGCAAATTTGTACAGAAAATAGAAATGAGGACAAAATACAGATACAGCGCCCATGTCCATGAAAAAATGCATGAAATGAAATATAATCAAAAACGTTTTAAAAAAGCTTTATATACAAGGAAATAAGAAGAGTGAGTCCCAACATGGGATTACTCGCTCCATTCATCCTTTTGAAGTTATGATAATTATGGACAGGTTGCCGGAAGTGGCAATCCCATCCGATGGAACTAATTCTCCATCTTTTAGGAGAAGTACTGTTTCCGGGTTGATTTTGAGTTCCCTGAGTAGGTCTTCGTATTTTTTCCCTGGGAGAAATTCCATGATTGATAGCGGTTCTTTAGATGGCTCCACAGATATACGAAGAGACACACTCGAAGAGACGCTCACTCGAAATCTTCACCGCCTGGAAGTTCAACTTGCTCTTGTTTGAGCTCTGAGAGGTTATCTTGTATTAGCTTAGATTCCAATTCCTCATTTTTCTTTTCGCCTTTTCTTTCGTAATCTCTTTTTAGGAATTTTGACATACAATTCCACCTCAAATTACATCTGATACTATTGCTATTAACCTTTTCGCAAATCATCCCAGAGAATATGCAACATAAGACAAAAAGAAATAGAATTGTTCAAGGAAACAGATAAGACAGTAAAATATAATAAGTGCGTAAACATAAGCCTGTTATATCTTAGTAAGAGAATCCTGGCTGACAAATTACAAGTATAAAGCCTTTGTGGGAAAAGTATGACTGAGATTTTAAGTGAAAATGCGGTAACAAACCTTTTTGGTTTGATAGATGGTCATAATGTATTATTTACATATAGTGAACAGGCTAAAATGCCTGAACTAGCATACTGCATCATGTCATCTATTTTAGAGAAGACTGGTATACCAATGTCCATGGTATTCTTCACAGAGCAGACCAATGGATTATGGAAAAAATTTAAGTGTTATCCAAATTTGCACGCCTCTTTTACCGAAAAATATGATGGATCATCAAAGTTCTCTGCAGGAGGTCTCACTTGTATAGATATGACAGAAGTATTGATGAACGTTGAAAAAAAAATGAAATTGAAGCAGCTGGTATTACTTGAAGATCTTGGGTTTCTGAGATGGCACCATAATAAGATCTCTTTTATGCGTTTTCTTGATATGCTTGCTTCCCGCGTGAGTGATAAAGAAGGAACAATGGTCTGTACAGTTGCCCTCGATGTACTCGAAACAGATGTGCAGAAGCTTCTCTTTACTATATTTGATGCTGTCCTTTATGTAACAGAAGATGCTATTCAGATGGGATCAAAAAAGAGCAAGGATGATATACAGTATGCTTTCAAAAATGACAGCCTTATGCTAAAGTCTGCGGTGAGTAGCGATCTAAAAAAAATAAAAGAGATTTTTAGTCTCAGTTTAGAAGAAAGAAAAGAACTGGACAAGATTGTCCATGAGCATATCGAAGAATATCGAAAAGCATGAGGTTAGCAGTTCAGCAACCTTGCTGCAATATTGCGCAATTGCTGGCAATAATCACAGTCTTTCTCATCTAGGATCACCATCTTCCTTGACCAGGTGTGTGCCACCACATCATCAAAGGTTAGTAATCCGAGAAGAGAAGTTCCCAGTTTTTTACTGAAATCTGCCACAATGACATTGATCTCTTCTGATTTCTCCTTAGGAGTTCTATTAAAAAGCAGATTTGCTTTAGTACCTAGTTTTGATGACATATTAGACAGGATATAGGTTCCTCTTATGTCCTGCATATCAATGGTAGAAACAATCGTAGCGCTGTCAGATATATTCATGACTAACAGGCTGGATTTGTTAATACCGGGGCTGCAATCAAATAGAATATGTTCTACCTGAAACTGTTTGTTCAGAAACTTGACAACCTCAAGCATTTTATCCTTGGCCTCACCGGGAGAATTGAACATTGAAGAGATGTCATCTTCACAAGCTTTGGATGGAATAATATAAAGATCAAGATTCTTATATGGCTTGTATACGATCTCATTTATCTTGCACTCATTACGCAAGAAATCCACCAATGTTGCAGAAAGATGAATACCAAAAAGAGAATGCAAACCTGGACCATTCACATCTGTGTCAATGATGCATACCTTATGCCCCTGCTGGGCAAAATAAACGCCCAGATTGCTCACAAAAGTTGTTTTCCCTGTACCACCTTTGTAAGAATGGAAACTAAGCAGCACTTTTTTCACCCCAACAACTTGTCTAGCTTGCTTTCAAGTTCTTCTACTGCTGATACATATTGGTGCTTATCAGCATCTAACTTCTTTTTTAAAGAGTAGAAGATTTTCTTACCTTTCCTGTCCCTTTTTAACCAGCCTGACCTGTAAAGCTCATTAAGATACTTGTTCTCAATAGATCTGTGGCGTCCGGTTATCTCACTTACCTCATCCGCATTACCTGAGCCCAAAGTGGACACAGCAATAAGCGACTTGCGGATAGAATCAGGAACCGTAAGAAACATGGCCATTTTATCATCTACGGGGGGAGAAGATCTAATTTCGACCTCGGCAACTCTTGATTCCAGCTGTCTTAAACGATCATCAAGATCGTTCAGCAAAGCAATAATATTAATATCATATTCAGGCACTGGCATGATGATCAACGTTTGAGAGATTAGAATTTATAATTGATTATTAATAGGAGATATAATCGCGTGATGTATCCTGCTTATGCAACAGCTACAACAAAGCACATAAACATTTAGTTCGATAAATATATAACTATCTAAACACCACAGAGATTATACTAAGGTGCCCAAATGCTATCTTCCACATACATGCCCGATTTAGATCTTATTCTCAAAGGAGGTCTTACAAGACCGTCAAGTATCTTGATAGCAGGACCTACTGGCAGTGGGCGCACAATGATCTGCTTACAATCACTTTTTGCAGCTGCAAAGGCTGGTGAAAAATGTATTTATATCACTGTGCTATCAGAACCTACAGCTAAATTGTTACATCTTGCACAAAACTATTCATTTTTTGATGAAGAAGCATTAAAATGCGGTAACCTACGATTCCTAGAGTTGGATAAAGATATACTAACGAAAGGAGACTATGCAACTCTTAAATATTTCCATACTTTGTTGCAGGATAATCCTGAAAGGATCGTTATTGATCCGGTGACAGTACTATTTGACATATCACCCTCGTTTGAAAATGACAGAGAATTGCTTCCTTTAGAAAAAAGAGCTTTTCTTGTAAACTTGCTCCGAGGTTTTGCAACTGCAAATACACTACTTATGATGATAGGAGATCTAGCAGGAGATCAAATAAATACCGATATTTTAAGCCGTCTTTCCGATGTAGTGATAGAGTTAGGAGAGCAGAATCAAAAAAATGATGAAACGCACCGATACATCAAGATCGTAAAATCCAGGGGTAGAGATTTTATTGCCGGAAAACATGGCCTGAAGATGTCAAACAATGGATCTTCGATCATGTCTCTTAACCTGCTTTGATACTGGAAATACAAAGAATTATTTAAATTCCCGGATTCACAAGTCTTTAAGTTCATGGTGGGTATGCTTGCGGATAATATTAACAAGCCTCATACGTGCAATACTGATCTCCTGATTGTCTGCTGAAGTTGACAGAGTATCCAGCAGTTTTTCCACCAGTAAAATGTAATCTCTCTCAGTGCCTGCATCTCTTAGGTTTTGAACAGCACCTTCGGCGACCTCGCTTGTCCACTGATCATCAGAATAATACATCTTTTCATCGAGTTCCAATTTTCTGCGTGCTACTTCATTATTCACACGTACGAATATAAGTTCTACAGTATGTGGATCACCCACAAATTCATTCATGAATTGCATAATGTCCATTATCACAGCAAAATATGGGATCTCAGGATTTTCACTCTGTTTAAATGCCTGAACTACCTCCTGCCTCAGCTTCTTTCTTATATTTTGAAGTAAATGATCTGTGATCTGATCTATAGCATTCGTACATTCTGCAGCAGAGATGGTTTGTTCTTTATATTGCTCTTTAAGTGGAGCTACATGATACTTATTATGTAACTTGAGTAATTTTCTACGCAGCTTCTGAGAATCTATGTTTGCCACACTATCCTCCATCAGATATTCTAAACAAATAGAATCGAAATAACATACTAAATTTCAAGTATTATATGAAACCCCATTACGCAACTCATTTATCAGACATTTCATTTCCTTTTCCATAGCATTAGACAACATCCCATTACACTCCGCAAGCAATATCTCAAACCTGCAAATATCATTGCAAGATATTGCTTTGCCCATGCTATGATGGAATTTCAGCGATTCATAAAGATCAATCAACTCAGGATATACAATCCGTGGGTATTTTCTTGCTATCTCATGCCATAAAGCAACAGCTTTAGGATATGTAAGAATCAAATGCTCCTCATACTTCTGTCCATTGTTTCCAAGTGAACCTATAAATTCGCTAAAGCCTAGTTTTGTCTTGAAAAAACATGCAGCTTCAGGATTATCTGGAATCGTAAGAACATTACCCTTTAGATAATGTACAGCAGTAGAGAGAAGTACCCTTCCAATTCCACAATTGCGAAAAGAAGAGTGAACCTCCATACTACGCAATAGGAATAAAGAAGGAGTAACAACTTTCATCTTACCCTTGATTTCTTTTTCAGTATGTTCTTCAAGTTTCTCAAACCTTGCAAATCCTATAAGTTTGTTATTTCCAGATATGGATACGAATAAAAAATGACCTGATTCAATGGATTTCTTGAGAAGGAATGTATATGGCATTCCAAATTTTTGATGAAAATAAACAAAGCCTTCTCTATTACCAGTACCTATATCAATCTCGAGATTATCAACTGCCTTTGGAGATATGAGAAGTTCATAAGACATATCTCCTGCTTTGTGAATAATCTCCTTTTGCTGCATTAATAATCAATCCTCATCAAATATGTAGTAACTGAAACCAGCAGTTATGCTTGATTCACATTGTAATACAGATACCTTCCTTTTCGTTGAGAAGTAATCAAACCCGATGATATGGCCTCATCCAATACCTGCATCAGCTCTTCTTCATCCAGTTTCACTTCTGAGGAAAACAGTGCCTTATTAAGTTGTTTTAATGTTGAAGGACCAACAACACCCAGAGTGTTTACAACAACTCCCGTGAACTCATGAATATCATTAAGGTCAATACATAAATCGCTTTCAAAACCAGCTGTTTCACCTTCATGGACAATATCATTATCAATGTCATTAAGGTCGATGTACATTACATCTTCTTGCATATCCGAACGTAGTTTCTGCAGTTGCTCTTGCAATGAGGCCACTTCCCTAGAAACAGCTTCAATACCATGAACATCCGAGAAAACCGAATCTACACGCGAATACAATTCTGATACCATAACCGATGTTTGCTCACGTAGGTCATTCAGAGAAGTAGCAAGAGCAGCAATTTCAGGCTGCGATGGTACAGCCTGAGAGATATCAGAGGACATGGAAATAATTTCCTGCGCTGTCACCTTGTTCTGCGAGCTGGCCTCAATTAACTCAAGCTGTGATCTTATAGTTTCCAAATTGCTATTGAGTTTCTTGAAAAGGCGCGTATGCAAGTTTACAGCATGCGAAAGGCTTGAGATCTGATCCTTAATATTGATAATATCATCTGATTTGGCCTTGATTTCCTCAAGTTGCTGGTTTTGCAACTGAGCTACAAAACCCATGTTCTCGGAAACATTATCCAATTCCTGTAAATATTTGTTCACAAGGGACTCTAGATCCCTAAGGCGATGATTATGCTCAGCGATCTTCTCAACTGCATATTCCCTGCTCCCTGTTTCTACAAATGACCTGAAATCCTGGGACTCATAATTTGGCGCATATTCTGCCATTCTCTTGAATATTTCTATATAAGTGCCATGGATCTGTTTTGTAGAAACCAGTCGAGACTGTATGGCCTCTGATAATTCTGTTACAAGAAAAGAGCCTTCTTCAAACCTAAAGAAATCCACACCCGCACTAAAACCACGGACATTGTCCCTGATTGCGTTAATGATAGCTTCAGACTCATTATCACCGTAGATGTTTAACATTGCTCCGTAGAGGTCATTCAATGTTTTTGAATATGTAATCTGGAGCACATCAGGAGGAACTTTAGCAGCGTTAAGGGACTGACCACTCAAAGCGTCCTCTTCCCTTGCAACTCTGCTTAATTTCTTATGTAATGAGTCGAACTCTTTTCGCAACTTAGATAGCTCCCTATTTGAAGCAAGTGAAGACATCTCATCTTTCAATGCATTCAAAGAACCTGAATTCTGTGAAAGACCTTCATCTAGTCTCACTTGTATGTCAGAGAACCTTTCTTCGAAATAAGCGAGTTTTTGCTGAATGAGCTGAAAAGCTGCATCATAAATGATTTGAGTTTTTTCCTCAGATGTTTTTTCAACAACATTTTCGGGCAGATTACCGTCATCATTAGACTCCGATATATGTACCTGTCTCGCAGAAGACGATGAAATAGTATCATTAGTAACTGACACCCGGACATCAGAGTGATCACCTGCATCATTACCATCGCATGGCCCGGTACAACCTGAGCCCTCTTCTAGCTTGTTTTTCAGATCAGTAACTTTTACCATACAGCCACATCCGTTTTTATACAAAAGACTCAAGCTTACGCTTGATATCAGGTATCCACTCGGCCATACAAACATCAGCAATGTAATCGCCATGTAGTGGACGTATTTGATCGTTGATCACCATTTCCAGTAGCAATGGCCATAGTTTCTCCGTCATCCACTTTGGAGATGAAGCTATTTCATTAAAAGCCATAGCAAGTACCTGATCAACTTCACCGCGTCCCATAACACCTGTTATCTTTTCTTTGATATCACTAAGAATCTCCATGTTCTTTTTGTATTCAGAGGACTGCGTGTACATTTCATTGAACACACATTTTGCAAGTGCCCGTAATTCTTTTGAGACATCTGCTGGATAGGTAGAAAGTTGTGCCTCAGTCATGGGTTTTTGCTCAAAAAGGTGCTGCATGACTTCCCTTGTGATCTCTATTTTTCTCATATTCTGAGAAAGGTCTACTTTCTTAGTGAACAATGAAATCAGTAATGCACCCCTTCCTACAGATGAGAAGATGACGGTACCAAACTCATATTCAATCACAGATTGCTGCAAACCCATGGAAAGCTGCTGGCTAATATGCAATAAGTTGCTGGTAATAAGATTTGTTAATTCGAATATCTTGGGGCCAATACTATCCGGAATGTACGAGGCATATATTTTCCCATCAACACCTGCAAACAGCAATATATCCACATCACTTGTTTCATAAGTCCTCTTCAACTGAGATACCAGCGCGAATTTTAAGAGGGATACATCCTCGAGATCTTCTTTTGTTTTTCTCACAGCCATTGGCACCACATCGAATATGCTTATTTCACAAGCTCTTCCAGTTCTTTCAGATCCTCGATATCAATAAGACCTTCAGACTGAGTTTTTGGAGCATTTGGCATCTGTTGCGAACCCACAAGTGTCTTTTCAACATCTGCAAGGAAAGCAGATTGCTCACCTGCATGCTCAGCTATGTGTTGAGCTTCTTGCTTCCTTTTTTCAATATCTTCTTTTCTAATAGAACCAGTAAGCCCCTGGGATTCAAAGAATATCTGAAGAGTTTCCTTGGGCGAAAAGGAATAAGCCCAATTCGTCTTCACATAAGCTATGCGTTCTAATAAAGATTCAGAAGCACCGAGATCAGCTGCTGTCCTGATGGCCTTATCGAACATTTCATCATACTTTTTTGCATCCTCAGCCGAAACAAGAGGCGTGGTCCTGACAACGACACCTATGCCACGGACAAATATATACGGATAAACCTCTTCACCATGCCTTGTAGCACGCATCTTTATGATCTCAAGAGCCCGGTTAAAAGCCCCCCCGATGGGCCTGTAGGATAAATGAACAGCACCATCCGACATATAGATGGGAATAAGTACATCCTCACCTACTGTTTCCCCCGGAGCTGCATGTTCTTCGGTTGTGATCAGCACTGGTCCAAGCTGTTTTAAAGTATAGAACAGTTTAGTGATGATCTCCCTTTGTTCCTGCTTATCCTGAATAGACCAGATGAGCGGAGTCAGAGGATCAATAACCACACGTGTCTTTACAGCATAATCCTTATTTGCTTCTACCAGCGCTGGTAACTGTTCTTCTACCAGTTTAACGAAATCCTTTCCTTTAGAGTGGAAGAAGAAAAGCTCTTTGTTGTAATATTTATCTAAATTAAAACCCAACATGCGAGCTTCTCTGAGAATCTGTTCCGCTGGTTCTTCCATACTCACATAAAGAGCATTTTCCCCATGTTCAAGCCCATAAGCAATATACTGCATGGCAAAAGTAGATTTACCAGTACCACTTGAACCCACTACTAGCAGCGTGCTCTTATCGCGCACCCCACCTTCGATGACTCTATCCAGGCCTGCTATACCTGTGGGAATTCGAATCTCTTCGCTCATAACAATCCCTCCAATTCAGGATTGCCTTCTACCTCTGAATTGTGATTGATCTGACCGTTCTCCACAGAGAGGATAAGTGACTCGTTTACATCGAACGGATAGCCTAATTCAATGTAAATGGCTTCCACCGAAGATCCGCATATCAACATGAAATCAGAAACTTTTACCCAACCTGAGTCTACTTTACTCACAACATCTTTGAGAAAGACATCTTTTGAATCTATATTGACCATCAGGCATTCTCCTCTATAATGAGAACTGCCTGTAATGACACGCACCATTTCTCCGGAAAATCTGGAGATCAGGTCATATTTACCATTTTGTGACTCACAAACCATTTTTTAGCCTCAGTTTTGTTTTTTCATCTTAGCTATGAGTTCAGCAAAGCTTCCTGCGTTCTTTGCTTCTTCTTTGATCTTCGATGCCTGTTCCTGAACTGAAGGTGCAGGAGGAACGGCTGATGACGGAGATACGGGCGGCGTAGAAGGAACCGAAGGCACTTGTGGAACAGAAGGTTGCACTGATTGTACTTTTGCAGCCATTTCTCCGAAAGCAGAGCCAAAGGTACCATGCTTGGAAATAATGGATTTAAGCTCTTCAGCTGTCTTCCATGGCGGATCAAAAATTTGTTCTTTTACTGGCATACTGCCTGCAAATTGCATGTAGGCTTCACCGATATCAGAAAGTTTCCCGCGATCAAGAAGTTTATAGATCGTAAGCACTTCTACCCTGCTAACAAGTTCTGGCTGTTCCATCGTAGGAGGACGCTTACCAGAAAGGATTAATCTATCATTGTCATCAAGAAGAACTTGATATGCAGAAATCGGCTGTAACGATACTTTGAACTTGCAGACTGTTCCACTATCTTTTACACACTCTGTCTCTTCTACTATGCATTCGAGTTCCAGGTCCTCTTTGAAGAAACGATGCAAAGCATCAGTAGTAGCTACACATACTTTCTGATTATGAAGAGCAGGATAAATATTACATACAGGACAGCCAGGGACCGCAAACACATAATGCATAGGTGCATACCCTACAAGCTGCATGTCTCCAAGTCCCACATCCTTAAATAATCGCATCATGAAACCATATAAAGGAGTGGATCTGATAGACTCAATTGTATGCGCACGTAGAAAAACACGAGTATCTTTCCACGGTACCTTGGAATTTGGGAATCTGGTACTAATTGTTTCCTGTATTTTTAACATGGTACCAAAAGCACCTAACGACTGGGCAAAGCTGCCACCTGAAGACATAGGTGGAGGACCACCTGCCTGAGAAGTCATGAAGGGTGGCAAGCCTGGAGGCATATCACTCATATTAGACCCTCCTAGTAATGAATAGAATATGACACTTAATCATCACATCATCTCCTTGAGCTTCTTCATGCCATCTGGAGTAAGTTGTCCCGTTGTATCACAAAGACCCTGATCCCTAAGACTTTTGAAACTACCAGCAAGGGTTTCATTATCCGCTCCTATAAAGAAGGAAAGTTTCGTCATATCATTGACCCCTGTGGATAGCATGTAAAGCAGCTTCTTGTCAATGTCAGATAGGGACTGAGATCTGGGAGGAGTGCCACACATTGGCTGTAGATAAGCTTTTAAAGTATTGATTACCGCTTCATTACCTCCCAAAAGTGCCACCGCTGATGCATATGAATCAGTGCTTACACTGGAAGCTTGCAGATAATCTATGATCAATACGTGGGTTGTCCCCGTGGCACGTTGTGCTTTCATACGTATTGTATTTGGAACCTCTCTACCCACCATTGTTATGTTCTTGAGTGGGATTGTGAACCAACCTTTACCTTCCGAGAACCAGAGATTGAGATTAGTGAGATAAAGTACTCCTTTCTCCCAATTATCAGAGTAGAGGGAAGTCCCCATAATGACAGCTTTGAAGATGTAATTTATATCTACTTTTGCAATACCTTGCTCTTGTGCCATAATTTCCCTACATTTAACTAAACCTAATTATAATAATTCAATATATAGAATTAAACAAATAAAATGCTTTCTATTGAGATAGAAGAAAAAGATTCCAATAAAATGGATGAAAAAAAATGGTGTGGAACACAAATGAAATTGCAACTATCCCTTAAGGAAGTATCTTTCTTTTTCACATGCAGTACACACGAAAAGAAAACCAGGGACCTTGCCTGACACCGCATATTTGTGTGTCATGTATTCACCACAACTGCATGGACTCATCATTTTATGCTCCTTCAAAAATTCTCTGTCTTTGGAAATAGCAGGATCTGGGATACACTGAATTGCAGGAGTTGAAGTGGAAACAGCAGATGGTACATATTGAGCTTCATTTTCGGTCTTTGGTACAGTTTTTGCTGCATTATGCCGAACATTTTCTCTGACAGGTACAGTTTCCTTTGTGGATACTGCTACAGCATCCTGAACAGAAGATGAAGAAAATTCTGGCCTAAGCATATCTTTTAGAGAAATATCTTTCTGGCATTCTGAAATCCCACCTTTGCTCAACTTAAGTTCATCAGGGATAGTGTTTAAATCATAACCTTCCGGAAGGAAAAGATAACCAGGATAGCTACTCAGATCTACAGGACAATTTTTTCCAGGCTCCTGGAAACCCAAAGATAAAAAGAAGGCTTTTGCAATAGAGTTCACTGGCTTTGTCAGCATATGCCCGAAACATGCCTTAAAGCTTAGCAGAAACAGTACTTTGCCAATACCTTTACGTGCAATGGTAGGAGACACTTCGATAGCCCGAAGCACATAGATAGGACGTCCATCTTTGGCATTCTGCTTCCATCTTTCTGTCATAACCCAGCCCACGATCGTGGCATCATCTATTCCAACTATAAGGGTCACTGATTGTCTTTTGAGCCAACTGCTAAAGTTACCCATGTAGTCGCTCATACCCAGATGTTTATTGAAATATTCGAATTTGCCTATCTTCAGTTTATCCAGTTCATAAGGGTATTCCAGTTTAGAGAATCTCAATCCACCATCATAGCAAGCAAGTTCTATCATATAAGCACCAAATTGAATATTTTAAATTTCCCAGTAGGACGACATCAACTTTTTAAGCTCATTTAGCTTGTTATCAAATATACGCCTGCAAGAACTCTGCCGGGAAGCCAGCAAGTTTACCTGATTTACTTCATCTTTAGTATATCTGTTATCTGCCAATGCCTGCAATACTACATCTGCCAACAGGCCCAAATCATCATGATAGCCACCTTCAAGCAACACAATAGTATGCCACCTGCTGCGAAGGCGAGAAACAGAATCATAATAGCCATCTACCGTAAGGTTAAGCTTGGCAAGCTTTTCCTTGTAATAAGAATCAAAGCCACATTCTAAGATCACAAGATCCGGACAAAACTGCTCCAGTACTTTAAGACCTACTTCTTCAAAGAAAATAGAATATTCGGGGTTTCCTGCCTCTTGGGGCATTTCCATGTTCACTGTGTAGCCTAATGCCGGCATAGAGCCCATTTCACGAATGAAACCCTTAAATGGATAAAAGTCAGATGGGTCCTGATGAACAGAAATACACAAGACTGATGGATCTGCATAAAATATATTTTGTGTACCATCCGAAGCATGTGCATCGATATTGACAATAGCTATTTTCTGGCAAGAATACACATGCTGCAAATGCCTCGCAAGAACAGCAGCATTATTGAAAATACAGAAACCACTATGTTTATCAGCACAAGCGTGATGACCCGGAGGTCGTATCAAAGCAAAAGCATGATCGCACTGACCTGTTACAACAGCTTTACCGGCTTCCAGTACAGAGCCCACCGCCTGTAATAATACCTCGAATGAACCCTCACATAGATATGTGTCATTACCAAGCCATCCGCCACCACTCAACGAGCGTGATTGTACAAAAGAAAAGTAATCTGCTGTATGCACACGTAGAATGTCTTCAACGGAAACATTTGCAGGGTATAATACTTTGCAGTTATTGTTCTCAAGTACCCTGTTATCCACGAAATGCTGCAATATTCTCTTTAATCTTGCAGGACTTTCGGGACTTGGAAAGCCTTTCAGAATATAATCATGAAGTTCATGATTATTGTTGTAGACAACACCTATGCTATTCATTCTATCCCTTGATTAATCCTGAATTCCTAGCATTTCCTTAACATATGCAATCTTTTTTTCTGTCTCTTTCATGACAGCTTTCTGCTGATTACGTTCATACTCCGTAGTTTTAAGCGTATCAGCTATAGGATCGGGTAGTCCAAGGAGAGAATTGATGACCACATGTGCAAGATGTCCATTGAACTTATGATACCCACCTTCCATTACCAGCACGAAGTTTCCATTGATTACAGACATGATTTTCTTTGTCATCATATGATAACCAGCAGAAGTAAGGTTCAGCTTCATGTGCGGTTCCTTGTAATAAGCATCAAACCCACAGCTGCATATTACAAAATCCGGTGAGAATTTATGCAAAAGAGGGATTACAAATTCATCAAAAGCAAAAGCATATTCTTCATCTCCTGCTCCCACAGGCATTTCCACATTAGCAGTGTATCCTTTACCTGGCCCTTCTCCTATCTGGGAACTGAAACCTCTGCGAGGATAGAAATCGTGAGGATCACGATGCAATGATAACACCATAACAGTGGGGTCGTTGTAGAATATCTCCATAGTACCGTCTCCGGCATGAGCATCCCAGTCAATGATCATTACTTTTGAAATACCCTTTTTCTTCTGCAGATAACGTGCAAGCACTGCTACATTATTGAAAATACAAAACCCTCTGTACTTATCTACACCTGCATGATGGCCTGGTGGCCTTACGAAAGCCATTGCTGCTGAGTATTTGCCTGAGAGTACAAGTTCACCTGCCTGAATGGCTGCACCTGCAGCAAGTGATGCAACTTCAAATGAATGTGAGGTCATGTAGGTACTGTCACCCAGGAAACCTCCACCTGAAGCAGAGTATGATCTGACAAACTTGATATAGTCTTCTGAATGGACTTGCAACAAATCCTTATCAGGAGCAGAGTATTTATCTTTGATAAGATCACATTTTTCTCCGAAAACACCGCTACGCTCCAGATAAACCATAGCCCTTGTCAGACGTTCTGGACGCTCAAATATCTCAATGTTTGTATTTTTAGGAGAATGGGCATCATGCCCCTCGGAATAAACTAGTGCTACTTTTGCCGGAGTAGCTGTATCGCTCTTTGAAACCTTTTGTGTGTGTGCATTGGAGGAAGGTGATATTATATTCGTTTCCTCCTTATTAGGAAGCAAGTTCTTTTTAGATGATATTGCTTGCACATGATCGCTCTTAGAGACTTCCTTCTTTTTCATCTCAGATTCGATGGAGTCAAGCACATCAATAATGCTAACAATATTCTCGGTTTTCATAGGCTTTCTGCCTGTATCCCTAGTGCTTTCCTTAGCAGCCTCGTGAGAGATCTGTGCTTGTTTTGCCGAATCTGGAACTGATGCTTTCTTTAGTTTTTCTTTATGAGAAACATCGGCATGATGAGCTGTTGGTTGTGTAACTGGCATGTGAGAAATTGTATTTATGCTTGTAGAGACACGAGCAAGAGGATTAGGTTCTTTGGGAAGAACAACATGATTCTCCAAATTTTTAGGCTTTTCAACCTTTATCTCATAGGACTCATAAGATACTTCCTCAAAACCAGTGGCAGCTAATTTGTTCAGTTTGTTTTTTAACTCCTGATCTGCATCTGGTCCTTTAGACTCAACCGTAGATAATTGTTCTTGTGAAACGACCGATATATCATTCGTTTCTGATAACATTACATCTTTGTTGACAGCAACATTAGACATGGATTTTTCAGTTATCGCTTTCTCTGGGGAAACTATTACTTCTTCTACAATAGATTTAAGAGAGACATCATTAACTGTATTATTGCTTGCTGTAGTCTCATCAAAACGCAAGGCTATAAGTGTATTAAGCTTTGATATGGCATCCTTTGCGTCTGGCTTTTTATCCATAGCATGTGTTTTATCTTCCTTACTCATGATGCCTCCATGTAGCAATATTTATTGGACAGGAATCCACACTGTGTCCATAGTTCCAGCATATTTAGTACCCAGATACTCAAATACAATAATGGGTTCTTCTATTCCAAGCCATCCAGGTGCCTTGGCTACAAAGGTCCAGCTTTGCTTTGCTGCCTGACCTGGAGCTATAGTATCAAAGAAAAGAGACAGGTCTTTAATATCTACAGTATTTGGGAACTTGGCTTTTACAGCAAAGTGTTCATAGGGCTGCTGAGAGAAATTTTTGACCCATACATCAACTGTTGCTTTCCCACCTACCACAACTTGCTTTGAAGGAACTATTTTTATAAATTGCGCAAGAGATTCCTTTGCCATTGGAGTGGCGTTGGTAATATCTACTGTCTTGCTATTTTTCTTTTTATTTTGCTTTTCCTTACGGTTAAGATATATTCCACTACCAAAGAGCAGTACGGCAAATATGGTTATAGGTACAGAGTTTTTTGTAATAGGATCTACAGGGGTTCCCTGAACCTCGATGGCTACCATATCATCTTCGGAGAGTTCAAGAGGGGCATTGAAACTAACTCGAGTTATAATCCAACCGAGTTCACTATTTTGTAATTTGAAATAAATAGGAAGATTTTTTTGTTCAATTTCATTACCATCGCCATCAAGCTTTGCCACAGTGCATTGTGCAGTGGCAATGGCAATGAGCTCTGTATGCTCTTCAGATATAATCACTACATCTTTGAGACTTCCTTTTGAAAAGCCCTTGTTCTTGAAAGATAACTCTATGCTTGCTGGGGCTAGGAAGTCCTTTCCTTCATACATATTGAACGCGTCATCGCAAGTACCTGCATTAACAGCATTCAGGAAGCCGATAATAGTTTCGTTAACCGCTCCCGCAGGTTCCTGGCTGGAACAGCCGCTCACATATACAGAGAGAGCTAAAATAAACAATATGGTAAATAAGTTAAAGCGTCTCATTGAACTCTTATTATAATAAGAGTAATATAATATTTAACGCTTTCTTTTTATAGATATTGCAAATACGATCAATACTAATTCTATCCCTAGAAGAAGAGGAAGAACATAATTATGTTCATAGAATTTCCGCTCCCGAAACTCTACATCTGCAGCATATTCAAATGTGGACCTATTACCTACCATAAAGCTGCGTATACCACTCTTACCTTCCAGTTCTACAGAATCATCTCTCAATGACTTCATAGTTGTGACGTTTTCCAGACCATCGTTGGAAACCAGTATTGTGTCTTTAGGAAGGCTTATATGCATCCTTTCTATCAGAGGGTGACCTATGATCCACAAAGAGTGATCACCTGCTCCGAGGTAGGGAGTAAGGCCGTAATTGATAGTAGTATTTACATAAAGAGGGGCTTGTGTAACATTCCCTGTAGCATTGTAAAGATCCATAGAAACAGAGTCAATATACAAAGTGATATTTCCCTCGTCTACTTTAACATAATCCAAGAATTGAGGACTTCTTGATGCAAGGTAAGACTTTTTGAAAGAAGAGACCTCAAGTTCCGTTACTATGGAATTATTGTCAGAGTCTAACGATTGCCTGAATTCAGTAGCATCAGTTAAATTGTAAGTCTCAAGTATGGTTAGTTTGAGACTGTCTTTTTCCAGTTGCACATCATTCTCATAGACGGCTGCTGCCATTGCCTGAGAAACTAAAAGGAACAATGACATTAAAAAAATTAATCCTTTAAGGATATGAATACCTCCTCATAAAAAAAAGTAATATCACTTTATGGATATAATTGTATGGTTTCTTTGGTACCGTAGGAAGAAGGAGTGACAAAATCTGCACTTGTTATTATTCCAGCTTCTGGGGTAAAAACAAGAGTTAGACTTGTTCTTGGCTCAATATCCAATGATGAGTCTTTCTGAGAACCACTTGTAGTAATAGGACCTATAGTTGTATAGCCTAGATCTTTATTGGAGACAGTCGATACATAGATAGTTACCAAATCTCCCGTATTCATAATAGGAGAGCCTTGAGAGAAAGATACATCCTCGTCACGTATCTTGGATACGGTGAAAAAGTACTGTGAATTATATCCTGGAGATGATTGAGTAGCCACAAGCAACTTTTCGAGATTAGTATCTGCACTTGCACTGCTTGAAAAATTACTCATAGCAGTACCGTAAGATTTCTCGTTGTTAGCATATACAAGATCATTATTGTTAATACCATCTGATATGGAAATAACCAGTTGATTCAGATCAACTGGTGAACTGCCAACATTAAGGCCCACCTTGATCTTTAAGAGAGAGATATTCTGCGCCATGGAAGTTGAACTGTTCTTGGCCCTCATCCCTTCTATACTTTTGATGACAAGATTAGATGAAACCTCCTGAGTTGCCTGCTTTCCAGTAGCCTGTGCTTTTTGCTGCAACACACCAGAAGTTTGAATGAGCACTGAGGCAGCAACTGCAGCTATTAGTACCATAGCTATGAAAATAATAAGAGTACCAATGCCTATTTGGGCACTGGTATTAGCTCTTAGAGAGGATTTTTCTCTGGGCATAATGTTGCCTCTTTTTGCTCATAGCCTTATTATGGGTACAACTGTACTGTTTCCTTAACACCATATGATGAAGGTGTCACGAAATCAGCATTTGTCACTACACCAGACTCAGGAGTGAGAATGATATTAACAACAGTCCTTGGTACCAGGTTAAGGCCGGATGCTTTTAGGACCCCTGAAGTAGCCGTGGTACTCACATAGTCATATCCAGCTGAAGCTGCAGCTGTTGATGTTGTTGCTATGTATACGTTTATAAGATCACCAGTGTTCATCACAGGATTTGACTGGGAGAAAGAGGCGTCTTCATCCCGTATCCGATCTACGGTAAAGTAATGATCTGCGTTGTTAAAAGTGCTGCTTGCCGTAGTATTAGCTGTAATTAACGTCGCAAGGTTTGTGGCTGCACTACTCGTACTGAAACTGTCCATTGCTCCATCTGCTGTACCGACAGTTGCATATGACTTTGAGTTGCCTGCATATACTAGATTATTGGCAGTGGTACCGTCAGTAATAGAGATAACTACCTGATTTACATCCACAGATTGACTACCTACATTCAGACCAACTTTCAGCCTTAAAAGGTCGATAGTTGAAGACAGAACTACAGCACTATCCTTTGCGCGCACGCCTTCAATGTTCTTGACTATAAGGTTGGAAGATACTTCCTGAGTCGCTTGTTTACCAGTTGACTGAGCTTTCTGCTGCAGTGTACCTGATGTCTGAATGAGCACGGCTGCTGCCACGGCTGCAACGAGCACCATTGCGATGAAGATAATCAGTGTACCAATACCCACCTGAGCATTGGTATCTTTCTTCATTAAGAGTATTTTATTCGCTTTCATATACAATCCTCTAATAAGATTATTTGTTCGATTTTTTATATAAAAATGATAGTATATATAACATATGGTTGGGAATATCAAACTGAAAACTTCAAATTGCTTCTTGCGTAACAAATATATATAAAGCATAAAATATAATTATGCGCTTAACCGGGGATGTAAATGACAGCAGGATTAATACTCAATGCAACGATATGTTTTGCAATAACTGTCTCTTCATTCGCTTTTGCATGGGTACTTGCAAGCAGTGAGGATAAACATAATGAGAAAAGCAAGCCTGCTTTATGGGCTCTGGTAATACTCTGGTCATTAGTGGCCTTAACATATCTGCCTACCACCATTCGTATGATAGCAGCAGCCACAGATCATCCAGCCCTTGACCTGATAATGTATAACCTTGCAGCAGTACCTTTTTCAATGGTCACTGT
>DAKU01000079.1 GCA_002508425.1 Methanosarcinaceae archaeon UBA470
ACTTCCTTTGGTTCCAAGGTTAGGTTATATTCCTCACAGCCTATAACTTTGCCGTAAGCTTCAGGATCGTCAAGAGGGGCCTTAATATCAAGAAAAAAACTGTCCACCAGAGATTCCTGAAGAAGCTCCTCAATTACCTGTGGAAAAAATCCATTTGTGTGGATGCCAACAAGCAACCCCTTTTTCTTAGCAAATTTTGCAAGTTCTTTCACAGCATTTTTCTGTATCAGCGGCTCTCCGCCAGAGATTACAAGGCTGCTTATAAAAGGAATAGAACTTTCAATTTTATCCTGCAATGATTTTGTATCTGCAAGGTCGGATCCTGTCAGGATCTCGTAGTTTTGACAGTATGGGCAGCGGAAAGGGCATCCTCTTAAAAAGAAAACTACTGCCGCTTTCCCATGCCAGTCTACTGTAGAAATGGGTATATGTGTGCCGTAATTGGCTTTCATTACACCACTCTCAGGCTAGACCAGCTACTTTATATCTCTTCCTGTCTGCCAGCTCCTGTTTCTTTGCAGCATTCCAGCCGCTGACAGATTGGATATATCCAGTGACCCTAGACATTTGCTCTACGTTGGAAGAACCACAGTTTTCACAGACATCCTTAAGTCCAGACATCATGTGGAAATCGTTCAGGCAGATTGTCATGTCCTTGGTGAAGGTGAAGTACCCTACCTGTGTGTTCTTGGCAATGTTCATAGCGAATTCCTTCAGTCCCTTTGGATCCGGTGAACCTTCTCCCAGCCATATATGGCAAATGTTACCTCCATCCACAATGGGGAAGAACACATGTTCTATCTTTATTCTGTCTGCAAGGGAGATGTCAGCACCCGGTGGAACATGAGTTCCATTGGTGTAATATATGGGAAGGTCGTGTGTATCCTTTACCTTTGCTAGGGCTTTCTCAAGATCACCCTGAACAACCTGCTTTACACTATCTGCATATTCTTCATGTAGCAGATCGGATACGGCAAATCTCTGTCCTGTAGTTTCCGCAGGTGTTCTTGCAAGTGCTATCTCAATTCCATGTTTCTGCCCCAGCTCACGTGCATACATTTCGAGTTCTGTCATTACTCTTATAGCGAACTTAAAAGCAGCTTTTGACTCGTGAATCTGGTTACCTGTGTGGTACTGTATCATTTCGTTTATGCCTACGACACCAATGGTGTATACCAGAGAATCAACGTCCACTGCTATTGAGCCTTTCTTGCCAGTTATAGGATCCTTTGGACGCTGGGTTGCAAAGGGCATTCTGTCGTTCTCTATTATATTTTCCATCCATTGCCTTTTGGTTGCAAAGACCTTGATAGCCTGGTCCATGAGGTTCTTGAGGTCGGCAAACAGGGCATTATCGTCACCATCTGCTCTGTATGCTGCTCTTGGACAGTTGAGTGTCACTACCTGCCATGAACCCATGGAGAAATGTTTTCCATCCTTGAAATGAAGCTTGTCCTCAAAGCTGTCATCTGCTTCTGCGTTAGCAGAGAACTGATATGCACAGCACTGGTAGCATGAAATACCTTCTCCGGCTCCTCTGTATTCAGGCAATTGGTTATCAAAGTAAGGTGTACCGAACTTTGCAGCCAGTTCGAATGCCAGGGTATACAACCCATCGTAGGTAGGAAGTTCTGGGTGAGCACGGTTGAACATCTCATCTTCCTGCATGAAATCAGGTTCAATGGAAATCTCCGGCTTGGGGAAGTTAAAAGGCTTGCCCCAGTTATCTCCCTGAAGCATAACGTTCATGAGTGCTGCAAATCCTAGCCTTACTTCACGTTCAAACTCTCCGTATGCGCGCCTAGCTGTGCCATTGGTGCCGTCATGCACCTTGCCCTTGTATACTATCGGGATATTTTTCCAAAGCTTTGGCACACCCGGCGACAATTGAACTGAGGAGAATACTACTTGGCCTCCACGAGCTACCATCATCTGTGTCATCTCGTACACGAACATCTGCATAAGCTGTTCAATGTCCTTGTAACTCTTTCCTTCAAAGTAAGGCGCAAGGAATGTCAGGAAATTATAGAATCCCTGTCCTCCTGCGAAGTTGGTCTGGGCACTTCCCAATGCTTTTACTGCATGCAGGATGGCAACCTCTGCTTTCATAGCCGGTCCTGCAACACTGGCCTTGGCACCGGACCCATCAGGCATAAGGCCGTAGTAGAAGAAATATCGCAGGTCCCAGTCCTGACAGAAGGCACGTGTTCCCATATATTCCAGATCGTGAATGTGCAGGTCGCCATTAAGGTGCAGGTCTGCAAGCCGGGTTGGTAACAAGAGCAAGTATTGTTCCTTGGAAATCTTGTCTGCCTTCTTTTTGTGTGAAGTTTCTGCATTCTCTTGCAGATTTGCATTGTCCTTTGCCTCAAAGCCGGAACCTAGGTCTATCGCACAGGCATCATATACAGGAGTACCTACTCTGGTGGAAACATTTCTCCACTCTACGTGTCCGCGCTCCAACAGGATCATATTGACCATTTCTCTGATAAGGGGGCCTGAAAGGAACTTGAGGTCCATTTGCCTGATACGCCTCTCGGTATCCTTTGCAATTTCCTGGGCTGCTTCTCTGGTTATGCCTGGTTTGTTGTGGAACCTTGCGGCAAGTCCAGTTTCCTTTATCAGCTGGTTGACCACTATATTACGATCCCATTCCACCATGTGCCCGTCAGTAGTACGCACTTTTGGCATGACGGATATGGAATGGCCATCAAGGGTCTTTTGTACGGCCTGTTTTTGAGGTAGCGTCATATCCTCCTGAACAGTACCCATGGACTTAAGCCTTTGGTCACTTCCCTCAGTTGCTTTTTGCTTTTTATCCTGTGAATCAATGATGCATGTATCCATTGTCCAATCTCCTTTCCAATTAGAGTAAATTGTCAATTGCTTCTCTTTTTATTTCCATGCCATTGAACAACTCGTCATGGGTAAGGAATTCCTCATCTACCTGCAATACAGGGGCTGTAAGAGTGAATATTCCATTGACCCTCAGTTCTGTGAGAGCTTCCGGAGTGGACATGTCAGTGGTCTTGAAAACCACGCCGCTCTCTTTCAGAGCCTTTTTAAGCAGTTCACACTTAGGGCAGGTTTTTGTTGTATATATAATAACTTCAGGCATTTTCTCGTGTCCATTCTTCTCTATTTTTTTATTTGTATATTATTAAGTTATAAGTAGGGGTAACCTGTGCCCATCCTAAAAACACAAGCAGAAAACCTTTCCTCGTAACTTAAATCTCTCGTTTGAAGGTAAATTATACAAATGGTTTATGCCTTAATAACGGTTTTTCACAGCATATTTACATACACAAAAACTGCAACTGGTAACAGATCAGGTCACCACCCCTCCTCCATTTGTTACCACATATGATAATAAATATCCTTTACAAAAAGATGATATAAATAATCCCCTTATAGCAAGTAATCTCAAGAGGTGTTTACATAGATTCACATTTATTGTCTGGCTGCAAATCACTTGACGATCTCCTTGAAGGCGGGCTAGAAGCCGGAGTTGTGACCCAGTTTTTTGGAGAAGCTGGCAGTGGAAAAACAAATTTGTGTCTTCAGCTTGCCATCAGATGTGTTGCCCAAGGTAAGAAAGTCATTATCATTGATACTGAAGGCATTTCTCCTAGCAGGTTTAAACAGATAGCAGGAGAACGGGTAAAAGAAATAGCTCAGCAGATAATAATCTATGAACCTCATACTTTTGAAGAGCAACATGCAGCAGTAAGAGAGCTTGAAAAGGTCATCAAGGAGAACATTGGTCTCATTATTGTTGATTCTGCGACTGCTTTTTATAGATTTGAACTGGAACAGGATGATTCTGCTATGCGTGCAAGGCGTGAACTTGGAAGCCAGATAGGTTTCCTGCACAGCCTTGCTAGAAAATATGGCATGGTGGTAGTCATAACCAATCAGGTATACACGGATATTCCTTCGGGCATCCTGCGACCTGTTGGCGGTAACATCATTGAGCATATATCCAAGACCATTATCCAGTTAGAACGTCTGGGTGACGGAAAAAGACGAGCAGTTCTCAGGAAACACCGTTCTTTACCTGAAGGTATAAGCTGTGAGTTCATCATAACTGCCGAAGGGGTTGAATGAAGGTCATATTCTGGCAATAGTGATATAGCCAGTATGGCCTACTCCACTCGTTGCGGGCCTTGTCCCTCTTTCTGATATGGATAAAGGTCTTTCGATACATTCAATGGTCATAACATCCCAAGGCCCGGATTCATCCATTGCTTTACGTATTGCTATGGTTTGTTCTATGAATGGGGAATATGTTACCACAAAACCACCAGGTACAAGCACTCTTCTCACTTTGGGGATAACTTCCGGAGAATTCATAGTGTCAAGGGTAACAACATCGAACTTTTCTTCTATTTTGTCGATCTCTTCAACTATGTTGCCACAGCGCACTTCCACATTGTCAAGGCCGGCTTTTGAAATATTGTTACGCGCGAGGTTTGCGAAATTCTCTTTTATCTCATAAGTAATGACCTGCTTTGCTATGGAACCGAGGTACATGGACAGGATGCCGGAACCAGTTCCTGCGTCCAGTACCACATCATTTTTACAAAGTCCGGTGTATGCGATGACCATTCCTATATCCTTGGGCATCATGGGAGCACCGGAACGCTGTGCATGCCTGAACATATCAGGCATACGCGGTTTCTGTACAATGAATTCCTGTCCTCTGTGGGAGCATATAGTATCTCCCGGGGATAGCCTGGTAAGTTCTGCCAGCTCGATAACGCCAAAATCGCTGTGGAACGCATCCTCAGAAACACATACTATGAATTCTCTTGGCTTCTCTTTGAGGAATGTCCTCAACAGCACCATTTCTCCATTTTCCATAAATAACTCCTAGATTTGCTTTGAAGGCGCATACCTTGCCAGAGGCATGGTTACCATGTCTTTAGCAATAGAGTGCTTATTCATCAGAATATAGTTCTTTATCTGCTTAAATTCCGATGCATAAGACCCTGCAAGCTTGCTTGCATATTCAGCACCGTCATGTGTGAGCACATACTCATATGTTTGTCTGTATCTACCATTCTTTTCATAGTATCTAAGGTCCTCATCCACTATGCCCATAGCAACAAGCACCTGTATATTCTCAAATGCCTGGTCACTGTATGGGAACCCATATCTTTCATGGAATTTATACTCGAAAAGGTTCTTCAGGGAAGCATGGTTACTGAACTGAAGTATAGTACGGTACAGCCAGGTTATATGCCTAAGACGTGGCACTGAGATGAAACCAGTTTCCTCCTTCTTAAAGATATTGTATATTGCATAGAAAAGCAGGATTATCCCTTCTATGGGAAGGTACTGTTCCGCACGAATAAAGCCCAGAAGCCTAGGGGATAGTTCATCCACAACTTTATGCATCTGGTTAGTGACCACTGCTTCATCCATGCCTGCAACAGCATCAGGATGTGCAAATGTTGTAAGGGAAAGCTGTCTTGAGATAGATCTCACAAGCCCGTTGGCCAAGGCTGATTCATCGTAGAAGAAACTTTCTTCTTTTCCTATCAGCACCCTTATGCTCTTGGGAACACCGAATGCTACGTCCAAGTCGACAAGCACATCTCCCAGTTCCCGGGCAAGACGTGATTCAAACTTCATTTTAGCTACACCATGGCGTGCAATGGTTGCAAGCGCCATCCGTGTGGAAGGCCTGAGCATCTTCTGACTGAACCTTGCAACTGGTAAATATAACCTGCCATCACGGAGATCATCAAGTAGCCGGAGGGATTTTTCAGAAGCATGGAACCTGATGAAACCAAGCAGGTCATTGTCATTGTATTCGGTGAAAAAGCGAACTATTTCGTCCTTTGCAGCATTTGCCCCGTGCACATTTTTGAATCGTTCAAGTGCATCCTCAAGTGCATAGAGCAGCATTACTCTGGCAGATTGGGTTTTTGGGTTGTGTATAATGGCAGTATAATGATGAGCGCGGGATATCAGCAAGGATTCGGCAGCTGTGAGTGCCATTTCATTGCCATAGTCTGAGCCGTCTGGACTCCCCAATACAACATTTCCATCCTTGATGATGAGGCTGTCGATTATCTGATCAACATCTATCAGGCCAAAAGAGACACCGGTATGATAGGAGTCACGCAGAAGGAAGTCTATTCTATCGGCATCCACGTCACCTGCAATCACTTGAGCAAGGTAAGGCTTTGAGATAGACTGTGCGTCACCTGTGGCTATCTTTGAGATCTCATCAAAGAAATAGAACGGATCTGTGTCAAATTCAGATTCTACATATCTTGCAATGAAATTATCCTGTGGAAGCATCCTGATGATGTCCTTTGAAAAAGCCTCATGTTTTATAAATTTCCTGCCTTCGATAACTGGCTGTAACTGGGGATTGCGTTTGAGCACATTCTCAACTGCATGGGAGAATGCCGAGTGGCCTACATCATGTAAAAGTCCTGCAATTCTTATCTTGCGCATGTCCTCTTCCCCAAGGGAAAGAGACTGGCCAATGACCGATGCCATGTGCATGGTTCCGATGCTGTGCTCAAAACGAGTGTGATTGGCACCTGGATATACTTGGTCAACTAACCCGAGTTGCTGGATATTCCTGAGCCTTTGCATATGCCTTGTGTTCAGGAGCATCTGCTCAAACTCATCAAGGATGATGGTCTTGTGGACAGGGTCATGTATAATGAGGGGTTTTTGCATTGAATTATATTAGGAGAAGAGGATATATAAATAGAAAGGCAAATGAGGCACATGCGTCTTTGGCTGGCATGATCTCCGTTATTACTTGGTAACTCGCCAACCTTCATGTTTTTATCCTCCTTTGTACCTTTAAAAGAGCAGATAGCATGAGAACCATAGACTGGAACGATGAATCAAATTCAATAGTAATGATCGATCAGACGCTGCTGCCTGAAGAATACAAAGTCATAGAATGCAAAACACTTGCTTCTTTGTGTGAGGCTATTATGTCTCTGAGGGTACGTGGAGCTCCGGCTCTTGGGGCTGCAGGTGGATATGGTATGGCGCTTGCAGCAAGGCTTAGCAGTGCAAAGGATATGGATTCATTGATAAAGGATATGGAAGTGGCTGCAAAGACCATAAAATCCACAAGGCCTACTGCTGTTAACCTTGCATGGGGGGTTGACAGGGTATTACATGCTACTGATGATGCTTATGATCTGAAGA
>DAKU01000071.1:0-10526 GCA_002508425.1 Methanosarcinaceae archaeon UBA470
CAGAAGATCATGTGTACGTTATCAATTCAATGAGCGGAAGAAATAATGGCGTTGTTATTCTAAATATTACTGATCCTGCAGTGCCTGCATACGTCGGTATTTACAGCACAACTCACAATGCTTACGATATTGCTATTTCAGACAACTATGCCTATGTAGCAGATTATAACAATGGACTTGTCATTGTTAATATCACCAATCCCGCTACATTAAAAGTAGAAAGCTCTATTGGTATTGAAAATCATCCATATGACATTGATGTTGCAGATAATTACGCTTACATCGCCAACAGTGGACTCACGATCCTGAATACCACTAACCCTTTGTTGCCAAAGATCGAAAGCAGTTACTATAACTATTCTGGTGATGCAGCTGGAGTTGCTATAAAAGACAATTACGCCTATGTAGCAAGCATTTTTGGCGGTCTTTTGATATTAAACGTCAGTGATCCGGCAGCACCAATATTTGTAGGCAATTATGTTACCGATGATGCACAAGGTGTTGACATATCAGGAAATTATGCCTACATAGCCAATGGTTTCAGTGGCGTATTCATTGTTGACATAAATGATCCGACAACACCGGTATTAGTGGGCAGCTATAACACTCCTGGATATGCAAATGATGTTGCTGTGGCAGGTAATTGTGCTTTTGTAGCAGATGGTAACAATGGCCTCGCAATACTGAACATCACAATTCCTTCATCACCAAGTCTTACCAGCACTTTTGACACTGTTGGCTATGCAAATGATGTTACCATTTCAGAAGATAGTGCTTACGTAGCAGCCAGTGACAATGGGCTTGTAGTAGTAGATATAAGCAACCCGATAGAACCAACACTTGAGGGAAGTTATGCTACCGGAAATGCATTTGGTGTTGCTGTATCAGATGATAATGCGTATGTAGCTGATTACAATGATGGCCTCTTCGTATTTCACCTGATTGAATCCCAGGACATTACATCACCAGCATCTGTAACCAATCTTACCGAAAGTGGTGTTGGCTCAAGCTGGATAAGATGGACATGGACAAATCCCACTGATGCAGACTTTAGCCATGCTATGGTATACATTGATGGTAAATTTGCCATAAATACATCGGGTCAGTATTACAACTTAACAAAACGAGCCGAAGGAAGCACGCATAGCATAGGAATCAGAACTGTAGATACTTCCGGGAACATTAACTCAGTACTCGTAAATGACACAGCAATAACTATTGCACCAGACAGAACATCACCTGCATCTGTAACCAACCTTAAAGAGAGTGCCGTGGGTTTGAACTGGATCAACTGGAAGTGGGTAAATCCATCCAATGCAGATTTCAGCCATGTGAAGGTGTACCTGAATGGTGTGTTTATCACAAATACATCTGGTAAATCCATTGACTCCTACAATTCAACAGGACTTTCGGAAGGAAGCAATTACACTATCAGCATACAGACAGTCGATAGTAATGGCAACATAAATTCTACAATGATCAATGACTCTGCCACTACAGTGAAACTCCCGCAGATATACAATCTCTCGGGAACGAACATTTCTACAAGTTCTATTACACTGGTATGGCAAGCTTCCGACAATACCAAGAACGTGCAAATAAACTGCAATGACATAGTTATTGGTACCGTTGGCGGAGCAACGACATATGTAGATAGTGATATGAGCAGTGACACAAATTATAACTATACATTGATCCCATCCAATGAAGATGGATTGGCAGGAAATGCAGTAAAGATTAGCCTCAGAACATCCTCTGCCGGCGGCAGTGGTGGAAGTGGAGGAGAAAGCAGCACCACAAAGAGCAGCAGTGGCGGTGGAGGTGCCGGAAGTGCTGAAGACTTTGAGAACGTATTACTGAAGGATATCGCAAATGCATACTTAATAATGAATGCAAATGTAAGTTATGAATTTACAAAAGAAGGGAATCCGATCCAGTCAATAAGCTTATATTCCCTCAAGAACTCCGGGGAGATAACATCTACTATAGAAGTACTGAATGACAAGTCAAAGCTAGTGAACAGTACTCCTGAAGGAAGTGTTTATAAATACATCAATATCTGGGTAGGTAAATTCGGCTTTGCGACAGAAGCAAACATCAAGGATTCAAAGGTAAAGTTCAAAGTGGCTAGCTCCTGGATGCAGGATATGGACGTAAGTCCAGAAGAAATAAGGTTGCAGAGATACAATGGTAATGAATGGAAAATGTTACCGACCAGCTTGATAAGCAATAACACAGATTATCTGGTATTTGAATCCCAGACACCAGGGTTTTCACCATTTGCTGTCACAACCGGCGGAACACCTAAACAGGTCATTGAAGAAACTAACAAATTACAGGCTACAGGATCAGATGAATATTTGAACAATCCTCTTGAGACTGGAAATGCCGACCTGGACAAAACAAAACCAGAGAAATCCAGGACCTGGACATTGATATTGATATTCCTTGTAGCAGGATTATTTGTTACAGGACATGAATATCTGAAGAAGCAGCGAAATTGATAAGTTTTACCCCTGTACTTGTGTGCAGGGGACCATTCACAAGATACGGATATTATCTCTCCGATTGTTAAGATTCTTTTTTGTTGCCTTTAGTATCTGTCTGATATTAACTCACATAGGCCTGTATTTTAATCTTGTAACATAAATCGTTGATAGCAGAGAGGTAGAACAAACCTTCACCCTTTATGCCTGCGATAGATATATTTATAGGGATGCTTTTAAGATAAACCTAATATTAGTTTAAAACGAATTATATATAAATAAGTTCCAGATCAGGGTGTGATGAGTGGGACTGAAAATTCAAATGGAGATAAAATGCACCTTATAGTAGCAGAAAAGCATATCGCAGCAAAAAGGATAGCAAACATACTTTCTGCAGGAAAACTCAGCCAGGTGCGTGTGAACGGGGTAGATACATATCAGTTCCAGGCTGAAGACGGACAAAAAGTATTCATAGGCTTAAGCGGGCACATAGTAAAACTTGATTTCCCTAGATCCTATAATAACTGGCAGAAGGTAGAAGCAAAAGAACTGGTGGATGCGGACGTAATTACCGTTTCCACAGAAGCACGGATAGTAGCTGCACTTAAAAAACTAGGTAAAGAAGCAGACCATGTCACAATTGCAACTGACTACGATCGTGAAGGAGAACTTATTGGAGTGGAAGCCTTGGAGATCATCCGGGAAATTAATCCGGATGTACGCTTTGACAGGGTACATTATAGTGCCATCACCCCTAAAGAGATCATAGATGCATTTGAGAATGTAGCAAAAATAGATTTCAATCTTGCAGATGCAGGGCATTCCCGACAGGTCATAGACCTTGTATGGGGTGCTTCCCTAACACGTTTCATATCCCTTGCTGCAGGAAGACTAGGGAAGCTATTCCTTTCAGTGGGCAGGGTCCAATCCCCCACATTAGCGCTCATAGTGGACAAGGAAAGAGAAAGAGAAGCCTTTGAGATCAAGCCATACTGGGAATTGTATGCCCAGCTTAAAGACAAGAAAGGCAATGATTTTACTGTACAGCACGTAAACAGGCGCTTCTGGGAAAAACAAGAGGTTGATGCGGTAGTTACTAAATTAGGAAAGACCGCCACCATCATAGAGGTTGTTACAGCAACTAAACAGGATAAGCCACCCATCCCATTCAACACCACTGAGTTCATCACTGCAGCCAGTTCTCTGGGTTTTACTCCCGCCAGCGCTATGCGTGTTGCAGAGGCACTGTACATACAAGGTTTCATTTCATATCCCAGAACTGACAACACAGTGTATCCTGCCACCCTGGATTTAAGAGAGATGATAGAGGTTTTTGCCAAAGGTACATTCAAAGAGTATGCAGACAAACTGCTTGCAAAAGAGAAACTGGAGCCTACGCGGGGCAAAAAAGAAACAACCGACCATCCTCCTATATATCCGGCATCCCTTGCCAAGAAATCCGAACTGAACGAGCAGGAATGGAAAATATATGAAATGGTAGTAAGGCGGTTCTTTGCAACATTTGCAGAACCTGCCGTATGGGAAACTATCAAAGCGAAATTTGATATAAGTTCCGAGGAATTCAGCGCCACAGGAGCCAGGCTTGTAGAAGCTGGCTGGAGATGGTACTACCCGTATAATGCACCAGAGGACAGGCTTCTTCCGGCTATGAAAGAAGGAGATGAGATGAATGTCCGGGAAATAGAGGTACAGGACAAGGAAACCCAGCCACCGGGAAGATACGGTCAGGGACGCCTTATCCGCACAATGGAAGAATTGGGACTAGGTACAAAAGCAACCAGGCACGAGATCATTAGCAAATTATATTCCCGGGCATATGTGCACGGGAATCCTCTGCAGCCGACAAAAACAGCATATGCTGTAGTGGAGGCCCTTGAAAAATATGCTCCCACCATATCAAAGTCGGAAATGACAAGCAAGCTTGAAGCAGACATGGATAGAATAGCAGAGGGACATATTCCAGAAGAAGAAGTGCTTCAAGAGTCAAGAGAAATGCTGAATTCTGTGTTTAGCGACCTTGAGAGTAATAAGGATAATATTACAGAATCTCTTAGGGCTGGACTTAGAGAAGATAAAGTAATAGGCACCTGTCCTAAATGCGGATCCTTACTCATGGTAATGAGGTCAAAGAGAGGGTCTAGGTTTATAGGATGTAAGGGTTATCCAGATTGTAGTTTCTCTCTGCCTCTGCCAAAGAGCGGACATGTAGTTGTCACTGACAAGCTATGTGAGGAGCATGGGCTGTACCACATCCGCATAATCACCGAGGGGAAAAGACCCTGGAATCTGGGATGTCCTCACTGCAACTTCAACGAATGGCAACAATCACAGCAGGAAAAAGAAAAAGGTACACAAGAACAAAATGAGGTAGAAGACTCATCTTTAGATAAACAGGGGAAAATAAGAAAAAAGATAACTGACATAAAGGGAATAGGTAAGGTCACTGCCGAGAAGCTTGACAGCGTGGGTGTTTCCAAAGTAGAGGATCTGGTTAACAGGGATGCAGAGGAGCTGGCAAAGCTTACTAACATTTCCATTAATAAAATAAGAGAGTGGCAGGAAAACGTTGTTTGAAAGGTGGGATCATGAAACTAAGGTTCTTGGGAGCTTGCAGGGAAGTCGGGCGGTCAGCCCTGTTCTTGGATGATAGCATCATGCTTGATTATGGGATAAAGATGGGTGAGCCACCCGAGTATCCCGTTAATGGAGTCAGGCCACAGGTTGTGCTGTTATCCCACTGCCACATTGACCACAGCGGTCTTGTACCCAATCTCATGGACCTTGAACCCGATATCTTCATGACCCCTCCTACTGCTGACCTTGCAAATCTACTACTTAGGGATAGTCTGAAGATCGCAGAGTCCACCGGTGTGAACGCGCCCTACGATGCCGGTGATGTACACGCGTTTATGTATAGAACAAAGACAGTAGATTATCGCGCCAAATTCCATACACATGGCTATGATGTCGAGTTCTATGATGCAGGCCATATTCCTGGAGCAGCCTGCATACATGTGACCTCAAAGAGCGGGAAAAGCTTGCTATATACAGGTGACATAAATACTTCAGACACCCGCCTTGTATCGGGAGCAGTGGAATTCCCAGATGCTGACTATCTGGCAATAGAAAGCACCTACTTCTCAAAAGACCACACATCCAGGAAAGAAACAGAAGCAGCTTTTATCGAATCTCTCAAGAGTACTCTGGACATAGGTGGTAACGTGATAATCCCTGCTTTTGCCATAGGCAGGACACAGGAGATGCTGATGTTACTGGATGCTCATGGAATCAGACCTTATGTGGATGGCATGGGCAAGGATGCTTATGAGATAATGATGAAGCACCCTTCATACCTGCGTAATCCCACACATCTGAAGAGGGCATATGACAACGCCATACCTGTGAAAAGTTCAAAAAGAGATGACGTGTCAATGGAATCCTCAGTAATTGTGACGACTTCGGGCATGCTTAATGGAGGACCGGTCATGTATTACCTTAACAAATTATACAATGATCCGAAATCCAAGATAATGCTTACAGGGTATCAGGTAGAGGGAACTAATGGTAGAATGGCTTTAGATACTGGCATCATAGAAAATAATGGAATGTTACAACAGTTAAGGATAAAGCTTGAACAACATGATTTTTCAGCTCATGCAGGAGATAAAGAACTTAAAGCCATTGTAAAAGACTTCTGTGACAGGGGTACCAAAGCTGTGTTTACAATGCATGGCGATAATACAGAAGGCTTTGCAACCTGGATAGAAGAAGAAATGGGCATCAAGGCTTATGCTCCGGTTGTAGGAGAAGAATTTATTCTTCATTAAACTGTTTTTTTCAGTTTACGTGTGACCCTTTTAAGGCTCTCGATTGCCCCGCCATGCTCGGGATCTATTTCAAGAACCTTCAAAAAGCATTTAGTAGCGTCGTCCAGTTGTCCAAGGCTATTATATGCTATACCTTTTTTGTACCAGATCACAGCAAATTTATTGTCAATTTCCAGTTCTTTGTGCAGTTTGCTATAGCAAGCTATAGCCTCTTCATGTTTGCCGATATGAGCCAAAGCTATGCCTTTATTGAACAAGGCACTTTCATTTGAGACATCAATTTCCAGCACTTTATTATAGCAGAATATGGCTTCATCATACCGTTCCAGGCTAAAAAGGACTATTCCTTTATTGCACCACACATCCACATCAAGCTTATTATGCTGGAGAGCCATGTCAAAACATTCAAGCGCTTTTTCATGCATACCTAGATAGGAGTAGGCTATACCTTTATTCCCCCAAATAAGGGCTATCAAATCATGATTCCATAGAGATGGATCATCTGAATGTGATTCCAAAATCCTGTCATAACATGCGATCTTATCTTCAGGGTCTTCGCTAAAAAAACTTTCTTTGAACCAGTAATCATCGAAGCTTTGTTCATCCATCGCCCTATCCTCTGATCATAAAATGATCCAACCCAAAAATCCAAAATAATAATAGTATGCCCGGAAGAAACGTTACGACAATATTATTATATTCCCAATTTTCGGATACAGAAGGCTCCTGTAGCCATGACTTATATGATGAAAATTATTGTATATATACATACTCATAGAATATGTATATGCCATGTTTTAAGGCTGATAAAGACAATAAAGTTAGGTGTTTGAAACATTCAACATTTTCGCGGGGAGCACTACATGCCAGTCATGTCAATAGTAGCTTGCAGGATACTCGAAGAAGAGCTATTTCATGTCCTATCATTGAAAAATGCCTTTGACTATCTGTTCATTGCAGATACAAAGGAAGCAAAAGCACTTGCAAGACACCTTAAGAAAGTTAATATACCTTATGCACCTCTGCCACCGGACAGGATGCCTGATATGATCAGGCAGACAAAAAGTTCCTGCAAAAGCAACATTATTAGACGATTATTTATAAAGCACCCTCCTGAAGAGGATTTTATAGTGGTGGTGCACATCCTTGAACTTGGATTACACAGAGACCTTAAATTGTTACGCAGAGGAGTATATACAGCAATAGAACAAATGTCTGCTTATTCAGATGGCATCCTGTTATTCTACGGCCTGTGCGGTAATTCCTTAAAAAATATAGAAAATGATCTTCCAGATATCAGATGCCCTATATATCTGCTGAAGGATGGTGAAGATAACAGAGTTGATGACTGCATAAGCATAGCTTTGGGCGGCAATAAAAAATATGAAGAAGCTTTCGAGGCATGCAGAGGAAAAGGCACATTGTTTTTTACTCCAATGTGGGCATCCAATTGGAAAGATGTGGATGCTCCAGCCAACAAACAGGAAGATCTGGCAACAATATGTGATTCATTTAAACGACACCACATAAGCCTAATTGTGAAAATAGAAAGGGATAAAAGATATGATCCGGCTTTTGAACAAAATGTGAAGCAGTTTGCCGAAATGTTCGGGATGGAGGTTGCCTCCATGCCTGGGACCTCTGAAATAGTGGAAGAATGCTATTCAAATGCGAAAAATGCTATAATGAACGAATACAAAAGAGCATACTTTTAAAAATTTCCCCTTACTTTTTGTCTGAGTATATTGTCAATATGGATTACTTCATTAGCATCATCACCTACAAGACACATGCCTTTCTTGTCCATTGCCCAAATTCGATAACCCGGAATAATGTCCTTTGGAATATATTCAGAAGGTAACTTATCGATATCAAGGATGCATGTTTCCATAAGAGGATGATCTTCAGGATTTAGTTCCATTATACTAATCATTTTCCTGATCATGTCCAGCAAGTATTCAATATTCTCATGGTCCCATAACTTGATCCGGTTACAAACAATGGGCAGAATATATTCTTGAACACCTTTATTGGCAAGTATTTTGGAAGCCATACAGATAGAAGCGTTATCAGCCTTTGATTCTTCATCTGGTCCCCTAAAGCAGAAACTACCATCTTCGACCATACGATCAAAATCAAGAGGAAATCTGGATTTTTCAATGGCTTTCTTAACGGTATCTATAGTAAGGTCATAATCATTTGCTATCCTTTCAATAGCCTTATCGACAACCATACATTTATTCATGATCATAAGCTCCTTTCTTAATTATCTGTCCAAGATCTGCAGGAGTATTGATATTGGAAAAAGATACAAGCTCCCTGTCCATAAACTGAATTCGATCCATGTTTATGAACCTAACATCATGTAATTGCGACACAGCTGCCATCACACGATAATCATCCTGTTGTATGGACCTCTCTATAGCAGGAATAAATCGCTCTCTTTTGTAAACAGAATGCAATGGCTCTTTTCTACCATCCTTCCACATCGGAATGGCAGCATCATAATCTACTGCTTCATTAAACAGAAAAGAGATTACATCGGATCTTATAAAAGGCATGTCACAAGCCACAACAAATACATAGTTACCGGATGCTCCCCGCATGCCTTCCAGTATTCCGCCAAGAGGACCTGTTTCTTGATGTTCATCACATAATAATCTTACATCTTGGACATATTTAGAGAAAGCTTCCTGTTGTTTTTGGTCCCTTACCGAAACGATTACTTCATCTACTACCGTACCAAGGACATCTATAGTTTTTTCCAGCAAGGTTTTATCCTTATATATTAGCAAAGCTTTTTCCCTTTCCCCAAGCCTTGTTCCTTTGCCACCAGCTAATATTAGTCCAGACCTTTGCATTGAGCCTCAACCATTTGAATAATTTTATATTATTGTATAGTACAATAAGATGTTATTTTCAACCTTAGTTTCGCAATACTTAAAATAGATTCCTACATACTTAAAGTTATGATCGAGAATCCTGAAATAGAATGCATCAGTACCCTTGCCAGAGAAATACTTGTGGCAGCACGCACAGCACCTAAAGCCAAAGGTAAGGATAACCTTGTAACCGGTATCCTTGAGCATGATGAGCAGGAAACTCTTGCCAGATTCATGGAAGGTATGGCAGATGAAAGGGGAGATTTTTTTGCATTCTTCAAAAGGGATGCAAGAAATATAAGAGATGCTGATGCCGTGGTGCTCATAGGTCTGCGCAACGCGGGTGTTGTAGGACTTAATTGTGGTGCATGTGGGTATAAAAAATGCGATGAGATGCTGGAAGCACAAAAGGTAAAGACAGATTTCAAGGGCCCACAGTGCAGTATCAAATACATGGACTTGGGAATTGCACTCGGATGTGCTGCAGCCAAGGCCAAAGACCTCTGTATTGACAACAGAATATTTTACAGTGCCGGTACCGCAGCCATTAAAGCAGAGATGATAAAAGTTGACATTGCCATGGCAATTCCTTTAAGTATTAAGGGGAAGAACATTTTCTTTGATCGGAAGTGGCCTTAAGTTCAAGCAAGGCCACGCCGCCGTTCACTACGGTATTCATCAAGCATGGAAGCCAAATGTTGATGTTCCTGCTCCCGCCTCTTTTTCTTTGCGTCTTCCTCCCATGCGGATAATGCCTGTTCCAGAACCTTGGGCTCCACGGTAGCAAAATCATCAAATCTGTGAACTACTACATTTTTAAGAACCGCCACATTCCCCTGGAAAAAAGCATCATTTGCCGCATGTGAAATATCATCTTTTACGATCACAGCTCTTATACCAGCCTCCACCAGTATAGCCGCTGTACCTGCAGCACCTCCGCTTGAGTCTTCGAGCAAGAGTACATCTCCTTTTTTGATACCATACATATCCATTGTCTGCTGGATAGCCTCTTTTGTGAAAGCTGTCACCACCTTTACAGGCAAGCCCTCACCTTTGATCTCTTTCTTACGTATCTGCTTTAGTTTTTTGATGTGATGCCTAGAATCCTGAAGAGCCTGTTGTGACTTTTTAAGCTCTGTATTGAGCCTTGAGATCTCCGTATCACGTATCCGTATCTCTTTTTGTTTACGCAGCTCCAGAGATTCAGCTTTCTTCAGCTTGCTGATACGGCCTTCCATCTCTGCTATATTTCGATCCTTTACTGAATTAGATTCTTTCAGTTCCTGCACATATTCCTTCAGCTCATGAAT
>DAKU01000071.1:10615-14030 GCA_002508425.1 Methanosarcinaceae archaeon UBA470
CGCAAACCGAGGAGCCTTTTTCTCCACTCTGCTAAAAATGTTCTTGTAATTACGATAGATATTAATGGCAGCAGCCAGAGAATCCCTTTCGTGATCATTAGAATAACCGAAAGGTCTTGCCATTGCTATCTTTTCCTCAGCACGCAGTTCCGTACCTGGACTGCCAAGTACTGCTTTGAAGCTACGACGTATCTTCTCCACAGCTGCAGGCGTGGGATAGACATCTGTTGCAACAATGACAGGTTTTCCATGGTCTGATATCAGCTTGACCACCTGATCGTGGGACATACCCCTGAAACTGTTGGAAAAAAGAAGATCACCACTCAGGGAAAGAATGGCTATTCCCACGGTGGTGCCTGGATCAATGCCTACAATAGTGTACTTACGTTTGGATGGGAGAAGGGGAATATATTTGATCTTCTCTCTTTCAACACTGCGGATGCTTACCTGTACGTCTGCATTAATGGAAGGATGAACAGGAATCTTCTCACGGTTGCTATTGACTATAAAATCTGTACGTACATAGCCACCGAAACCTTCTATGGACTTAGCCGTAAAAGTAACGCCTGTATCTTTTGAGAACTTGCGCAGGATCTGTTCTATAAGGCGGCTTTTCTCCTTAACAGCACCATGTACCTTACGTCTGTACCTGTTCTGACTCCATCCGCCTCTTCCCAAAGACCTGGCCCTACTTACCTTAATCCTAGTAACATTTTCAAAAAGGGAAACTTCAGACCCTACACTCATAGCTGCAAGTCGGGCGCATGCTTCGGCTTCATCGCCTGGACTGAACTGGTTCATAGAAATGCCATGTTCCTGTGCAAGCTTCAGGAGAGGTTGCTGGTGTAAACCACCTGTTACCTGAATAAGCTTGGTAGAGTCTGGCAATCGATCTAGGAAACGTATGAGGTCATTCTTATCAGAAGCAAGCTCAAAGATATTATCTACTGCAATATAATCTGGCCTGTCCTCCTGAACCATCTTAAGTATACGATTCCGACTGACCATGCTGTGGCGATGCACCTGCCCTTCCTTTAGGATGACCACAGCATATTTGGGCATCAGTTGTGCCCTTGAGGAACCCTTTGCAATATCAATCCCATAAATGATGCCACTATGCATACATTAGATAGTTATTCGATTGCTGGAATATATTTGTGTTCACTGGCCTTTTACATACGCTACCGATGATTCAAGTTCCGCCTCCAGCTCGTACTTGCGCTTGAAAAAGGAAAGAATATTAGAAATATCCCGCTCCAGCAGTTCATCAGCATGTGGATGTGAAGGCTCGACATACTGTGGCCAGTCGATTATCTGCACACCGTCCTCGTGCACAAAAGTGTTATACTCGCTCATATCAGCGTGTATGATACCTTTTGCATAGGCCAGTTTCAATTGCCTGAGTATCTCATCGAAGAACCACTGCGGATCTTCCAGCTTTGTCTTGTACAACAAGGAGCCTTTGGCGATCTCCATAACAATAGCATGACGATTGTAATCTATAAGCTTTGGAACAGAAACCTCAGGATAGAGCTTGCTTATAATGTCTGCTTCACGTTTTGCTGCAAGCCGAGCTGCATATATCCATGACATGTGCTCACGGTCACCTATATGACTGCGATTACGTTTTACCTGTGTGAAACTGGTACGACCTTCCCGGTGGAACTTGATAACAACACCTTCGGGATCTCCAATACCCAGTTCAGATTCTTTCATAGCTTCCAGTACCACTGATTCCTTGCCAACACCAATCTCGTTGCCAATGGCACTAATAGTCTTTCTCTGCACAAATGTATGCAGGGCCAGGGCATCATATCCTTCAAAATATATCTGGTAACCTTCGTAGGGGACAGTTGTGAAAGCAAACATTTTCAATTTGCCAAGCTTTTTGAGCCGAAAGGACAAATGATCATATGTCATGCGGGTAAATTTCATGACATTCTCAACAGGCACCCACTCGTAATCTTTCATTCCTATCTCTATGCCAGTGAGGATGCGTATGTCCTTACTATCCAGTTGTTTAAACACTTTGATGACTTCGTCTATCATTCTGTATTTTATATGACAGGATGGTTTAGATGATTTGTGGTTGGCATGGTTCCAGTTGAATAGAATTTGTGCGGGATTTGAAGATGAGTAAAATCCTTTGTTTTCTACTTTATTGGCTGGCGGATGATAGTCTTTAGTTTCTCTGGAGCAGCCTTCCTGGGATCACTCAGATATATCTCGTGATGTTTTCCTCGGGATGAATATCCATTATCCTCTATGAACTTATGCAACTTGCAGATTGTAGGAGTTTCAGCGGTATATGGTCCTATATGCATTATTTGGGCGGATGGACCTTCATCGTACTTTTCAAAACGCATTCTGGAAAGGGCTGTAAGGCCTTTCTTCTTTTCAACCTGCTCAAGCGCCTGGCTCACCATTGCTTCAGTAACAAATGAAGGCTGCACGATCATCGATGTCCATTTCCAAGTATCCTTATTTTCCAGACTGAACTCTGCCATGTTATCTGCCCACCACAAACCTTCGAGGGGCATAACAACATAATCTGTGGGATTAGCACCTTTTATAGAAAGAAATTTTAAAGCATAGGAAACAGCGTACAGTGCCTCAATGGAGTCCATATATTCCTGTGAAGTGTTAGGGTTACCTTCCCCATCTATCATTAGATAGGACATTAAAGGTACTTCCACTACAGATACTTCTTTTGCAGATGGACTGTAAACCTGCTTCATCTCCTTTTTGAGATCGATCTTAGTCATCCTGTCACCTGGCATATTTTATCTTTGAGTTAAAAATGATATAGTTACATTTTACTTTAACATCCAATGACATATAGATAGTCGTAATTTACCTTGGGTAAGAGTTTGTTCTAGCCTTAGACTTAGTTTATAAATTGAAATTAGAAAGGCCAAGTTAATTCATTGTAAAGTTAGAAAATCAATTTTTTGAAGAAAAGCTATGTTTACTTTATAGGGGTGCGACTTTGTAACGAGTGCAAGCAGGTATTCAGCATCTATAATATAACTTGAGTGATAAACATCTGACAAATCTAATTTCCTATTCAAATTGGAGAACATCGTTTCATTTGATAATTTGCAATATGCTTCTTTCAAGGTCCACATGACAAGAAAATCAGAGGTATTTGTAGATGGACTGTTGTCAGGCAATGATCTATCAATTGACTTTGAGATGCTTGTAACAGACCTTGACTTTATAACTTCTATATCCATACCCAAATCTATTTTGGATATCGCAAGGGCAATAATATTTTTAGTGTAAGCGATACAGACATGCAGGTCTCTATGATCACATACATGAACTCTTCCATGTTTGTCTTTGATAGTGAAAATGCTAGACCATGTTTTTTCTTTAAGGAAACCAGAGAGGTATTTAAGAATCAATCTGGATA
>DAKU01000162.1 GCA_002508425.1 Methanosarcinaceae archaeon UBA470
GCTCTTACCGGCTGGTGGCAACTCGGTGTAAGAGAGTGGCACAAGATCATCACCCACCGGAATTATGGCAACTACTGGCTTACAGTACACTTTTACTTCCCGGATACCCAGGGATGCCAATACTCCTGCGTCACATGCCCGAAGTAAATGACCTTTATTGAAAAGGATCTCATTTTTACGGATATCCTCCCCGATATCACCTACATTCTTTCCAGGATGCAGCTGTGCCCTTATCTCGATCATGTCCCCCATGGATACAGTGTCCTCTATCATCATCACCGCATCAGCGCCTTCCGGCATATGCTGGCCTGTGCCTACCCTTGCACATGTGCCTTCTTCGACAACATCGGAAAGCTGTAACATCACAGGATTAAGAGGAGATGCACCAAGAGTGTCCGCAGCCCTCATGGCATAGCCGTCCATTGCAGACCGCCTGAAATGAGGCACATTCCTGGGAGCTATGGTATGTGTGGCCAGCACCCTGCCGGGACACTCCCGGATACTGATCTCTTCGGTCCTTGTAATAGGAACAATAGTTTCCAGAAATTTGTCCTTTGCCAAACCAACCGACATGCGTTCCTTGAATATCCTCTCCATGCATGATCACCCGCCGGATACCGGAGGCAATACGCCCAGCTCATCGCAGTCGCTGACCTTGGTGTCAAGACCATCAAGATGAAGGATATTGTCACCGTTAAGGAAAACATTCACATATCCACATAATTTGGGATCAGAAGTAGTTGTTTCAAAAACCCTGTCCTTAAGACCCGGGAATTGCCGCACAAGGGCTTCCAGCACCTCAAGCACCGTATCGCCCCCGAGCTTCAACTCGGAAGTCCCTGCTATCTCCTTAAGGTTTGCAAAGAGCCTTACCTTAACCTCTGTCATGGGCGTGTATTTATAAAGATATTAGATAAACCTTGTGTCGAACCATAAGTTTATCCTGGGAGATTTTTGGGATGTGTGGAGGGGATTTTTGAGGGATGATGTGTTTCAGTACAAAGAGTAGGAGAGGCGTTCATACTAAGAAGTTTATGTTGTGACTGAAAGTGTGAACTTCTAATTATAGCCCAGTTAGTTGATGGTATTATATAAAAAGATGAAACGGTAGCGTATCTATTTTGTTGTAAATATGATAAATTAGAAGATTATTTTGCCGATAGTAAAAATACGCCACATCCCACAGAAAATCTAACTTCTGCTGAAATATCCGCACGGATTCAGGGTCTTGCATGAGTGTCGCAAGCATGTCTTTCACATTACTCGTTTCACTCTTGCCATCGATTGTCAGTGCATGACCGCATCTGCCTCCACGATCGAAATAATGCGGATTGGCTTCATCACAGTTCGGACAGCGGTTAAGCTTTCTCCTGATCTTAGATGTCCAGCCATTCACGCATGTTTGTGAGGAGTTATAGAACTGGAGGCCTGTTTTTCTGTTCCACTCATGTTTTCTTAAACATCAGGGACATTATTCCTGGCTTTGGAGGCTTCATCGGGTTCTGGAAGAAGTCCATTTCCATACTTGGGCCCCCGAACATCTCATTATTGACCCGCTCGGTTATTTCATCGAATATCATCCTGTAGGAGATACAGTGGGGGTCAACTCCCTTTATTTCCCCGCCTGTAGGGGTTATGGCATTGTAAGGGCAGCCGCCTCTGCAGTATTTTATATGGGCGCAGTCCTTGCAGTTCTGGTCCACGTACTCTTTGTAATCGAACATGAGCTTCCAGGCATCTGACTTCGCAAGTTCTTCAATGCCTGGGTGGTCGTAGACATTGCCCATGACGTATTCTGGCATGCCTACAAAGCGATAACAGGGATATATGCCTCCGTCAGGGCCTACGGCCAAGACATCGCCCATACAGTCCACGAAGGTGCAGACAGCACCTTTGCCTCCAAATACGCCTTTACAGAGGTGGTCGATGTTCATGACTTCGATTCGGTCCATGTTTTCCAGGTATTTGTCCAGGAGGTAAATCAGGAGCCTCCCGTATTCTTCCGGGTCAAGAGCCCATTTTTCGGGTTCATCGCCGCGTAAAGAGGGCAGAGCAGGGTGGAACTTGAGAGTCCAGCCGTTTTCCAGGTAAAAATTGAAAATATCCTCTCTATATTTTTCAGAATGAGATGTGAAAGTGGTGATGAACCTTACGGAAAGTCCGTGTTCTTTTGCTATCCTGTAGCCACACATGGTTTTTTCGAAATATCCCTCTCCTCTCTGGAAATCATTGAGCTCTTTCGGGCCGTCAAGGCTGGAACCGATGGGAATGTCATATTCCGCAAAAATTTCAGCTATTTCGTCTGTCATCTTCCAGAGGTTGGTCTGTATGGCAAAAGCCACTTTCTTCGGCTTTACTCCCACAGCAAGGATCGGTAAAGCCTCCCTGTAGAAATCCGCACCTGCCAGGAGCGGTTCCCCTCCATGGAAAGTAAAGGTAACCGAATCTTCCCTGAAGTTTTTGAGCCATTTAACTACTTCTTTTATGGTCTCAATGCTCATTATAGGGGATCTTTCCTCGGAACTCCAGCAGTAACTACAGTTCCCGGGACAGCCCAGGGTGGGGATCAGCATCACGTGAAAAGACATTTTTGTAGCACCTTTTTTTTAAGATTCTTCAAATTATTAGTAGTTTTCTAGAGGTCATCCTCCCCATAGATCAGTTATTGGATAGTTCTTCAGAATAGGTTTTTATTTACAACTTTCTTTAATCCAAACAGAATTGATCATGGCAAACGCCACATCTTCCGTATAGACCTCCGCCATGCCAGAGGTGCAAGATCAGACAAATACAATGAAAATGAATTTCTCTGCCAACTCACTCCGGCAGATATTAGATCGCGCTGTTTGCACATCCGCTCCAACCGTTACAAATGCCTGCCGGGTCATTTCAAACGTTATGAGTTTAAATAAGGACTGCAACAATAATGTAAGTTAGTAATACTGTATTATTGAGAGGAGTAAGGTCATGGCTGAAGAAAATTGTGCTAACTGCAAATTGCGAGCAAAGTATGATAACAAACCGAAGTCTCTTGCCGGGAGATTCTGGCGTTGGCATATCAACTTTTGCCCAGGTTGGAAAAAATATTTTACGTCACTTCCATCAGAAGAAAAAGCAAAAGTTGCTGCTAAATACAATTTTAAAAAGTATCAATAAAAAGAATATCATGTGGCCTGATCAGTCGCTCAGATCGATGCAGTTGGCTACATATTCATAATTCTATCAGGTTACTCATTAAGAAGCTAGAAGTCGAGAAATCAAAAGCAAGAAATGAAATATGATAACTAGTTCAGTTAAAAATAAACAAGCGGGATCACATAATACTGAACCAGGCAAACATATCTTAAACGATTGCTCTGTATAAAACCTTTTTATTAATACCCCTTGATCTTGGTTCACTTGATGGGCATACAGATATCGAGGATATGATGTTTTTCCGGATGTTCTCCGGGAGAGTTTAAATATATCTCATAACTTGCTCTGAACATATCAATTTCAAGGTTATTTTGCATTATCCACTCAAAGATCTTTTCCCATGCAGGACCATATTCTTCTGCTCCTGTCAGTTCTGCACGCATTACTACATACTTTCCCCCAGGAAGCTTTTTCTTTTTTATTTCCCCTTCAACTTTAATATCATCTTCAATGGTCATACACACATCCAGTTTAAGTTCTTCCGGAGGTGTAACGCTTGGATCATCATAATAGGCAGACATCAAAATAGTATCTGGTCCCATCAATTGTTTCGGACCTGCCCAACCAAGAAGTTTAGTGAACAAGTCATCAAAGACTTTGGTGTTTCCCAGATAGTTGCCGACAAATGAAACATATGCTACATTCCTTTCTTTTATCTCTTTTATCTCGGGCTCGTTTAAAATTTCCAAACCTATCACCTACTTTTATTGTCAAGAGATTTTCTGTAATATCTGCTATAAAAGCCCATAGTAAATTGAGTGAAAGTGTTAAACTGTCCGTGAGATGGAATCTCAAAGATTTCTGCAGTGCTGGTTGATGAATTTTGATGAAAATGGAACAACAGACATTGAAGTATAATATTTAAGCTACAAAATAATTTTCAATTAGCTTGTTTCAAAGAGCACAAGTCTTTGCTTCACCACTAAACTAAAAAAAGGAATTAAAATACAACAAGCAGTATGTAAATTTCCTTAGCAATGAAAATCCAGGTCAAAAAATAGAACCTACCACAACCCATACACCGGACCAACAAAAAAGAATCCTAATAAGCCGATAGTGTTGCTTGCTCCGTGAGCAATGATCGCAGCCCAGAGGTTGTTTTCATAATGTATTTTTATAAGACTGAAGAAGATCGCATCCAGAAAAGTGAGAATGACCCCTATTGTTCCCTGTTCCGTATGTGCAAGCCCGAATAGTAAAGAAGAAATACCCACAGCAAGAATTATCCCGGTCCTTGTATCTTCAAACAGACCCTGGATCCTTTTTTGGAGATAACCTCTGTACACGATCTCTTCTCCAAATGCAGCTAAAGTCCATGTCAGCACCAGGAAGAACAACAGCTGGTTGAAATTACCTTTGAGATTTTCGAATGCACTCAGGTCTTGTGTTGTTCCGGTCAAGTGATTCAGTACTGGTATGAATATGCTCAAATGCAAAAGGGTCCAGACGATCACTAATACTATAATAGTGACTACCATCTTAAGCCAGTTACTGTTTTTTCTGAAACCTAAAGTTTGCAGCTTTTCTTTACGGATCAGAAGAGAGATTGCCATAATCCCCAGAATAATGATCGTCGGGATGAACAGGTCCAGAACAATGACTGTGCTGGCAATGAGCAATTCAACAATTGAGATCAATTTCCAGACATTTTCCCGGTCCAATCTACCCATCATATCACCCTGCTATCAGCTTTGTATTATCCTGAAACATGCTTGAAACACTTTTTGATGTATTGTTAACCTGGCTCATCGCTTGAATATAGATTTTACTACAGAGCCGGAAAATGCAAACTTTTTTCTATTCACGAAACAAGACAACTATCAACATATTGAAGGATCAGGATATGGAACATAAATATCCCACAGAAGAAGAGCTGATCGAACTTATAGGATCCAGGTTCTCTGGAAGTACTTGTTGTAATAATTTTATCAGCGTTCTGGAAAAGAGCAACTCAACATATCATGGCGAACTTCTCAGAACTGCCCGTATACTGCTTGATAAAGACCTCGTGCTTGCAGGAGTTTTCTTTGAGAATCTTCCCGAGGCAGCACAGAATACAGGGCCTGAAGGGATCAGGAAATGGGTGGGTACCGGCATAAAGATATTTGACCAGGATAAGGACCTGGCAATCGATTATTTTTCCTATTCGGCTGCGCTCTTAAAGGATCTTGATGTCAGTGAACTGGAAGAGTGGGCCCTGAAAGGCATAGCTGTCTTTGAAGAAGATCCAGCCCTTGGAAGACCTTATTTTTCCCTGAAGTCAAAGAGCTCAAAGGAATTCATTGAAGGGCTTACCGGATCAGCGGCACTCAATGAGATAATAAGCGTCCTCAGGTACTACGCCCTTGGATTGTCAGGTGTCAATTTTAACATTCTTTCCCGAAGGATGTTACAGATGGAGGAAGAAACTAATTCCATAAATCCTGTGATTGCAGGCAAGACAATCTACCTTGCACCCATGATCAAGAAATACGGTGATTTTGAAGATAACTTCAAGATATACAAACTGAGCATAATGCACGAGGTCGGTCATGTACAGTTCAGTTCCCATAAGGTAGAACTTGATGGGGCAGCAGGGCTGATGTCAGATATCAGAAGCAGGTACACAACCACAAAGAAAAGAACTTATCTGTCAGGGATGCAACCTGAGGGTATCATTGATATCGCTGACATCATAGCTCTGTATCCCAACAAAGCACTGGCAGGAACAATACTCGGCATTCTGGAAGATGCCAGGGTCGAGTACAGGATAATGGAACACTACAGGGGAGTTCGCTCGGACCTTGAGAGAATAAGAGACCAGATGCTTCTGACAAGGTCTGCCCCGAAAGGTAACCTTGAAGAGTTCATGGAATCTCTTCTGTGGGTCTCGATAGGACATGAACCTGTTTACAATATCAGCAAAGAGACAAAGGGTCTTCTGGAAGAGACAAAGACTTTGCTGAAGGACAGGATATTCCACGAAGAATCATCTATCCTTGATTCCCTTGATACGACCTTCAGGATATATACCATGCTTGATGACCAGATGGGCCCGTTGAGCCAAAAGGAGTATGAGGTACTGAAAAATATCGATTATCGCGGAGTGGATATCGGAGCGTATAGCAGGAAGGACCCTTTTTCGTCCAATTCACATGAGAATATTATTAAGAATTTCATTCCCGAAAGTGAAGTGGAACCTACAGCAGAGAAGGAAAGAACACAAGAAGAAAAAGTCAAACGCCAGCCCACCTATGCTACGGCCAAGAACTGGAAGACACTGGGCAGTTACATGTATGACGAATGGGACACCGTGATCAATGACTATAAAGCAGACTGGTGTACGGTCAACGAGATCGAGCCTTTTGGTATGTCCAGTGATTACTACAAAGATACATCAGAACAGTACAGGCATGAGATTGCCCTGATCAAGCATGTATTCAACAGGATGAAGCCGGAAGCATTCCGCAGGATGAAAGGGCAGACCGATGGAACTGAGATAGATATCGATGCATTCATCGATGCACTGATACAAAAGAAATGCGGGATAAATCCCGATGACGGGCTCTACCTAAGATGGGACAAGCATGAAAGGGACGTTGCAACTCTTTTCCTTATAGATGTCAGTTATTCCACCCATAAAAAGATAGGCTATGAGGAAAAGAGCATAGTGGATGTTGAAAAAGACTCTCTTATCATCATGATACAGGCTCTTGAAAGTATAGGTGACAAGTATGCAATCTACGCATTTTCCGGCCAGACAAGAGATGATGTTGAGTACTTTGTCATAAAGGAGTTCGAGGAGGAACTATCGGACAACGTTGCACGCAGGACAAGTTTGCTGGAACCAGTATCCAACACAAGGCTCGGACCTGCCATCCGCCATTCCATCAGGAAACTTGACAAGGTAAATGCAAAAACAAAGATCATAATACTGTTATCCGATGGCGAACCCTTCGATACCTCCCGGGGAGAAAGCGCATACAAAGAAAGAATTGCTGAAGAGGATACTAGAATAGCGATAAGGGAAGGCAGTGACAAGGGAATACAGTTCTTCTGCATAACTGTGGATTCGAATCCCGGTAAATATCTTGACAATATTTTCTCTGATGCCGGATACACAATAATAGATGATGCCAGTTCACTTCCAGAGAGGCTTCCGATGTTGTATAAGAGAATTACTACCTGATTCTGCAATACCGGTGCAGTAATACTCATGGGTATAACTGTTCTTCAAATTCATATTAACTTTGAGTATCAAAGTTTGCTCATAAAGTATATAACATTGGAAATGCCAAATTCAGTATGGGTTTACCTATATGAATGAGGTCAAAATTGGTGGATTACGCATCGCATTCGAACGGAAGGGCGAGGGGGCACCCCTTGTGCTTCTCCACGGTGGTCTTAGCGACAGCCGGATGTGGCGCAGGCAGCTTGATGAGCTGTCCGATGAATTCACAGTGGTGGCGTGGGATGCACCCGGCTGCGGTCGTTCAGCAGATCCGCCGGAGACCTTCCGTTTGCCTGATTTTGCAGACTGCCTTGCTGCATTTATTGAGGAAATGGGTTTAGTAAAGCCTCATATTCTCGGCCTGTCATTCGGTGCCGGACTTGCACTTGAGTTATACCATCGCTATCCCACCATCCCGAGATCTCTCATATTGGCTTCGGCTTATGCCGGATGGTCGGGATCACTTCCTTCCGATGTCGTAGAACAACGCTTGCAGCAGGGGCTTCAACAATCCGAATTGCCGCCCGAGCAGGTCGTTGAGATGTGGATTCCAACACTCTTCGTTAAATCTGTATCTACCGAGGTAATTGAGGAGACAGCAGCGATTATGTCCGAATTCCATCCAGTCGGGATGAGAACTATGTTGCTTGCCTTCGCTGAGGCCGATCTTCGCGACATGCTTCCAACCATCAAAGTACCTACACTATTGCTGTACGGTGAAGCTGATCAGCGTTCTCCTCTGAACGTTGCAGAAAACCTGCACGCCAAGATTCCAACATCAAGACTTGTGATCGTGCCTGCCGTCGGCCATGAGATCAGCCTAGAGGCACCAGAGACTTTCAATGCCGAAGTACGCAGCTTTCTTCGAGCAAATCCGTAAGAATTGGCACCTAAATTGATTAGAAAAAGGCGTACAATTTGAGCCTGTAGAAATCCTTGAGATTCTTATGAGAATTCAGTGCCAGTATTTTTAGGTGTACTTTCAGATATTGATGGGAATTGTCCAGTTTATCCTGTAGATACATTTTAGGAGAGGGGGTCTACATAGCCGTATCTTCTAATCCCTTTATTTTATTATTTTGCCAGATAAACAAAGAGATCACAGATATCATTGCCCCGGAGATCACGAACATCAAAGCAATTCCCCTTCCTTCTCCAACTCCGATAATAGAACCGGCTGTTCCAGCCAACAGGCCGTCCACTTCCAGAAGCGGATTGAAAACATGATCTGCTAAAAAACCTGCAACTAAAAAGGCTATGACTGAGCCAAGATATGTGACCATGGAGATGATCGACCAGACACGACCCTGTTTTCTGTTTTCAATATTTTTGCGTATCAGGACTTCAATGGAGGTGTTTATGAACGGCAAGGTAGCAAAGAACAAAAATCCTGCCAGGGTGATCAAAACGATATTCGTTGAGAATCCGAGACCAGCAAAGAATATGCCTGACAGAAACAGCGATACTGATAATATAATTACATGTTTGTGTTTGCTACCGAACAATCCGATGAACAGGCTTCCAAGAATTATGCCTGATGCACAGATGGATTGGGAGATTCCCACTATTTTTACTGTTGTCAGATTGAGCAGCATTGGAATAATAAGGGATTGAAGCAATCCGACAAAAAAGAGCACGAGCATTGTTGTGATGACCAGATGAACTACTCCCTTGCTTTTTGAAAATTCCTGAATGCCCTCTCTAAGGTCAGCCATGATGTTTTGTTCGGGGTGCTTTATTGTTATGCCGCCTAAGATATTTCTGACCCAGATTACAATGGAACTGGAGATCAAGAGAGTACTGATGTCTATCAAAAATATGAATTTGATATCAATTACCGATAATAACAGACCGGCGAGGAACGGAGAGATCAGGTATTGAGCAGAACTTGCTAATTGCATTAATCCGCTTGCTTTGGCATATTGAGTTTCAGGCAGAAGGTCAGTGACCAGGGCTTTGTAGGCTGGTTCCTGAAAAGCTGAAAAGATGGAACTGATTGCTATTCCTAGATAAATGTGCCAGATTTCAATGTTGCCATTCATCATCATAAAAAATATAAAGAGAAGCCCGAGAGTTGCACCCAGGTCACCAAATACCATCATTAAGCGCCTGTCGTGACGATCTGCCAATACACCTCCATAGGGTTTTAGCAACATGGGTGGTAAAAGAGCACAGATCAGTATAAAGACATAACTTGAAGCTGTATTGGTTTGTTGGTATACATATACCCCCAGGGAAAAAATAGTAAGACCGGTGCCTATTATTGAAATAAATTGCCCAACCCATATAAGAAGGAATTTGGAATAAAGGTCCTGAGATCTGTCAGTCATTTTTTAACCTCAGTTACAAGGTGTTCTCTGGAAAAGAACATCTCTTTGTCCAATGCAATAATAACGGCGACAACAACAATGAGCACCATAGTTTCGATACATTTTGTAATTTGGGTAATTGCCAGTATCTCCTGCGAGAGATTGATGACAAAGTGAAAGAGGATCGCCGCCAGAACACTTTTTCCGTTCTTTATGCACATCCAGCTGATGATCACTCCCATAGGAATGATGCTGATGAAAAAATTCACACCAAACCAGATGCTTTGGTGGAAAATCTCATACTGATAGGAATTATTGACAAATATAAGTGGAAAATGCCAGAGCGACCAGAGTATGCTGAAAACGATGGATGCCTTGAAGTAAGTGTAACGGCTCTGCAGACTGTCAAAGGCATATCCTCTCCACCCAAGCTCTTCAAAACCCGCAGCAAGCAACAGGAGAAGCAACACGGGAACAAATCCGGATGAAAAAGAGAAACCTTCGGCAAATTGAAACTGTGAAAACGATCCTCCGAAAGGAAGCGAAAGAGCGATAGATACCAAAACAGTAAGCGGCATTATTAAAAACAACACAGGCAGCATTTTTAGCCGTATCAATCTGATATTGATGAGCCTGTTGACAAAATCCTTTTTCAGATCTGAATTTTTAGACGTAAAGATCATGACAAGCGAGAGCAGAAAAGGCACCATCAGCCCGGGCAGCATAAAAAGCATATACATTCCGCTTTTATCATCCTGAAAACTTACATATGCCCCTGCAAGCCAGAAAGAATAAGTGGCTATGAAGGCCGCAGTAAAATAGGCCTTGGGGTTATACTTGTAATTAGGAATCATAGTCTCCTCTAAATTTGAAATCCCATGGGTATGGACTTTAGCGATTTAAAACAAAATACTACAGTCAACGCTTATAAAATGTGGCTCTATAGAAAAACTGATGTTGCTAATATTTTCCTTTTTGAAGACTTACAGCAACTATGAAGATGAGATTTTCTTTGCTGCCTCTTTGGCTGGTTAGCATGCTTTTTAACAGAGAAATTAAACAAAACAAAAGCATGAAACGATGTACCGTACACGCTGTTAGCGCAAGCAGCATCAAATAAAAGAAGATTTGCTATACAAGTGTCATCAGGGCAGTTGATGAATTTGGCATGGATTTGCTACATACCAGAGAATTGGGCAAATATCTATCAAAATAATGCTTTTGATGCACTTTTTGAAATTAAAAAGATGATATGGCAGATTAAGTTGAAAAATGGGAGAATCAGCATCAACTAACTTGATTAAAGTATACAATCGAATAATGTAAATTTTAACAGTATAAGAGTGGGCATACAATTTATTAAATGAATAAAAAATACACCTATATAAAAATAGTTTTAGATACAGTGTTCATTGCTATTAATAAAAAAATGTTCCTCCCATTATTTTGAATTCCTGGAAGGAACTATTGAACTATAATTACAAGTTACTGCCCTTGTTATTTCTTTCTAAACACAACGAAAACTAGAGATCCAGTAACTAACAGCAAACCTCCGGTTATCGCAATGCTGCTGTTGCTACTGCTTTCAGCATTGCGCTTTTCACTATA
>DAKU01000053.1 GCA_002508425.1 Methanosarcinaceae archaeon UBA470
GACATGCACATTGTAGAAACTGCGACAAAACAACGAGAACTAATTGGAGAGGTTTCTGTAGAATACCGCATATTGAGGAACGACGGAAGCATTTGTTGGGTTCGGGATAGCTCAGAGGTGGCTTACGATGAAAATCATATTCCTTTGTGCATAGAAGGAGTTATAATAGATATTAGCCAACACAAAAAAGCTGAAGAAGAACTCCACCTTAGAGAAGAGCGATTAAGAAGTCTTGTTTCCATTCTGCAATATAAACCGGATTCAGTTCAAGGTTTCCTTGACCATGCACTAAATAAAGTGATTCAACTCACTCAGAGCAAGATCGGCTACATATACCATTATAACGAACAACGAATGGAGTTCACTCTTAACACATGGTCAAAAGATGTAATGAAAGAGTGTACAGTTTCTAATCCTCAGACAATATATAAACTCGAGAAAACAGGCATCTGGGGAGAAGCAGTCCGCCAGCGTAAAGCAATAATCGTAAATGACTTCCAGGCTACTAATCCTTTGAAAAAAGGGTATCCTCAAGGACATGTTGAACTTTACAATTACATGACAATACCTGTGTTAAAAAATGGGGAGATAGTTGCTGTTGTCGGGGTGGCCAACAAAGAATCAGATTATAATGAAAACGATATGCTTCAGCTTACTTTGCTTATGGACTCTGTATGGAATGTTGTTGAACAGAGAAAGGCTGAAGAAGTGCTGAAACAAAGTGAAGAGTACATCCAGGCATATGATCTCCTGCAAGGAGTCTTTGAAAGTCCTAAGGATGTGGTTATATTCGCCATTGACAGAGCTTACCGCTACATTGCCTTCAACAAAAATCATCAGTTAAGAATGGAGCATATATTGGATGCCAGGATCGAGGTTGGAGGTAGTATACTCAGTTACATCAAAGACCCTGCAGATAGGAGAAAGGCAAAAGAAAACTTTGACAGGGCGCTCACTGATGAAGCGTTTACTGTTTTTGAAGAATATGAAGATTCGTTGCTTCACAAGCAGTGGTTTGAAAACGTGTACAGTCCACTTAAGGATAGTGAAGGAAATGTTATTGGTCTTACTCTCTTTTCATTAGATATCACCGATCGCAAGCGCGCAGAAGATGATTTGAAATATTCAGTATCCTTGCTTAATGCATCATTAGATTCGACCGCTGATGGAATCCTTATTGTGGATAGATATGGAAAGATAACCCAGTGGAATCGAAAATTTGCCGAGATGTGGAATATTCCTGAAGAAATACTTTCCACTCAGGATGATGCTACAGTAGTGAATAGCATTCTATTGCAGCTTTCTGATCCTGATCTATTTTTATCCAAAGTAAAAGACATATACGCACAGCCGGATGAATCCAGTTTTGATAGTATTGATTTTTTGGATGGGCGTATTTTTGAGCGATACTCACAGCCTCAGAAAATAGGTGAAGAGAGTGTTGGCCGCGTATGGTCATTCCGTGACATCACTAAACGCAAGCAAGCAGAAAACAAACTGAAAAAAAGTGAGGCTCTTCTTACTGAGGTCGGTAGAATTGCCAAGATTGGCGGATGGGAAGTGGACGTATTATCTGGTAAATCTACATGGACACCTGAAGTTGCAAGGATACATGAACTTGGCACTGAAGATGCAACAGGTGTTGAAATTGGATTGACATATTACCCTTCCGGGTCAAGAGAGATCATTGAAAAAGCTTTTCAGGACGCTGCGGAAAAAGGTGAAACATATGATCTTGAATTGGAATTTATCACAGCTAAAGGAAACCATAAATGGGTCCGGACAAGCGGTATTCCGACAGTAAAAGATGGAAAGGTTGTAAAAATAACCGGCTCATTACAGGATATCACAGAACGTAAACATGCTGAGAAGGAACTAAGAGAAAGTGAGGAAAAACTAAGGTTGTTCATTGAGCATGCACCGGCTTCCTTAGCTATGTTCGATCGCGATATGAGATATATAGCCGCCAGTAATCGTTGGATAAGCGACTATTTCCTTAATGACCAGGATATTATTGGAAAGTCTCATTACGACATATTCCCGGAGCTCAGTGACGAATTGAAGGCAGTACACAAACGGTGTATGGAAGGAGAGGTTATTCGCAATGATGAGGATCGTTTTGAGCGGGCCGACGGAACTATACAGTGGTTACGCTGGGAATCACGACCCTGGAAAGCAGCTGATGGCACCATTGGCGGCATTGTTATTTTCACAGAAGATATCACCGAAAGAAAACAAGCACAGGAGAAACTGCGTGAAAGTGAGGAGAAACTGAGACTTTTCATAGAGCATGCACCGGTATCGTTAGTGATGTTGGATCGCAATATGCGACATATAGCCGTCAGTCGCCAATTCCTCGATGACTTTTCCCTTGGTGACAGGGATATAATAGGACTGAATCATTACGATGTTACCCCGCTTGATTCCAAATATAAAGAAATGCATCAAAGAGCTCTGAAAGGAGAAGTTGTCCCCATAGAAGAAAACCGTTTTGAGGGAGAAGATGGCAGAGTACATTGGCTATGCGGGGAAGTCAGACCATGGGAAGCAGCTGATGGTACTATCGGCGGTATTATAATTTTCATTGAACATATCACGGAACGTAAAGAAGCTGAAATTGCACTCAGGGAAAGCGAAGAACGGTTCAAAGCACTGCATAACGCATCCTTTGGTGGTATATGCCTTCATGATAAGGGCGTAATCCTTGATTCCAACTTAGGTCTTTGCGAAATGACCGGCTACTCACAGGAAGAACTGATAGGAATGGATGGGATGTTGCTGATAGACGAGGGCTATCGGGACAAAGTGATGGCGAATATTCTTGCAGGTTACAAGGAACCATATGAAGCTATAGGACGCCGTAAAGATGGAACAGAATATCCTATCAGGCTGGAAGCAAGGAATATACCTTATAAAGAAAAACAGATTAGGGTTACTGAATTCAGGGATCTGACAGCAGAGAAAAAAGCAGAAGAAGCTCTCAGAGAGAGTGAAAAGAAGTACCGTGCCCTGTTCGAGAACAACATGAGTGGCGTAGTGATCTCAGAAATGATCATGGATGAGAAGGGATACCCTATTGATTATGTTTTTTTGGACGTTAACAAGAATTTTGAAAAAAGTACAGGACTAAAGGCTGAAGAAGTAATCGGAAAGCGCGTAACTGAAGTATACCCTGGTATTGAAAAAAGAGAAAATACTTTCCTTGATGTGCACAGGAAAGTAGCACTGACAGGTATTCCTGCTGAAGTCGAAATATATTCCGAAGAGTTTGGAAGGTATTTCGCTATTAATGCATATACCGTAGAAAAGAACATTGTTGCAGGTGTTTTCCAGGATGTGACCGAACGCAGGATAGCTGAAGAAAAACTAAAGGAAAGTGAAGCTCTCCTAAATGAAGTAGGAAAGATCGCAAAGATAGGAGGATGGGAACTTGATCTGGTGTCCGGCAAACCTACATGGACACCTGAAGTTTCAAAGATATATGAACTGGATACAAATGAGGCGGCTGATATTGAAGATGGTTTGTCTTTCTATCCACCCGGATCAAGGGAGATACTTGGAAAAGCAGTCGATGATACCGTTGAAAAAGCTGAACCATATGAACTTGAATTGGAATTTATAACAGCTAAAGGAAACCATAAATGGGTCCGTACAAGCGGTATTCCGACAGTAAAAAATGGAAAGACCGTAAAAATAACCGGCACACTGCAGGACATAACCGAGCAGAAAAAAGCAGAGGAGGCTTTGCATGAAAAGACAGAAGAGCTTGAGACTTATTTTACATCCAGCCTGGACCTTCTATGCATTGCTAACACCAAAGGGGAGTTCATTCGCCTCAATCCTGAGTGGGAAAGGGTACTTGGATATTCTATAGACGAGCTTGAAGGACGTGCCTTCCTTGATTTAGTGCATCCTGACGACCTGGAATCTACTATTGAGACGGTTTCTAAGCTGTATAAACAAGAATGCATCTTTAACTTTGTAAACCGCTACCGTGCAAAGGATGGTTCGTATCATTGGATAGAATGGCGTTCCATGCCAAGAGGAGAACTTATCTTTGCTGCAGCCAGGGATATCACAGAACGAAAGCTAACAGAGGAGAAACTTGAAAAGGAACGGTCCCTGCTAAAAGGTATCTTTGACTCCATACCAGATATGATATTCTTCAAAGATCTCAATGGAACATATATGGGATGCAATCAAGAGTTTGCAAGATTCCTAGGCAAGGATCTTGAGGAAATTGCTGGTACTACAGTCTACGATTATTTCCCAAAGGAACGTGCTGAAAATTTCATAAGGATTAGCGAAGAGGTTATGAAAAAAGGCATAATAAAGCACGATAGAATATGGTTTGATTATGAAGATGGTTCAGAACGTCTGCTTGATTTTATCAGAGCACCGCTGCGCAATTATGCGGGACAGATAATCGGATTGGTGGGTGTTGGCCGTGATATCACTGCTAATTGGAGTGCAGAGAAAAAACTGCAGGAATATGCTGATGAGCTGAAGGTAAAGAACATCGAGCTTGACAAAGCCCTGATAAGAGCAAAGGAAGCCACTAAAGCGAAAAGTGAATTCTTAGCCAATATGTCCCATGAGATACGCACACCGATGAACGGTGTGATAGGAATGACAAGCTTGCTGCTGGATACAGACCTTAATGAAGAGCAACGGCACTATGTAGATACAGTTAAAATTAGTGGAGAGGTTTTGCTTGAACTCATCAATGATATACTTGACATCTCCAAGATAGAAGCCGGTAAGCTGGAACTGGAGGAAATTGACACTGACCTTAACAATATGATGGAAGAAATAGGATCATTGCTGGCTTCAAGGATTAATGATAAAGAACTGGAACTTATCTGTACAGTGGAACCTGATGTTCCCGTGAATATCAAGGCTGATCCCACAAGACTAAAGCAGATACTTACCAATCTGGGTTCCAATGCTATTAAGTTCAGCCACGAAGGTGAAGTTGTCATCCGCGTGACCCGTAAGTCAGAAACAGACTCACAGGTTACATTGCTATTTTCTGTGAAAGATACAGGAATAGGAATTCCCGAGAACAAAAAGGACCTGCTTTTCAAGAAGTTCAGTCAGGTTGATGCCTCTACAACAAGAAACTATGGAGGTACAGGACTTGGACTTGCCCTTTCAAAACAACTTGTGGAACTGATGAATGGGAAGATAGGGGTTGAAAGTGAAGAAGGAAAAGGCTCTGAGTTCTGGTTCATAGCTACTTTTGATAAACAATCTGGTAAAGATAAAAAGGCAAAGTATAGCACCAAACTGGATGGCATGCACGTACTTGTGGTAGATGATAATAGAACGAACCGTGAGATTCTCGTCAAACTATTAAATTCATGGAATATGGATGCAGAGGGAGCTGCAGATGGGCCTTCGGCGCTTAATGCTCTTTTCAAGGCATATGAATCAGGGAAGCCTTTCCAGATCACTCTGCTTGACATGCAGATGACAGGCATGGATGGAATGTTGTTGGGACGTATCATCAGCTCGAACAAAGACCTCAAAAATGTTTCGTTGATATTGTTAAGTTCTGCAGGACAACAGTCTGACACCTGGAAGCAGAATGAGGCAAACTTTAAAGCATGCATCACAAAGCCAGTAAAAGTATCCGAACTCTTCACAAAACTATCCGACATATCTGCCACTGATAAACAAGCACATGAGCCAGAGATCAGTACAGAAGGATTAGAGATTCATATTCTTCCGACCAACAAAGCAAGAATCCTACTTGTTGAGGACAATTATGTGAATCAGCAGGTTGCACAGAGCATGTTGCAAAAATTAGGCATTACTGCAGACATTGCAAACAACGGCCTTGAAGCAATAGAAGCCCTTGAGAAAATAAAATATGACCTTGTTTTGATGGACGTACAAATGCCTGAAATGGACGGATTCGAAGCTACCCGGCACATCCGTGACCAACAGTCATCAGTCCTTGACCATCATGTTCCCATCATTGCGATGACAGCACATGCGATGAAAGGATATAAAGAACGTTGCCTGCAAGCTGGCATGAACGATTACATACCAAAACCAGTTTCATTGCAATCACTTAGGAGATTACTTGAGAAATGGCAGAATCTACCGCAAAAAGAAGGCCATTTGGATGATATGATACCAGAAGAGAAAAAGTCCCCAGTAAACCTCCCAATATTTGATAAAGAGGAATTTCTAGAAAGAGTAATGAATGATGTGAAAATTGGAAGCAAGATAATAAGAATCTTCCTTGAGGATACTCCAAAACAGATCAATGCTCTCAAAGAAAGCATAGAAAGAGGAGAAGTAGACAAGGTAAGTTGGTATGCCCACAAGATAAAGGGCTCATCATCCAACATGGGAGGTATAGCCCTAAGCAGCGTAGCTGCCGAGATGGAGATAGCTGGAAATGAAGGCCAGATTGAGAAAATAACTGCCCTGATGCCAGAAGTGGAAAAACAGTATGAGTTACTGATTGAGCAACTTAAAGATGTATAATTAAATCTTTTGAATTCGAAACCAATGGAGACTATTAAAGTTAAAGAGAACTGATTTTTAACATATCAGAGACCCTCAGTTTCAAACAAACAGTTCTTAACTATATTCTTCAACGAACTGCTCGATCTTCTTTTTGATCGAATCTCTAAGAGTCCGCATCTGTTCCAGCTTTTCACTCTCCGTACCTGAAAAAGAATCCGGGTCAGGGAAAGGCCAGTTTAGCTGAGTAAAGGGCTTCGGGAATATAGGGCACTCCTTTTCATGATTCCTATCACAGACCGCAATTACATAATTGAAGAATCTTCCATCCCTGAAAAGATTCCAAGCAGCTTGAGTTCCCTTCTCGCTTAGATCAAAACCATCTTCCTTCATAACCTGTACTACAAAAGGATTTACAACGGTGGGTTCAAGGCCAGCACTCTCCACTTCAAACGTTTCTCCACCTATCCTTTTTAGATATTCTTCTGCCATCTGGCTTCTTCCACTATTATGCACACATATAAAAAGTACTTTGATTTTCTTAGACTCGGGAACCATGTTTATTCCAATGCAATGGAACAAATAAACCTAATCAGTATAGAGAATATAGAAGGATTAAAAACCAGTGTACCTATATAGCGTATATAGTGTAACTTTATCTTGATTTATGATACTTGACACACCATATAGA
>DAKU01000001.1:0-305 GCA_002508425.1 Methanosarcinaceae archaeon UBA470
ACAAATAACATGGACATTAACCATGTAAAAATAATGGATCTAACCTCAAACCCTGCTCCCCTCGGTTTGATGGGATTTGGGATGACCACAGTGCTGTTGAATTTGCACAATGCAGGCTATTACCCTATGGACTCAATGATCCTTGCAATGGGCTTTTTCTATGGTGGACTGGCTCAAATCATAGCTGGGATAATGGAATGGAAGAAAGGCAATACATTTGGAACTACAGCTTTCACTTCATATGGACTGTTCTGGCTCACCCTTGTAGGACTCGTTCTACTCCCGAAGCTAGGGGACAATTTTGC
>DAKU01000001.1:334-28594 GCA_002508425.1 Methanosarcinaceae archaeon UBA470
GTCATATTCCTAGCACTTGCAACATTGTTCTTCCTGCTAGCTATGGGAAACTATCTGAACAACCCCACAATACTCAGGATAGCCGGATTTGAAGGAATATTCACAGGCCTTTCAGCTATATACGCCGCACTTGGCCAGGTATTGAATGAAATGTACGGAAAGAAAATTGTTCCCCTTTAAAAGGGGATATTTTCTTTTCCATGCGTTTTAAAATTCTCATCGAGTCAAAAAATCAAAAAAGGAGGCAAAGAGCGTCATTTTTTAGACAGCTTACATGCCTTTCCATATTCATCTACCACAGATTCTTTACAAAGCCCTACTCCATGCCTGTGAGCTGCTCTTGTTATCATGTGAGCCGCTATGGGAGCTGTGAGAAGTAAAAACAGACCAACAGCTATAGCCTTGACTCCCAAGGGTGTGAATCCGGTCCTCAGAACGATGCTTAGCATTACACCAAAGGCTCCGAGAGTAGCGATCTTGGACGTCGCATGCAAACGATTGTAGGCATCCGGCAAGCGCAGAAGACCTAGCATGCCAAGGAACACAAAAAACAGACCTATTAGCAGCACTATATCACTCAGAACATTCAAGACTGTATTGATCATGCTCACAGAACCACCCCTTCATCCAGATATTTGGCTACAGTTACAGTGCCCACAAAAGAGATCACTGCCAGCACAAGAGCCACATCCATGAAGAATGCAGAGTTATGATCATATGAATATGCCCCAAGCATCACTATAATTACAGTTGTCAGAGCATCCAGAGATATAACTCTATCAGCGATAGTGGGACCCTTAATTATACGATAGATACAGGGTATGAATGCGAGAACCATAATTATCAGTGAAAAATCCAGTAAACTAATCATTCAAAAGCCTCCAGTACATATTTTTCAAGACCATTGCGAATAGATGCAGCTACTGCATCTGGATCTGATGCATCTATGCAATGCACATACAGAAGTGATTTATTATCAGATATATCCACCGTAATGGTACCGGGAGTGAGCGTTATTGTGTTTGCTATTGCAGTAATACCCAAATCGGTCTTACATCTGATAGGTACGGCAATGATTCCCGGGTTTATATCTATCTTCGGTTTTAATACGATCTTAGCTACCACTATGTTGGCTTTAATAATCTCCTTTATGAGCACCACGAAATACCGTATAATTGAGATTATACGGCTTGGAGGAGAAAATAAGTTGAAATTCGATTCTGGCTTGTAAAGGAACCTGAATGGTCTTATGCACACCAGACCTATCAGCAGGCCAAATATAAAGCTGTTAAAGCTGAAAGTACCATGTATGAAGCACCATACAATTCCAAGGAAAGTACCATGTATGAAGCACCATACAATTCCAAGGAAAGTACCATGTATGAAGCACCATACAATTCCAAGTACAGCTGCTAGAGAGATATATTTTTTCATCTTACCACCCTCGTTAAGACTGCATCTATGTAAGGTTGCGGATCAAGTATCTGCGCTGCAGTTGCTTGAGCAAAAGAGAGCAAAGGTTCTGAATACACACCAATAACCACTACCATCAATGCCAGAATAGCAATTGGTATGTACGTTGTAGGCGATATACTGTGTTTAGAGTATTCACCGTGAGCTGTTACATCCCTTTTTTCACCCCAGAACATGAGTAACCATGCTCTGAACATGTAAAACAGTGAAAATATAGCGAACAGAAGAGCAATTGCTATTTCGGTATAATGTTCCCCAACGATACCAGCATCAAAGAGGACGAATTTGGAGATGAAACCCCCCATTGGAGGCAGCCCTGCTATTGACATACCACCTATCAGGAAAGCTGCTGCCATGAAAGGAGAACTGTTAACCATTCCACCCATCTTATGCATATCACGTGTTCCTGCATGATGGATGATGCCTCCTGAAGTAAGGAATAACAATGTCTTAGCAAGCGCATGATTGACGAGGTATACAAGAGAAGCTGCAACCGCACCGACACTTCCAAAACCAATGCCTAAAAACACATACCCTATCTGGCTCACACTGGAATATGCAAGTAATCTTTTAATATCCGTTTGGGCAACTGCCGATGCAGCACCAACTCCTATTGTAAACAGTGCAAGCACTATTAGAATAGGTTGAAACATGCCCAATACATCCCTGAAAATAAAGAAAAAGACCCTAAGCATACCATAAACTCCTACCTTTATGAGTACACCACTTAGCATGGCACTTATAGGAGACGGAGCCGTTGGATGTACGTCAGGCAACCAGTAGTGCAAGGGGAATATAGCTGCTTTATTACCAAATACAATTATGAACATAAGACCAATGGCAAATACATACCATGGGAGAGTTCCTGCAGCCTGCATTGCACTAAGCTTTACGGAGATATCAGCCATGTTCAAAGTTCCTGTAGTTGCATATAATGCAGAAACAGCTATTAACATGATCATAGAACCAAGCATGTTCAAAATAAGGTATTTGAAAGTTGCTTCCAGCTTATCCGAACTCTTTGCCCCCCCATCTTTTTCTAATGCCATAACCAGTCCGCAGGATGACAGCAAGAGTACTTCGAAGAATACGAAGAGATTGAATATATCTCCGGTGAGGAAAGATCCATGCAATCCTGCAACTAAAAGGTTGAAGAGAGGATGGTAAGTGGATAAAGAACGCTTCTCAATATAACCCAGAGAATATATGAGGGAAAGGAAGGATACACTTGAACATAGCATAACCATACCTGCACTGAGCAGGTCTGCCACAAGCACAATTCCATACTTACCCCATTCTCCTACCTCATACACTTGTATTCCTGAATTCCACACCCCCATCAATAAAATTGAACTCATAACTACAAGTGAAAAAGAGGTAAGTACACTGATACCTGCTTGCATTTTTGGTTTTGACCGCAGCATCATTGAAAAAGCTGCAGCTAGTATAGGTGTAGCGATGAGCAATATAGGGAAATGAACAATTATCGAACTCATCCCCACAACCTCTTTATTTTCTGTATATCCGTAGTGCCGTATTCTTCATGGAGACGATATGCAAGTATAATTATAACAGCCGTTGTCGCAAGACTAATTACTATAGCTGTTAGGACCAAAGCCTGAACAAGCGGGTCTACATATTGGGTTGGCGTAGTTCCATTCAATATTGGAGCAAGTAAACCGGTTTTCAGAGAGTCGATGAATATTGTGCTTGTTGGAATAATCTCATCCGCCGTTTCAATTGGTATCTGCTCTCCGCTAAATGCACCTACAGATACTATTAACAAGTTCACAGCATGGGACATTATGCTTAAGCCTATTATCACCCTGACAATATCTCTACGCAGGATAAGGAAAGTCCCTATCCCGAAAAGCACGGCTATTACGATAGATAGCAACGTGTTATTCATTTATCTTCACCAACCATCTGAAATATACTAAGCAAGGAACCTATTACCACAAAATACACACCTATATCAAATAACCCGGCAGAAACTAATCCGAGATTACCTACAAACGGTATAGGAATAAACTCGACTGCACTCCTGAAAAAGTTATGACCAAAGGGCAGGGCTGAAAAAGCCGTAAGTGCAGATATGGTCAATCCAAAACCAAACCAGTTACCCCAATCCGGATTGAATGATTTTTTGATCTCTTTAATGCCATATACCACATATGTAAGAGCCACCACGGCAACGAACATAACACCTCCGATGAAACCTCCACCTGGAGTATTATGTCCTGCAAGTAAAAGTGAAATAGAGAATAATATTGCTAAAGGTAAACATATTCTGGTGATCATTTTTGTAATTACAGTAGTCACTGACTCTCACCTCTGCTGCGTATAATATTATAAACTCCCAGTGCTGCAAGGCACATAACAGATATTTCGCCCAATGTATCATATCCTCTGAAGTCTACTATGATCACGTTGACAATATTATGACCACCTGCCAGAGGCCAGCTCTTTTCTATGAAATAGTAAGACAGAGACTCAAATGGAGGTATGATTCCCTGGTTTGCATATAACAACAGTATCAATACCATAGATGCTACTGCAACCGATATTAGAGCATCTCTAATAAAGACAGATGGAGAAATATGCTCCTTGAATGTTTGTGGTATCTTGACAATAGCAAGCAAGAGGATGATTGTAGAAAGGGTTTCTACAAGTACCTGCGTAAGTGCAAGATCTGGAGCTGAGAGATATATAAAGAACAAACTTACAAGATAACCAAGCGCTGAGAGAGATATTACTGCTTGCAGGTACTTCGGCAATACTGCTGCACCTACGGCAGCTATAATCATAAATATGAATACCAGTGCTTCGTAAGGTTCTACATCAAAGTTCAGGGAAGGTATGGAATTTCCTGCTAATTTGAAGAAAGGTATTGCAAATAACAAGATCATTAATCCCAAAAGGGCAAGCATATAATTCTTAACAGGTCCAGGCTGCATGAAAGAAGCGAATCCTTTAAGGGTGCTCTTGGCGTTGTTTACAAGACCATCATATATATAATTTACACTGATCATTGGATATTTGCGATTAAAACCATTCTGCAATTCTGCTAGAGAATCATATTTGGCGTAAACAAGGGCCCCTAGCAGGAATGTAACTAAGGTCATTACCAGAGAAGTGGTAACTCCATGCCACAGCTGTATATGCAAGTGTTGGGGTTCCATCATAATAGAAGAAGCTGCAGGCTCCACAAGGCTTTGTACAGCAAGAGAGGGGACAAGCCCGAAGAGTATTATGAAACCGGCAAGGAAAGCTGCCGGAACGATCATTACAAAAGATGGATCGTGGATATGAGGTGGCAATCCTTTTGCAGGACGCTTCCCCAGGAAAATACCAGCTATAAACTTAATAGAGTATGCAAAAGTGAACACACCGCCAGCCACTGCCAGTGCAGGTATAATGAATGTGAAAGGACTTCCGAGGGCATGCCCCATTTCTATGGAAGACTCATAAAACATTTCCTTGCTTAAGAAACCATTAAGAGGTGGCAATCCTGCCATGGAAAGAGCACCAATGGTTGCGATAATGAAAGTAATAGGCATTTCATGCCTTAATCCCCCAAGCCTGGTAATATCACGAGTTGCAGCTTCATGCGCAACAATACCAGCTACAAGGAACAAACATGCTTTGAAGGTTGCATGGTTAAGCAAGTGGAAAGTTGCAGCAGCAACACCCATTCCTGGCTCCTGATATGTAGTATAGCCGAACATGGTCATTATGTATGCCAACTGGCTGATAGTGGAATATGCAAGTATGGCTTTTATATCGGTCTGCCTAAACGCAAGGAATCCTGCAACCAGCATTGTAATGATACCTGTACCACTAACCAACACGAACCAGGCTTCAGTGCCCGAGAATATGGGATGGACCCTGGCAACAAGATAGATACCAGCTTTCACCATGGTAGCTGAGTGCAGGAATGCACTGACTGGAGTTGGTGCTTCCATCGCATTAGGAAGCCATATGTAGAAAGGACCCTGAGCAGATTTTGATGCTGCTCCTATGAAGATCAATACGAGAGCTGCAAGGAACAGCTTGTGGCTTTGTACTGCCTGTATAAGTGCCTCGTTCTGCAGGATCGTTGGTATATCAAAAGTGCCTGTAATAGCACGCAGCACGATAAAACCTGCAAGCATGAAAAGTCCGCCAGTTGCTGTCACAAGCAAAGACTTAGTAGCACCATAGACTGATTCTGGTTTATTCCTCCAGTAACCGATGAGCATGAAAGAAGTGATACTGGTAAGTTCCCAGAAGATAAAGAGCATTATAGTATTTGCAGAGAATACCATTCCAAGCATTGAACCCATGAAGAGAAGAAGCCATTGATAATATCGAGGCAGATCTTCTTTATGTCCCATGTAAGCAGTCGAGTAGGACATAATGATTACGCCTATACCCGTTATAATAATACCGAACAAAACACTCAGGCCATCTGCGTATATGCTAAAGTCCACACCCATTGAAGGAAGCCATTCCACAGAAGCCTGAAATGGATCACTGTGCACAAGAGGAATAATGCTGGCGATCAAAAGAAAGCTTATGAAAGCAATTAGTGAAGCAAACCAGCCGATCCTATGTTTTAACAATTTCTCTAATGCTGGCACCACAGCTGCCAACACAAATGGCAGAAATACCGCCGATGTTATCGATATGAACGGGTCCATGCCTACCCCCATAATCATACGTATATATAATTGTTTTTAATGACGATTAAAGACTATATATATCCAAAATTGATATGATTAAATATAATAGATTTATCTAAAAAAAGATTATAGCAAAATCAACCGAGAAGAGAATGCTATATAAAAAACATCCTATTCTACACACACAAGTACTGTTTTTTCAGCATCAAATACCCTCAAAATGACCTCCAGTATGCCATTGCGGCAAGTGGCCCGTGCACTATCTGGGTCAACTTTCGAAGGAAGTAATACCTGCTCTGAATATTTGCGCTCGCCGTGAGAAGCCTTTAAATCAAGGATACTATCCGTAGCTTTGAGAATAATCTGGCCTTTAGATATACCGGGAAGCTCTGCAGTAACAAAAATTTCATTGTCTTTTTCGACCACACCTATCAAAGGTTTGTGTTTTTGGATCAAGCATTTTTGTTCTCCGCCAGATTCGCCCACAGATGCCAGATACAAGCTGCCAAATTCCCGTATTTCAGATTCCTCTTCTGAATTCTTGATAACCGAAAAGCCATAAAAAAACGGTGATGGAAGTTTGTTAGAACCTGGCCCCAGATTCTGTTTCATCCTATTTACTAGAAAATCGATATGATCGAAATAATCCGGACCAAAAACTTCATTAAAGGAGCCTTTATATTTGATTTTACCCTTTTTATTCCTTTTATCCTTCATATCTTCCACCAGCTTTGAACGTCCTTGAACACTTTAGTATATAAGAGTGTGCGGTTTGAATTTTTTTATTGCACCTACTCAAGACATCATTATACAATATACACTTATGAAATTATTTGTGATTACAACACAGAGAGGAGTAAGTAAATAACATTGAGACCATAATAGATCAGAAACAAATAGGAAGAGGAAGATATAAGTGCCACGACAGCTCTCTCAAAAAGATATAGAGATTTTAAAACATGTAGCTCCGGAGTGTAATGATTTGGACTGCGCTGGTTCCGGCTCTCGCTACAAATCTATTCTGCCGCCTCTTGCCAATCATTTTGCAGTGAGTGAAAGTGATTTTAAAGACAGGTTGGAAAAACTTACTTTAGAAGATCTGCAGTATTTATTATCACTTATTGAAACCGGAAGTGAGAGTCTTAGCTGTGTGCCTCCCCATTACATGCAGGTTTTTATTGATCTGGTCACCGAAAAGTTGGGACCGGAAAAAGCTAAAGTTGCTTTCAGGACTTACATATTGAACCCGAAATGCTGATCTTTGAAGCAAATAAGAAGATTTTTCCTGACCGTTCCTAAAGTGATAAGAAAAACCAATAAACTCCAGTTTGGATTATTGTAAGAGGCACTCCGATTTTAGCGAATTCGATAAAACTGAGTGTTACATTACCCTTTTTTTCTGCATTGTGAATAATGATAACATTACTTGCTGCACCCAGAACAGAAAGATTTCCTGCAATTGTGCTACCCGCAGCAAGTGCCAATAATCCTCCTGTATCTACTGAAGCATGAGACAGGATAGGCAAGTAAAGGGCTACAAGTGGTACATTTGAAATGAACTGGCTTAGGATCACACTTACACTTAAGATCATAGGGGCAGAAACAACATTTTGTTTTGTATTTACCAGAATTCCCTGAAAGAGCCCTGAATTCCATACACTTTCCATAAGTATGAACATCGATGCAAAGAAAAACAAAGTGTGCCAATCCATTTTTTTAATAATATTATATCTCTTTTTGTTAAAAACAAGTACTGGAATAGCAGCTATAAGAGCAATGTATGTCAGCCTGAAATCAAAAGAGATGGCAAATAATTGGATGAGAATCTTCACACATACCAATATGATAAGTAAAATCAGCGATAATCTCGACAGATCCGCGAGTTTTGCATCACATATATGAGGTTGTGAATGGTTCAGAACATTAGTAGAAAAATGTTCTTTGAAGAAGAACTTGAGCACAAAATATGCTGCTATAAGATTAATTATAGTTGGTAACAGCAGATATCGAGCAAAGACTACAAAAGGGTCTTTGATACCGCTATTTAGTGCTATCAAGAGATTCTGAGGATTACCGATAGGACTTGCGACACTGCCAGTAGTTACTGCAAAAGCCAATGCAAGCAAAAGCACCTTAGGATTAATCTGATGTTGTTTTGCAAGCAAAAGAACTACTGGAGTACCGATTATTGCTAGCGTGTCGTTCATAAGAAAAGCTGATGCGAAACCCATCCCAAAGAGTACGAAGAGTATAATAGCATCCATGTTCTTGGCACTCTTAAAGAAATTGTATGAAACTAGAGAAAGATAACCACTTGCTTCCAGTGCCTGACCAATTGCAAATACACCAAACAGGAACAACATTACATCAACATTAATAGATCCTATGGCTTCCTTAAGAGAAATCTGGCCGGTCAGCAACACAGCAAGGGCACCAAGACCCATTATCTGCCACAGATCGAGCCTGATATTTCCTATCTGTCTAGTAATCGTCAGAAGAAAAACAAGACAAAGGATGACCACTGGTATTATCATTGGAGCAACATAATAGGAGATAATAAATATAATTATTGGTAGCTGCTATATAAGTTATTCAAACAGAGCACTGATAATAAGGTTCAATTGAATCACATATCAAGTTCCACCACATTCTGGAATTGTGTTACGAGGATGTATTTCTCTACATCCATACACAGAAGAGCTGATGAAGGTGAACTGAAGAAATCCTTCAGGTAAGGATGCTTATGCAGGTATATTTCTCCAAGATCCGGATATTGTTCACGGTCAACCTCTCTTACCCTTCCCATGGCATTGATCGCCATTGCATCTTTTAGATCAGTATAACTGTTTGATCTGTTGTCAATAAGCAAAGAAGCTCTTTCATCGGTGATGAGGTAAAGATACTTACGTGTGGACCTTGTGGTCACAAACAACAATTTATTCAGATCTTCGGTAGCTGCAAAGGCCACTAGGTTAGTATATGGATATTCCGGAGCTTTGGTTGCAAGCACAGCAAACAGTTCTGTTCTCAAGAGGGAATCTAGTATCCCTTCAACCTCTTTTTCATGTTTGTGCATTCATCTCTCCCTTCACTGTATTATAATCTGCAATTCATTACATATCTTAATATTGGAAGACTTGTTAACAATAAAAGCGGAGGTATTGTGTGAACCTGAAAGAGGCATTGACCCAGGAGAACGTGGGTGGGTATGACCTACTGTTAAGAGCGTTAATAGGTTCTGTAGCAATAGTTGTACTTGCTATGGACCTTATAGAACCTGGATTATGGAAATGGATAACAGCCCTGATAGCATTCGTAGGACTGTTTACCGGAATGACAAGACATTGTACACCTTATTTGCTTATAGGATTCAGCACGGCTGGCAGAAAAAAGTAGTCAAAAGTGAGTTTTCCTTTTATATATCTTCTTTTTTGGAATAATCCAGTTTGAAAGATAACAGAAAAACACCTAATATAATCGAAGCTGCGATAAAAAAGGTACCTGTATCGAAAAAGGAGAACATGAACCCTCCAGCTACAAGTCCTACAATACTGGCTAGACTGGTAAAACTGGTAGAAACACCTTGTACAGCTCCTTGAAATTCCTTTTTTGCTGTTTTGGAGAGTATGGACATTAATGAAGGCCACATAAATCCGTTACCAAACGCAAAGAAAACCAGTGAGATATATGTGAGAAAATTGGTACCGTAAACAAGCAACACAAAATTAACAGTTAGCATAAAGCTTCCAAAAGTAAGAAGTGAGTAGTCTGAATATCGTTTGCTTACCCATGAAAGCATAGGCCCCTCAACAAAGACAAGCAAAAGGCTTAATGCCGAAAAATATAAGCCAAGAGAAGCTGAATTCCATTTAAGGTTGTTTGCGGCGTGTACCGGAAAAGCTGTATAGAAAAGATTGTAACTCAGGAATATAAGGAAATAAATAACTAAAAGGCGAAAAATGCCTTTCATCCTAATTACCTCCAAAAAACCTGGTTTATTCGAAACAGGTAAGCTAATTTCTTTTATTTCAGAATCTTCTGCCTCACTGTTCTTAATAAGAGGAACTACATGCAAAGTATGTTCATTGGATTCAGGCAATAGAACAATTGTCATCAAAATTCCTGCAAATGAAATGAGAACTGCAACAATAACAGGAAGGATTTCACCGTATACTGTCACACTCAATATGCCCGCAAGTGCAGGACCGAAGATAAAACCCAGATTCGTTGAAACTGAAAGTTTACCATATACGCTGCTCCTGTCTTCATCACTAGTGATATCTGCAAGATAAGCATTAGCAACAGATACGTTCCCTCCGGTTATACCATCAAAAGCCCGGGCTATAAAAATGAAAAGCAAAGGTACTGTGAGGACAAAAGTGCCTAACGAAACAGACTTCACATCGATGATCTTGGTAACTGGAATGATCATAGCAGCCAGAAAAATAATCCAGGAAATGAAAGTGCCCACCTGACTTACCAATAGTATCTTTTTTCGACCGTATGTATCAGACCATCGACCAAGCAATGGCCCTCCAACTAGCTGAAAAACAGGATACATAGAAGCGGTCAGACCATAAATTACTGCATTGCCTCCGAATCTTTCCACAAGGAATATCAGAAACGGAAGAACAAGGCTCAAACCAAAGGTACCTATGAAATTAACAGTAAGCAGAGGGTATATGGAAATCTTAGATTCCGCCATCATTCAATATATTGCATGTGTAGATATTAGAAATTTTGCAAAGGTATCTAAGAAACACATTTATGCCATACATCATCATTCATAGACATGGAAGAACTGTATCTTGAAGACTGTTATATTAAAGAGTTCGATGCGATAGTAGAGAGCATTATTGATGAAAAATATGTGATCCTGAATAGGACAGCTTTTTATCCTGAAGCCGGAGGGCAGCCCTGTGACACAGGGTTTCTGTACTGTGAAGGTAAAGAATATACTGTAATTAACGTCAAGAAGGTGGATGGAAAAGTAAGCCATGAAATTGGAATTACCGGCTTAAAAGAGGGAGATTCGGTAAAAGGAATAATAAACTGGGATAGAAGATACTTGCTGATGCGCTACCACACAGCATGCCATATACTAAGTGCCATCATACATAACGAAACCGGTGCAAAGATCAGCGGGAATCAGTTATCTGAGGATAAAACCAGGGTGGATTTCTCTCTTGAGGAATTCGACCGGGAACAGCTGAAGGCCTACGAGGCAAAAGTAAATAACATAATTGATAAAAATATCCCGGTAAGCATTGAAATAATGAGTCGTGAGGAGGCTTTTCAGATACCTTCAGTAGTAAAACTTAAGGATGCTTTTCCTCCGGAAACTTTACAGATTAGAGTGATCACCATTCCTGAAATAGACAGACAGGCTTGCGGAGGGACACATGTTGCCAACACTGGAGAAATACCTCATATAGAAGTATTCAAAGCTGAAAATAAAGGAAAGAACAATAGAAGAGTATATTTCCGGTTCAAAGACTAATTGAATGATTCTTACATAGAAACTTTGCTGGCAGAAGGAAGATATATGTATGTAAAATATCTTTTCTGCTCTACTATTGGAACAACAACTGCTAAATATGCTTGCATAGTAGTTAGAATTGTATTAAATTTGCTCAAATAGGTGGAAATTGGCTTAAGTCGCCATGACCACATCATCCATTTACAGGAGACATACAGATGAAGATATTAGTCAGTGATCCATTGTCCGAGGAAGGCTTATCAATGCTCCAGAAACATTTCGATGTAGATGTTATCACGGGCTTGTCAGAAAGTGAGCTAGCTGTTAAAATAGCAAACTACGACGCTCTGGTTATCCGCAGTGGAACACAGGTCACAAGAAAGGTTATTGAAGCTACCAGAAATCTCAAGATCATAGGCCGTGCAGGAGTAGGTGTGGACAATGTGGATGTTGAAGCAGCTACTGAAAAGGGTATAATCGTTACCAATGCACCAGAAGGAAACATGCTTTCTGCTGCTGAACACACCATTGCTATGATGATGTCCATGGCAAGGAATATACCGCAAGCAAACGCTTCCATGAAAGCTGGAAAATGGGAACGTAAGAATTTCATGGGTGTTGAAGTCAATGGCAAGACCCTAGGAGTGATAGGCCTTGGGCGTATTGGGGCAGAGGTAGCTAAAAGAGCACAAGGGCTCAATATGACTATAATGGGATATGATCCATACATATCACAAGAGAAAGCACATGAACTTGGAATAAAGCTTGCTACAGTAAGAGAGATTGCAGAAGCTGCTGACTTTATCACAGTACATACTCCTCTTACCAAAGAGACAAGGAATATCCTTGATGCTGAGGAATTCAACGTCATGAAGAAAACTGCAAGAGTTATCAACTGTGCCCGCGGAGGTATTATCAATGAAGAAGCTCTTGCAGATGCACTCAAAAGTGGAAAGATCACGGGAGCAGCACTTGATGTATATATCAATGAACCTCCAAAGGATAGTCCCTTGCTTGAATGTGATAGCCTGATTATGACACCTCATCTGGGAGCTTCCACCGAAGAGGCACAGATCAATGTGGCTATTACCATAGCTGAAGAAGTAATTTCAGTTCTGAATGGTGGAACTGCAAAGAATGCGATTAATATACCTTCTGTAAAACCAGAGGTAATGAGAGTTCTTGCACCCTATATTAATCTTGCAGAGACCATGGCAGATGTATGTGCCCAGTTACTTGGAACCAGTTATGAGAAAGTAGAAATATCATATAATGGAGAAATCGCTGGAAAGGACACCAGGCCAGTTACGGTTGCCGCTTTAAAGGGAATGCTGCAGAGTGCAATGGGTTCCAGCGTGAACTATGTAAATGCCCCTGCTGTTGCAAAATCAAGAAAGATCGAAGTAAGAGAGAGCAAGTCCGAAACTTCCGAAGAAAGAGCTTCCGAAATCCACATCAAACTTAGCAGCAATGGTGAATCAGTGTCTGTTGCCGGAACCATAATAGGGAACGAAGCTCGAATAATTGGAATTGACGGGGAACGCGTTGACATAATTCCATTTGGGTATATGATAGTTGCCAAGCACATCAACAGGCCTAACGTAATAGGACCATGCTGTATGGTACTTGGGAAGAACAACATTAACATATCTGGAATGCAGGTTGGTAGAGCAGCAATAGGAGGAGTTACAATTATGACCCTCAATGTTGATTCTGAAGTATCACCGGCTATTCTGGAAGAAATGCGTAGTATTGAAGGAATAATTAACGCAAAACTTGTCAAGCTCTGATAGGCATAAATATTTAAAAGACGTATATGGTAATATGACCCATCCAAGGTCCAAACCATGAGAAAGCGCATATATCACAAATTCCCGCATAGGGAGATCGAGTTCGAACAGAAGTACCGGTATCACTCGGATCTTCCCTACCTTGTGAAAGTGATGGCAAACATGGACGGAAAATTCGGGATGTTTGTCACCGAATCTGTTGCTCAAAGAGGGCACCGGATACAGGCAAAAAGAGAGATCGGCGTGGAAATTGTGCGCAATGGTGTGGACTTTGAACCCCTCAATTATAAGAATTTGGATCAAATGATCGACACAATCGAAACTGAAGGTATAATTGATTTCAAGGTGACCCTTAGCTATAGTTACCTGGATGGGAAATATAACCGTGTGCCTTTCAGGGGAGATATTTATCTTGTGCGTGCTCTCCTTGAGAATGAAGTGCTTGTACTGCAGATACACAGAATAGAAGGACCTGGCAGGACAGAAGCCGGGAGAGTTGCAGATACCATTATAGAGGAAATTAGGCGCGGTTCCTGATGGATGAGTTTCTATACGTCGTAGCAGCACCATTCAAACAACATGCTGCAAGTTTTATTTCAATAAGGGATTTTGAATTTGCCCTTTCTTTTGGCCTGAAATGGATGTCTCCAGAAAATGCTTCAAAGGTTAGAGATGCTGCCCTTAGCCTGAGGTTATTGGAGATCAGTGATAACAAACTGATTCCAACATTCGATATAGGAAAAATAGAGATCCCTCGTGGTTTTCGTCCTTCAGAAAGCATATTTCATGAAAAGCCTTTGATAGATCAGATCATGGCAATGATAGCTGCCTGTTCCGGAATGGACAACAGGAATGTAGCTGCCCTGATAAGTAGTAAACAGGAAAAACTGGGAGACATGGTAGATATTGAAATTGCAGCGCTTGTGGTGGCTAAGGAAATAGGATGCGACATAAGCAAGATTTACCCTAAAGTAATGGCAGACATGTTTCCAAATATGAAATGAGCCACACAATCTTTATGTACTAGTAATAGTATTCAAGACTCAGATGTCCTTATGGACATGGAATACCCTGAAGAACACTCATGGATGTTCGAACGTGGTTTACCCGCGTGAGTAAGGTCCGGATGATCTTGCGGAGGGACATTATGGGAAATAAGACACAAAGAAAAGTTACAAGAAAAACTAACCCCAGAATACCTGAACTGATATCCACTCTTAAAGAAGAGTCAAGGAATAATGATGTTCTTATCTGGAGAGACATTGCAAAGAGACTTGAGAAGCCAAGCCGTAAGTATGCTCAGGTTAATCTTAGTAAGATCAACAGATATGCAAAGGAAGGAGAAGTTGTGCTTATACCCGGTAAAGTACTGGGTGCTGGTGAACTTAATATATCAGTGACAATTGCTGCACTTGATTTCAGTGGTACAGCTATTGACAAGATAAATGAGATCGGTGGCAAATACCTGACAATAGAGCAGGTCCTTGAAGAGAACCCAAAGGGCTCAAAAATAAGGATACTGCAGTAAGAGGTGTTGAAGATGACAATAATCGATGCCAATGGGCTTATTCTGGGAAGGCTTGCAAGCGATGTAGCAAAGAGGCTGCTCGCTGGAGAAAAAATAGATATAATTAATGCTGAAAAGGCAGTGATTTCCGGTTCAAAGCTCGATACAATAGCAGAATATAGAGGAAAGATCGAGACTGGTTCTACTGAATTTGGACCCCACTTCCCCAAAAGACCGGACCGTATACTGAAGAGGACAGTCCGGGGAATGGTGCCATACAGGAGAGCAAGAGGACGCGATGCAATGGCACGCCTGAAAGTCCATGTTGGAATCCCGCTTGAACTAAAGAATGAGGAAATTATACAGATTGCCGAAGCAAATATGAAGAGGCTTAGTTCTAACAAGTACATGAGACTTGGAGATATAAGCACAAAGATAGGCGGCAAGTTCTAAGGAGGATTATCATGTCAAACAAAGTAGTAAATTCATCAGGTAAGAACAAAACCGCAATTGCCCGTGCTACTATCAAGAAAGGGGCAGGCAGAACTCGCATTAACAAGAAACCTGTCGAGATATATGAACCTGAATTCGCAAAGATGAAGATCTACGAATCCCTAATGCTTGCAGGAGAGATTGCAGAGGGAATAGATATCGATGTGAAAGTAAGTGGTGGAGGTATCATTGGACAGGCCAATGCTATAAGAACAGCCATTGCAAGAGGTATAGTTGAATGGGCCAACGATACTAACCTTCGTGATGCTTATATGACATATGATCGTAACCTCCTTGTAAACGACTCCAGGCAGAAAGAAACAAAGAAGTTTGGTGGGCCTGGCGCACGTGCTAAGTATCAGAAATCATACAGGTAAGGCATACATAGATGATACCAGTCCGTTGTTTCAGTTGTGGAAAAGTAATCGCTAGCAGCTGGGATGAATACAAAAGGAGAACAAAAGACGGCGAAGATCCTGCCCGGGTCATGGATGACCTGGGAATTACACGTTACTGTTGCCGTCGTATACTCCTGTCCCATGTAGAGCTTGTAGATACACTGGCACCATATCAGTAAGGGACCGTAGGGTAGCCTGGACCATCCTTCGGCGTTCGGGACGTACTTGTGAGTACGCGAATCACGCCGGAACCTGAGTTCAAATCTCAGCGGTCCCATTCCCTTACTCTTACTGTAAATATGGACTGGCCTGCAAGTAGAGAAATAGAACCATATTCGGAGGGATTCCGAATAAACAATCTCAGGTATGGAAAGAACACGCACAGATATAAGCGTAACATATGTAGCTTTTAGTTGACGATACCTGAAATAGTATTATACTGATCACGTTCTATCATTCCTTAAGGTGATTTTTTGAGCACAGAACATTATACTAGATATGAGCGAGCAAGGATTATTGGCGCTAGATCCCTGCAAATCTCTATGGGCGCACCCGTCCTGATAGATGATTCCAGTACTCAATCTCTGTATATAGCGAAGAAAGAATTAGAGCTTGGGGTTATCCCAATTACTGTTAAAAGGGACTATAAATTTAAGGTGATTTAATGACTACAGAAGAAATACGTGTTACTGATAATGCAAATATGGGTAGTGATGACAAGATGCTAGATGTGAGTGCAGATGCAGAGAAATCTACCTCACTCGTTCCTATAGATGAATATCTGGCAGCAGGCGTACATATTGGTACCCAGCAGAAGACAGAGAACATGATGAAGTTCGTGTACAGAGTAAGAACCGACGGGCTTTATGTGTTGGACATCCAGTCTACAGACGAAAGGATTAAGATGGTAGCAAATTTCCTTTCCAAGTACGAACCATCAAGGATACTTGTAGTTTCTGCAAGACAGTATGGCCAATACCCGGCAATGAAGTTCGCAAAAGCTATTGGAACAAGGGCAATGGTGGGTCGTTTCATACCAGGCACCCTCACAAATCCAACCGTAGAAGCGTTCTTTGAGCCAGATGTGATTATAGTCACAGACCCTGCAGGAGACGCACAGGTAATTAAGGAAGCTGTTAACATTGGTATCCCAGTAGTTGCACTTTGTGATACAAACAATATGACTTCCAACGTAGATATGGTAATACCAACCAACAACAAAGGAAGAAAGGCTCTGTCACTCATCTACTGGTTGCTCGCAAGAGAAATTGCAAAGACCAACGGTACACACTTCAATTATCAGTTTGAAGACTTCGAAGCAGGTATTTAAAAAGCCTGCTTTGGAAGCATACTACATATATAATGGCCCCATAATATTTACATGGGGTGATGTAGTATGAGACAGGCTATTGTTGCGGGTAAATTTTACCCGGCTGATTCAACTGCTTTGAAAAGAGAGTTAGATAATTGTTTCAGTGGCATCGTAATTGATGCAAAGTCTGGCATAAAGGGTACGGTGGTACCCCATGCTGGCTATATCTACTCTGGAAAGGTTGCAGCTCACTCATATGCAGTATTGCCGCCAGCCGATACCTATGTAATGCTTGGCCCTAATCATACGGGCTATGGATCTCCAATTGCCCTTTCAACAGATACTTGGTCAACACCTCTTGGAAAAGTAGAGGTAGATAAGGAGTTGAAAGAGAAGATCGCTGGTAGTATAATCGATCAAGATGAGCTTGCTCATCGATTCGAGCATTCGATCGAGGTGCAGATACCATTCCTTCAGTACCGTTTTAAGCATGATTTCAAGATATTTCCCATATGCATGGGAATGCAGGATGAAGAAATAGCCATTGAGGTTGGCAAGGAAATTGCTAGAGCGATTATGGACACTGGTAGGAAAGCTGTCATAATTGCGTCAAGCGATTTCACACATTATCAACCTGCACACGTAGCAGAGAGTAATGACAAATACCTGATAAAATCTATTCTGAATATGAACGTGCATGAATTTTACAACCGGCTGTATGAAAAGGATATATCAGCATGTGGCTTTGGACCCATTGCAGCGACCATTACTGCGGCAAGAGAGCTTGGAGCAAGCAGAGCAGACCTTCTTAAGTATGCAACTAGTGGAGAAGTAACAGGCGATAATTCCGGTGTAGTAGGATACGCCTCTTTAATCTTAGAATGAATATAATATGATACGAACAATAACATGCTCTGCCCCCGGTAAGATATACCTGTTCGGTGAACATGCAGTAGTATACGGAGAAAGCGCAATATGTTGTGCTGTAGATCTGCGCACCCGAGTACAGGCTGATATAAGCGATAGTATACGGATTAGTTCTGTATTAGGTGACACTGGAATTGATCACGGCAAGTACCCTTACGTGTCAAAAGTAATAGAAAAGATGTCAGAAATAGTAGACATTAAAGGTGTAAACCTGCGCATAGAATCCAATATACCTGTTGGCTCTGGCCTGGGTTCATCTGCAGCAGTGACCATAGCCACCATCCAGGCATTGAACTTATTGTTCGGATGCGGTCTGCAATTAGAAGATGTGGCAACCCTCGGCCACAATATTGAAAGAGCGATACAGGGTGCAGCCAGCCCAACTGATACTTATGTAAGTACCATGGGCGGAATTGTCATGGTACCTATGAAAAAGAAGCTTAATCTCATTGATTGTGGCGTAGTGATAGGCAACACCGGCAGGTTCTCTTCTACCAGAGAACTGGTGTCCAATGTAGCACTACTTAAAAAACATTATCCGGACATAATAGACACAATTCTTTCCACGATTGGAAGGATATCAATTACCGGAGAAGAATTGGTAGTTAAAAAGGAATACGAATCTATAGGACAGCTCATGAACATAAACCAGGGACTTCTTGACGCCATCGGCGTCAGCAGTTCAGAGCTTGCAAATCTTATATATACAGCCCGCAACAGCGGTGCATACAGTGCGAAGATAACAGGTGCAGGAGGGGGAGGATGTATGATAGCATTAACTCGTCCTTCTGATGTTGAAAGAGTAGCTTCTGCGATAACACAAGCCGGAGGAGAAGCCATTATAACAAAAGTAACTGAACATGGAGTGAAAGTGGAGCATTAATATGGATTCATCTAAAAATCTCACTATACTCAAACTTGGTGGAAGCGTAATTACCGATAAAAGAGCCGAAGATGGTGTAGTTAGAGTTAATGAGATCCAGAGGATAGCAAAAGAAATATCCAGCTTCAAAGGAAAACTCATAATTGTGCATGGAGCAGGCTCTTTTGGACATCCACAGGCAAAAAGATTTGCACTTAATGAAGAGTTTAACGTGAGTGGCTCTATAATAACCCACCTTTCAGTGAAAGAACTTTGTAGAACAGTAGTAGATGTACTTAATGAGAATGGCATATGTGCGGTAGGAGTTCATCCAATGTGTTGCATGGTTGCGGATAACGGAAGAATTAAGACCATGTTCCTTGACCAGATATACTGCATGCTGGAACGAGGGATTGTTCCAGTCTTACATGGAGATGTTGTGATGGATAGCAGTCTTGGAACATCCGTTGTCTCTGGCGATCAAATAGTTCCATATATTGCAAAACAGATGAAAGCAAGTCTTTTAGGTATTGGAAGTGCAACTGAAGGAGTTCTTGATGATAAAAGTTCGACTATCCCAATAATATCATCAAATAACTTTGAAGATGTAAAAAAACATATAAGAGGTTCCGAAAACACTGATGTTACAGGAGGCATGCTGGGCAAAGTTAAAGAGATGTTGGACCTCAGTGACAGTACCAATACAACTTCGCACATATTCGATGCAGGAAAGCCTGGTAATATTGAGCGTTTTCTTAAAGGCGAGAAAATTGGGACAGCTATAACAAATGAACAGTAGGATTGAAGGTTTTAATATGAGTACATCCCAGAGAAAAATAGAACACCTCAAGCTATGTTCTTCAAGTCCTGTAGAGTCCAGGGTAAAGGGAACTGGCCTGGAAGACATAATGTTAGTACATCGGGCTCTTCCAGAATTTGATATAGAGGATATAGATCTTCATACGAATTTTATGGGAAAGAGTATGAAAGCGCCTTTTCTTATAGCTTCAATCACCGGAGGACATCCTGATACAAAACCAATAAACGCTGCTCTTGCACAAGCTGCTGAAGAAATGGGTATTGGTATAGGCGTAGGAAGTCAAAGAGCCGCTATTGAAGATCCAAATCAAGAAGACTCATTCACTATCATGAGAGATGTGGCACCTGATGCTTTTATTTATGGAAATATCGGAGCTGCCCAGATTAAAGAATATGGAATAGAAAAAATAGAAAATCTGGTGGAAATGCTTGATGCAGATGCAATGGCAATCCATTTAAATTTCTTGCAGGAAGCAATACAGCCGGAAGGAGATACTGATGCAAGCGGTGCCCTTGATGCTATCAAGGATATCTGCTCGCTAAATATACCTATCATTGTAAAGGAAACCGGTGCTGGAATTTCCCATGAAGACGCGTGGCTATTGAAGAAAGCAGGTGTTTCTGCTATTGATGTAGGTGGAGTTGGGGGTACAAGTTGGTCCGGAGTAGAAGTATATAGGGCCAGGGACCGCAAAGACATAATGTCAGAAATGTTAGGAGAACTATTTTGGGATTTTGGTATCCCTACAGCTGCAAGTGTAGTGGAATGCAATGTATCTTTACCAATAATAGCTACTGGCGGAATAAGAACAGGAATGGACATTGCAAAATCAATAGCAATTGGAGCTAGTGTAGCTAGTGCAGCACTTCCTTTTGTTGCCCCGGCACTGGAAGATAAAGACATGGTGCTCAAGAGGCTAAAGCTTATGATAAACGAGCTTAAAGTCGCAATGTTTCTCTGCGGATGCAAAGACCTGTGTAAATTGCACGCCACGCCCACAGTGATCACCGGGTGGACAAGAGAGTATCTTGAATTACGTGGATTCAATGTCAAAGAATTCGCTTTACGATCAAACCGTAGCGAATTACAGATTGTATAAAAGTCTTTTCTAACGAGTAATGAATTTTTAAAATGTGAGGAATTAATATGACAGAAATCGGAATAATAGCAGTTGGCGGTTATAATGAAATGGGCCGCAATATGACTGCTGTAAGGATTGATGAGGATATAATTATCCTGGATATGGGTCTGAGACTAGATAGAGTACAGATCCATGAAGACGTAGAAATAGATAAAATGCATTCCCTTGAGCTTATTAATATGGGAGCCATACCAGATGACACGATAATGAACGATGTCAATGGGAACGTACGTGCTATTGTATGTACACATGGCCATCTAGACCATATTGGTGCAGTCTCAAAGCTGGCNNGGGGAAACCTACGAAATAACAAAAGATGTCTCCATTGAGTTCATTAATACTCAGCACAGTATAATCGATACTGTCTTTGTGGTTATCCATACCCCAAAAGGCGCTATAATGTATGCTTGTGATTTCAAACTGGATAGGACACCTACTTTGGGAGAAGCACCGGATTTCAACAGGCTCAAAGCCCTCGGAGAAGAGGGAGTCCTTGCACTTATTACCGAAAGTACTAATGCCGGACGTTCTGGTAAGGCACCTTCCGAACAGATAGCACATGACCTTGTAAAGGATGTACTGCTGGGTACTGAAGAATCGAATGTGGGAATGATAATAACCACTTTTGCTTCTCATATAGCCCGTTTGAACTCCATTATTTCCTTCGCCGAGGAAATGGGGCGTATACCCATACTACTCGGTAGATCCATGGACAGGTACATGAGTACAGCTAAGGAACTTGGATACGTTCAACTTCCAAGGAATGTCGAAATATATGGCCAGCGCCGTGAAGTCGAAAAGGCTTTGGAAAAAGTAATGAGAGAGGGTAAAAATAAATATCTGCCCATTGTTACCGGACATCAGGGAGAACCCGGTTCCATATTAATACGCATAGCTAACGGCGATACACCTTACATGATAGAACCAGGAGATAAGGTAATATTTTCCGCTAATGTGATTCCAAATCCGCTAACACAAGCTAATCGCTATGCTCTGGAAACAAAGCTTAGGATGAAAGGGGCACGCATCTATGATAATGTACACGTATCTGGACACGCCTACAGAGAGGATCACTGGGAACTATTGAGGATGGTTAAACCAGAACATGTGATTCCTGCTCATGGGACCATAGAAATGCATTCAGCGTATATTGAGATGGCAGAAGATGCGGGATACGTGCTAGGAGATACGCTCCACCTGTTAAGGAATGGAGAAGAGCTATATATAGAAGACTAATATCGCATCTAGTCACGAGGTATCATGAACCTGATAGAAGAGATTAAAAAACGAAGCGCACATGTAGATGAGGGCATCCAGGAAATGCTCCCCATCACACATCCCGAGGAGTTATATAAAGCTGCACGATATCTGCCTGATGCGGGCGGAAAAAGACTAAGGCCTGCAGCTGTTATACTGGCTGCAGAAGCCGTAGGATCTGACCTTCAAACTGTGCTACCAGCTGCTGTTGCAGTAGAACTGGTGCACAATTTCACCTTGGTGCATGACGATATAATGGACAAGGACGATGTGCGCAGAGGAATGCCTGCAGTCCATGTAAAGTGGGGCGAGCCAGGAGCGATCCTTGCGGGTGATACATTATATTCCAAAGCCTTTGAGATCATAACCTCCATGGATAATGATCCAGTCCGTATCGTAAAATGTATTGATATCCTTGCAAGGACATGCACAGAAATATGCGAAGGCCAGTGGCTGGATGTAGAATTTGAGGATCAGGGTATAGTCTCTGAAGAACAGTATCTTGAAATGGTAGAGAAAAAGACTGCTGTGCTCTATGGAGCTGCATGTAAGATCGGCGCATTGCTTGGTGGTGCCCCTCTTGATGTTGCTGACCAAATGTACGAATTTGGTCGTATGATAGGCATTGGTTTCCAGATATATGACGATGTGCTGGATATTGTGACCCCTGAAGAGGTGCTTGGCAAAGTAAGAGGAAGCGATATAATGGAAGGTAAAAAGACCCTCATAGCTATCCATGCTCTCAATGCCGGCGTAAAACTAGATATTTTTGGTAAGGGCAAGGCTTCAAAAGGACAATTGGAAGATGCTATCGGGCAGCTTGAAGATTCCGGGTCCATCGAATATGCAAGAAATGCAGCTGTTTCATATATCCGCGAAGGTAAAAAGAAACTGGATGTACTAGAAGATTCAGAGGCAAAAGATATTCTGCTTGCAATAGCAGATTACATGATAGAAAGATCTTATTGAATTGGGTCACAATAGACCCAACATTTTGTTTTTAATCTTTTATAACAAATTCAAAAAGGTAGTAATAAAGGATTTTTTTACTCATTGGCAGTTGCCTGCCCCTATATAAAATGCCCTTATGTATTCCTGAGGGAATATTTCCTCGTGTCTCTTTGCTTTTGATTCAGGATATATCAGCAACTACTTTGTTGTAGTCTTCAAAATAATAGGCCCCACATTGCGAAAGAGAGTGAGATTGCCTAAAAATAATGAAAGAAGCTTTTTATAAATCCATAAAATAGCATGAACAGGGTCCGAAAAGACCCTGTTGAAAAAACTTACTTTTTATTCATTTCTTCTTCTTGAAGTGCTGCGTGAGCTGCTGCCATTCGGGCCACAGGTACACGGAAAGGTGAGCAACTTACATAATTAAGACCAACTTTATGTCCGAAAATAACAGAACTGGGCTCTCCTCCATGTTCACCGCAGATGCCTATCTTCAGATCACGACGTGCGGACCTACCTTTATCGATGCCTAATTTTATAAGTTCGCCCACACCGCTTTGATCAAGTACAGCAAACGGATCATGTTCTAGAATAGACTGCTCTATATATGCAGGCAGGAATTTACCTGCATCATCTCTGCTGAAACCAAAGGTTGTCTGTGTGAGGTCATTTGTACCAAAGGAGAAGAATTCTGCCTCACGAGCTATTTTATCAGCCGTAAGAGCAGCTCTTGGAAGTTCTATCATGGTACCGATCTTGTAATCAATTTTTACACCTTTTTCTGCCATGACATCGCTTGCTATTTTTATAACTTGCTTCTTGACGATCTGCAGCTCTTTAACGTGAGATACAAGAGGGATCATAATCTCTGGGACAATGGACATGCCGTCGTTGGAAAGCTCACAAGCAGCTTCAATGATAGCCTGCACCTGCATTTCATAAATTTCAGGGTACACGACTCCAAGCCGACATCCTCTGAAACCGAGCATAGGGTTGATCTCTTTTAAGAACTCCACCCTTTCCATTACTTTCTTAACTTTATTAATCTCATCTGCTGGAGCACCTTTTTTCTCAAGCTCCATTAATTTCTCCATGGCTTCCTCATGGTTTGGAAGGAACTCGTGAAGTGGTGGATCAAGCAAACGGATAGTCACAGGATAACCATCCATAGCACGGAATATGCCGACGAAATCCTCTCTCTGCATAGGAAGAAGCTTTGCAAGAGCACATCTTCTTGAGGCTTCAGTGTCAGCCATGATCATTTCTCTTACAACGGGAATTCTATTTTCACCAAAGAACATATGCTCTGTGCGGCATAATCCAATTCCTTCGGCACCAAAATCTCTGGCAACCTTAGCATCATTAGGAGTATCGGCATTTGTCCTTACACCCAGGGTCCTCACTTCATCTGCCCATTGTAGAACAGTCTTAAGCTCCCCACTCACTTCAGGTGTAATAAGAGGGACTTGTCCTATTATGAGATGGCCTGTTGAACCATCGATCGAGATATAATCACCTTCATTTACCATGCAATAGCCTGCATAGAAAACGCGGTTCTTGATATCGATGACCACATCGCCACATCCCGCAACACATGGTTTACCCATACCTCTGGCCACCACTGCAGCATGAGATGTCATTCCACCGCGTACGGTCAGAATACCTTCTGCAGCATTCATACCACCAATATCTTCAGGAGAGGTTTCAGCACGTACAAGGATTACCTTTTCACCAGACTCTGCCATTTCTTCTGCATGTTCAGCAGTGAATACAACCTTACCTACTGCAGCTCCCGGAGATGCAGGAAGCCCTGTTGCTGCTGCCTTTAGATTTGCCTTCGGGTCTATCATAGGATGTAATAGTTTGTCTATCTGATTAGGGTCTATCCTTAAAAGAGCAGTTTTCTTATCGATAAGACCTTCTTCTACCATGTCTACTGCGATTTTTATTGCTGCAGCAGCAGTGCGTTTTCCATTCCGTGTCTGCAACATGTATAGTTTGCCCTGCTCAATGGTGAACTCAATATCCTGCATATCACGGAAGTGATTCTCCAGTTTGGCATAGATCTCTTCAAGCTGTTTGAAAGCAGCAGGCAGTGCCTCCTTAAGAGTAGAAATTGGCCTAGGTGTCCTGATACCTGCTACAACATCCTCTCCCTGAGCATTAATAAGGTATTCACCATAAAAACGCTTATGTCCAGTTGCTGGGTCTCTTGTGAAAGCAACGCCTGTACCAGATGTTTCACCCATATTTCCATATACCATTGCCTGCACATTGACTGCGGTACCCCAGTCTGCAGGAATATTGTTCAGCTTACGGTATGTAATAGCACGCTGGTTGTTCCATGATTCAAAAACAGCATTTATAGCCATCATGAGCTGTTTGCGTGCATCCTGTGGGAACTTTTCCCCGGTTTCTTTTTCTATAATCAGTTTAAACTCTTCCACAAGTTCCTTCAGAGCATTTACATCGAGTTCTGTGTCCTGTCTTACGCCTAAAGAGCGTTTTTTCTCACTCAATGCATATTCGAACTTGTCATGTTCGATACCCAGAACAACATCTCCGAACATTGTCAGAAAACGCCTGTAACTATCATAAGCGAATCTAGGATTGTCGGTGTTCTTTGCAATAACAAGGACAGTTATATCATTCATTCCAAGATTTAGAACCGTGTCCATCATCCCTGGCATTGAAACACGTGCACCTGAACGCACCGACACAAGCAATGGATTACCATCATTGCCGAATGTTTTCCCAGATACCTCTTCAAGCCTTGAAATTGCAGCATTAATCTGTTCCGGTAGTCCTGCAGGATAAGCTTTATCTTTGAGATACTGAACACAGACTTCAGCTGTGATAGTAAAACCAGGTGGTACTGGAATACCAAGATTTGCCATTTCCGCCAGGTTTGCGCCTTTACCACCCAGCAGGTCTTTCATACTGTTTTTTCCTTCTGTCTTATTACCGCCGAAAAAGTACACGAATTTATTGTCTGCCACCAACTTTCCTCCCTTGGACCTGATGCATCAGAGATATTTTTTTGGTTGGATTATGTATGGAATGGAGCACAATTGCTGTATTTGTATATAAGGTTGTGGTCACCAGTAACAAATAATGAATCAATTCAACAACAGATGTTACTCCAATCATAGTTTTAACTCTTGTTTGAATTCCAAACTGCCTAGAATCTGATTCTAGGCTTCAATCTTAATAACACATGGTAATATAAATAACCATGTAAACCAATGAAACTTAGTTTTAATTAATTAAGGATGAAGAACTGATTTTAATAGATATATACCATGGATCGCATGAGATATATTTGTGATTAAATTGAAACCACAGCATTCTTAATGCAGTCATCTCAAGTTCAGTACAAATCCAATTGTCTATTATCTAAGAGCGAGACTTTACCACGAATCCTCTGTGTTTCATCCATATCAATTTCTTCCACGATAAAACACTCCTCATTTCCAGCTTCAACTTTGACATTGCCCCATGCATTGATAATCATAGAATTACCAAAGTACGATGCTAATGGAGCTGTACCTACACGATTACAAGCAATGTGAGGAATCTGGTTTTCTATAGCCCTGGTAGTTACAAGGGATTTCCACTGAGTTGCTTTGGGGTTTGCAAATTCAGCAACAGTAACCAAAATATCAGCTCCTGGAAGTACCAATTTTCTCGATACCTCCGGAAATCTGAGCTCAAAACAAATCTGAAGTCCGAGAGTTATTCCCAGTTTTTCAAGTTTTATTGGAGAGATCTGTTCTCCCCTTGAAAAATAAGTTTTTTCCATTCCGTAAAGATGAGTTTTCCTATAAACTCCACTGAGATTTCCGGATTCTAAACAGAACCCGAGGTTATAATATTTGATAGTATCATTATTTGCAACCTTTTTTTCGATTATCGAACCTATAAGCACGCAATCGTGCATCTTCGAAAAGCCCAAGAGCTCTGCTATTGTCGGGTATTCTTCAACTTTGTGAGACACAGAACTTTCAGCTACGGATTCAAGATCCTTATAGCAAAAACCCGTTGAGAATGCTTCTGGCAACACTATTATTTTGGCACCTAGATCTATTGCGTTTTTTGCCATCAGAAGAGCCTTTACAACGTTCTTTTCTTTTGAACATTGTATAATATTCATCTGAATACAGGATACTTTGATAGTTACCATTGTACCACACTCATCTAACGCGTTAATAGATATCAATTCAAAAAATGTAATTAAATGTTACCTTTTGCCCCTCTAAATTCATGTACTTACTATGTTTCTTGTTTGAATTGTTGACGAAAGCATTTAAAGTGATTGAATGCATTTCATCATTATAATTATGAGCACATATTAATCTATAGATATTTTAATATAGATAAATATTGAAGTGAACTCCATACTCTTAAAAAAGAGAACTGGGTAAAACAATTCAACGGTATCGATCATGCAAAAACAGATCTCTATTCATTTGATACTTCGGATCACATCAAGTATCCGTTCAAGCGATCTCAGGTATTATATTTCAGAAAGGGACAACCTTTTGTCCCTGACTGGTAATAATTCTATCAGTAGGGATACTGTTAGGCTGTTCTCAGGCATGCAAAATCCAATGAATGCAAAAATATCTGCGGACTGGTGATATAGAATGCCACTTAAACTAAGTAGTCCAATCTATTTTGGACTGATATTATTTTGTCTGATGATGATCACAGGAGTTAGCTCAGCTGAAAAACTTGATGTGAGTTTTGTCAGCCAATATAATGATCTTTATAGTGATAACAGCATTAGCAATGCTCTGTTAACGCAGGAACAGGATTTTTCCAGTCACTATGGAGGAAGTGTTTATAATGTTGCAGTCGCTGGAAATTATGCATACCTCGGACAGGGACAGGATATGCTAGTGATCGATATCACTGATTCTTCTAACCCCTTAAGAGTTGGAAGGGTAACTACCCCGGCATTGGTCAACAATGTCGCAGTATCGGGAAACTATGCATATGTGGCCAATGGAGAAAATGGACTTGTAATAGTAGATATTGCAAATAAAACAATGCCAACTATTAAAGGGAATTATAGTACCGATTCCGCTAATGGCGTTGCAGTGTCAGGCAACTATACATACATAGCTGATGGTTACAATGGACTTGTAATTGTAGATGTATCAAACCCAGATGCTCCAAGCC
>DAKU01000094.1 GCA_002508425.1 Methanosarcinaceae archaeon UBA470
AACGGTAACGTGCATGGGAATTGGTGGGAGGCGCAAACGGTAACGCACAGGGAATGGCTGGGCGGCTATGAGTCTGCGGCTGTGATCATTACTTCGGAGGTATTGAAGAAAGAAGTACAATTTCTGTTCCAGATCCCTGATTACAAGATCTCCCTGGTACCCAACGGCATTTTCGTGGATAAGATACGCAAGGACGTAGATCCGGGTGAAGTAAAGAAGCGGTACGGTATTCATCCACTGGCACCTGTGGTCCTGTTCGTCGGGCGCATGAGCTATCAGAAAGGACCTGATATGCTTGTAAAGGCCATAGGAAAAGTACTGTCTCACCGCTGGGATACGCAGTTCGTGTTCATTGGAGAGGGAGAGATGCGGGCACACTGTGAACATCTGGCTAGTTCAATGGGTGTGAAACATGTGTCCCATTTTCTTGGTTATGCAACGGATGAAGTTTCCAGGGATTGGTACAATGCTGCAGATATTGTGTGTGTTCCAAGCCGCAACGAGCCCTTTGGCATTGTGGTGCTTGAAGCATGGGATGCCGGTAAGGCAGTAGTGGCTACTGATGCTGTGAAGCTTATAGATAACTTCAAGAATGGTATTACAGTACAACAGTATCCGGAATCCATTGCATGGGGAATAAACTATGTGCTGGATGGTCTGGGTAAGGCAAATTTTGGCCAGGAAGGACGCAGGCTCATCGAAGAGATCTATAACTGGGATGAGGTAGCAGATTCCACACTGGAGGTCTATGGCCAGGTTTTGAAAAAAAGAAAACATGATGCTTGATATTTGTAAGAATGGGCCAATCAGATCAGGTCACAATTTCCTCCAATCTAATTTGATGGCCTCTCTTTAATCAGCCTTTGTGGAAAAGAGGAAGTGAGGTTTTATTGAAGGACGAGTTGAATCGGATCGATCCATATAGTAACAGATATCCTAGTAAATATATTGGGGTATTGTTAATTAAACATCGCTAACTCTTTATTTCTGTATTTCATTAGGAGAAGAACAGAGTACTTCAGCATTTCAATACTTTTTGTATAACACTTTGACTTTCATATCTATTTTCCCAAATTCTTCAACTGTACGCTCGACTACATTTATAATATCATCTTCGTTTAAAACATCGCACTTTACTGCGAGACACTTTATGCCAATTTTCTCCAGTTCTACCTTAAGCGTTTCTAACTTCTCAACTCTTCTTGCTGCAATCGTAATATTTGCTCCGGCACTGGCTAATGCTTTAGCGAACTGAACCCCCTAATCCACTGGAGGCACCAGTTACAATCGCAACTTTGCCACTTAGATCAAATAATTTATTAACCATACACTACTTACCCCCATTTATAATTTGATTGCATTTGCTATTTAACAGTTAATCATCTAAGGTGCCACGTTGCAGCCTACTGCTTATACTCACAGATATCAACGAACCCTTCTAACAGTTTGCACACTTCAAGCTTACTGTGACCCTTACGCTTTATAAGAGTCTTAGTATCATCCATGTACTTAATGCCACACATTAATGGTTATTTATCTCGTGGCTTCCAGTTGGAAAAAATTAAAACGTTTTTCACCCTGCAAAAGTCTCTATATTCAATAGCAGGAGATCAATTTACTTTTTTAACGTAAGTGGTTTGCCGCAGCATTCGAATCCTGGATGTTCAGAATCTGTTTCTCCGGGTTTAAGGGATTCTCTACCTTCCTTGAGTACCTGCAGTTCAATTCCGCAAGTTCCGCACATGTAAATCTCCCCTTTCTTCATATCGTGGCATGAAAGTTTATCTACCATTAACTAACCTCCCTATATAAATGAGGAAACACTGGTATAAATAAGTATTGGATTACACAGCAGTTACTCTGTCTCAGACCTGTTTCTGTTTGCTTTTTTGGCGTTGTAGAAAAACCTCTAAATCAGGTGCATGAGAGTGAAGAGAAATAAGTATATCCAGATAAAACCATTCATCTGACCTTCTGCAGATGGCTTACAATTTTGCCAATTATCAGAGTCACATGGATTTGTCAATTGATAGTACTATGATGCAATTATAGTTAAACACTCATGGTTTGTAACTTATGAGTGCTAAAATCGCATTCAATATGTTGTGAGATCACCATAAGTTTCAAACAAATGGTTCTTAATTATAACTATAGTCTTTTAGTCCACACCTTTTCCTCTCCTATTGTATTCAATTTAAGTTTTCATGGATAAATCTGCATTTCACTGTTGCACATATATAGCTGAGGCCCTCAAATTATCTCCTAAAACTTCTTTTCTAATAGGAGATATTCTTCTCACGCAATGCCTTTTAAAAATGTGATCTACAAAAAAGATATGATAAGTTTTACCTTTACCCATAATTGGAGGAACGGAGGATTTCCTCCATATCATGGATTATTCATTCATCCTTAGATTCCAGATCGACATTCTTCAGGTCATACGAAGTGATCTTCTTCAAAAAGAGGATTCTTCGTAGTGGTTATTAGCCACATAATCCCATCACAAGATGAACGTTACTATTGCCAGTATTATAAAGATTATCACAAGCCACCTTGCGATCTCCATCGACATTCCGGCAACTCCACGTGCGCCCAATACATAGGCAATCAAAGCCAGTATCAGGAATAGAATAGCTAATCCTATCAACATGTTCTAACACTCCCTCTAAAATAACTCCCTTATATATCATATTAGATCCAGAGTATTTATACGTTCGTGGTTGAAGGAATCTGTAGAAATCCTCGAAATTCAAGAGATTAGTAAAGTTAACAATACTTGCAAATATGCTTCTAGGTATTAAGAATATTTGCTTATTTTAGTTACTTGGTGTCTATTTTGAGAGGATTTCTACATAGCCGATAAGTCATATATCACCTTAGTTCCCAAATGTTAAGAGTACATGAGGACAAACTCATAATTTGGTTGGATATTTGACAGCTAGAGCCCTTATTATACCCAATGAAAACAACAATACCGATAGGCCTAGAACAAATGGATAATCAAATCTTTGGGCATATACCCCTACCGCGATTTCACGCATGACTATTAAAATCGTAGCATCGGTTACATATGTAATTCTGATCTCTTGATGTTCACGATAATCAATAAAAGTCTTGAAAAGATCAATAAGAACAAAAATTGTGAGGACACTGGATACTATCTGACCGAAACCACCCCCAAGAGTCCCAAATAGAATTGAGTTGATATCCAGGAGGATATGTAAGACCCCCACAAATAGCGACAGTAGCAATATATAAAGGATGATAATGGTGACTAAATCGATTATTATTTTAAATATTTTATCCTGACTTATCATATATGTTTCATAATGAACTCGCATTTAACTCTCCCCCATTTATAATATGTTTAATTAAAGTTTGTTAAGATTGTTCCTATTCTTTTTTTGTGTAGCAGGAAACTGAACCTTCTGAAACCGGAAATATCCTCTTTCCCTATTCATCAATAACGACTTCCACCGGATTATTACCGACACGATCAATACAGATCTCACCAAAATGATTCATTCTCGCGCACATCTCCTTTTCTCCGTCTGATCCGTTCGTTATTACTACCGCACAGCCGTTAGGATGCTCTTCAGTTCCAAGCCTTATCCAGCCGATTGGATTCCCATGGTCGAAATAGTCCTTTTGTTCTCCGTAGGCACATCATTATCCATCCATGACATGTGTTTCCAGCTTACCGGTTTGGATAATCGCGTAAACCAATCCGGCAATAACACTTATGGCTAATATTGACAAGGGGAAGAAACTGAAACCGAAACCATCCTGAGAACCATGAAATTCAAAAATCGTGTAAAAACTATTCGTGGGTCCAATTGTAAATGATTCCACTCCTAAAATATCCAGAACTATTGGCGCTGTACCCATTAAAATCCCCAGCACAAAAAAACAGAGTATGAATACTTTGGAAAATCTGGAACCAAATCCTGCTGTAGAGATATTAATGGGTTTATCATTTTCTTTACCATAAATTATCAGCCCGGTTTTTTGATCTTCCAGCAATACATGTTTCGGACATCTCAATAAATTACTTGTCACCCATAAATCACCCACTGCCCCGGAAGCATTTGTTACAAAAGGGATGAAAATCCAGTGCGCAATCAATGGGAAAGCAGCCATTAAACCAATCCCAACCAGAGAGATCGATAAAAACGGAGCAATAGAGATCACTATGAATTGGTTGCGTGGAAAAACAGTTTTAGTGGTGGTGTAGAAATAGGGGAGGATGAAATGAGCAATGCCAATACCATAACGCGGCTTGCCACCATATCTTGATATAAATAAGCCATGTATGAGTTCGTGCAGTATCAATGTACCAAGGAAGAGAGTTACTGAAATAAGAATTGTGCCACTCGTGAATTCAAAGTTAAAATCGCTTCTCCCAGTAAATAGTGTAGATAGTGAAGTGAAAAAAAATCCAAATGCAAATAAAGATAATGTTCCCATGCCAAGTAGTGTAACTACAACTTCTTTTGACATTTCTAATTTTCCAAGTTCTTTATGTCCATTGAGGTTGAATGATTGCTGTTCTTTCATATTGATCTTTCCTTCCAATATTATTATCAGGCTAGTCTACTATGACAAAATTTAATCCCTAAATGCAATAGTCAAGCGTTCAAGCTTTCTGGCAACGTATCTTAAATGCTGTAAAATATGATGGTCTTTTACCTTGCTAGAATATCGTGCGTAATTAGGAAGGTACAGAACCATGAATTTAAATGACCTGTTAAAGACTGTTTTGTCAATAGTGACAATACTGTAAGTATAAAAGCAAGAAGCCTCAATGAAACGGCTATTAGCTACTCCCATATGCACCCTTCTAAAATGCAATTTGCAAAAAAGAGTTTTGGGAGATTTTACCCCCAAAGGATCCATTGGAAGAACTTAATGTAATGCATATGTCATTTTTTGATAATGAAGTGACTTTCTTCACTTCTTCGCTTTCTTCGCTTCTTCTGCTTTCTTTGTTTCTTCTGCTTTCTTTGCTTCTTCTGCTTTCTTTGCTTCTTCTGCTTTCTTTGCTTCTTCTGCTTTCATGTTACCACTCCCTAGTGAGGACAGATGAATCTGTTATTCATTCAGCTTGTTTCAAAAATCCTACTTTTCCGTTTTTTGGCTACGGAGGATAATCTTATTAAATAACAGAGGATTTCTAAAAACCCCCACATTAAAACATCGGTTTATATACTATTTATATGAAACCGGTAGAAATTCGAAGTTTATCGAAATCCTCAACAGATAATAATTTTTGAAACAAACTCTAGACCCCACAATTACTTGAGAACTCCCAGCCCCAGTTAGTAGGCATGTTCAATTGAGACAGACATTTCTTTCTCAATCATATACAATTAATGTTGTTTGTCTATTTAACATAAATGTAATAAAACATTACATGTGGCATCAAATTATAACGGCATTATAATTTTCGGCTCTGCAGAAATCCTCATTTGAACAATAAATATAACCTTGACAGGTATTTCAAGGTTATGTACTAATAACTTGATTTTAATCTTTTTTACTTGATTCCAGTAGTTTCTTGCCTTAATTTCTTCACCATATTTCCGTTTCAGAACAGAGAACATGGTTTCTGCCAGATTTCTAACATAATACAATATTTTCTCAAATTCTTTTATCATTTTCCTACGGTATTTGCTTTTTATTTTCTTCCTTTTCCTTTGCCTCAAAGGAATCATAGCTATTGCTTCTAGTTCTTCTCTTACTAGAAAATGGATAGCTTCTGAATCGTAGCCATTATCCATTACATAATAATTTGATCTGCGAGTTTTATCACATTGCTTCAACAGTGTAATCGCATGCTTTGCATCATGCACAGGTTTGC
>DAKU01000106.1 GCA_002508425.1 Methanosarcinaceae archaeon UBA470
AAGAACGTTATTATTGCCAGTATTACAAAGATTATCACAAGCCACCTTGCGACCTCCATCGAAAATCCGGCAATTCCACGCGCTCCCAATACATAGGCAATAAAAGCCAGTATTAGGAATGTAATAGCCAATCCTATTAAACCTGCCATACTCTACCACTCCTTACAAATTCACGCTTTATTTCTAATATTAGACCATAAGTACTTATAAAGTTATTATTTGAAGAAGCTTCGTTAAAAGAAGCTTTCAAATCAGCCCCCAAAACTCCTTTTCGAATTTAAAATCCTCATCAGCCATCCTTCTAAATTGTGAGGTTTTACCCATAGGATTGGAGGAAAGGAGGAATTCCTCCATATAATGGATCTTTTATTCTTTCTTAGATTCCAAATCGACACTCTTCAGGGTTTCATCTGGAGTAACATTCTTCAGCTTATCCTTAGATCCCATAACACTCTCCAGATCATCCTTAGATTCTACCTTAGATTCCAAAGTGACATCCTTTTTTAGATCTGCTGCAGCTTTCTTTATTTCTTCTGCTGCTTTCATGTTGCCACTCTCAGTCTTCAGATCATCCTTAGGTTCTAAGGTAACGTTCTTTTTTACATCTTCTGCTGCTTTCTTTTCTTCTGCCGCTTTCTTTATTTTGTCTGCTGCTTCCATGTTAACCACTCCCAGTGTACAGATGAATCTCTCATTCATTCTTAGATTCTGAAGTGACATCCTTCAGGTCATCCGCAGTGATCTTCTTCAGATCATTCTTAGATTCCAAAGTGACATTCCTCAGGTCAGCTGGAACGACCTTCTTCAATTGTTCTTCTTTCATGTTGCCACTCCCCAGTCCGCACACATGTTTAATTGAGACAGATATTTCGTTCTCAATCTAATTTAATATATGCTGTTTGTCTACTTAACATAAATGTAATAAAACATTACGCGTGGTATCAAATTATAAAAGCATTATAATTTTCAACAGCGTTAATAGAGTTCGTTCTTATGGCCAGAAAAACCTATGAAAAAGTACTGAAATTAGGGGAATATCCCTTCCCGATAAAAAAGTTTCGTTATCATATGCAATCTACTCCTCTATCAACCTGAGAAGAATATCGAATTCTTTAAGGGAAGATATTAGAGTCTTCGTGAAAAAACTCTGTGAGAAGAGCAAATGAGATATATGACTCGTGGGGAGGTCAGAAATGACCAGGTTATTCCTGCAGGAAGATATTTTGCATGAGATCTTCGTTTCAATACATCCTATCCTCCTGGGTGAGAGGATACTCCTTTTTGATCATGTGGGAACAGAGACTAACTTAAAGCTTTTTGGAGTCTGCTAAGTATTGTGAATAAACTTTAGTGAACTCAGCTCCAATGGTTACGACAATGGAACTATAATAGATCCATAGTAATAGACCAATTACGGATCCAATGATACCATAGATCGAAGTAATATCGCTATGTGTCACGTAGAATCCCACAGCATATTTTCCGATGGTGATAAGGACAGCAGTTATCACAGAACCTGCTATCACGCATTTCAGGTCCAGATCAATGTCTGGCAATATAAGATATACAAAAATGAAAAGCATCACAAGAACCACAAAAGTCGCAACTGGTCCCACATACTGAACAACACCAAATAATGGCAGATATGTGTGTAAGATCCTTGAACCTGTGAACATAAAGGCTTCTATTAAAATACTGACCACGATCAATCCACCAAAAACAATTACCGTTATGGTTGAAAGCAAAACATCTTTCAGAAAATTCCTGGCAAATTTTCCTTGTGACGGTGGAACATTCCATATCCTGTAGAGGAAGTTCTTAAATTGCCTGAAAACATTACCTGCACCCCACATCAAAAGAAGAAGTCCCGTCAATGCACTTAAAGAAAGAGAGTCTGTAGCAGGCATATTTGCAAGAAAAGCCTTCAATGCTTCAATAAGACTTGCATCAACAATTCCTTCCATATACTCTATAATATTATCCTGAACTTGACCGGAGGCAAAAAATATACTTCCCAAGGATACGAAGAAGAGGAGAATGGCCGGTAAGCTCAACAGCAAGTAAAACGACAGGGCTGCACTATCAATTATGGAGTTATTCTCTCTCCAATTCTTTAGTGTAGTGACTGCAAGTTCCTTGATCTTTCCAATATTCATCCATCATATGTATGTTTTTATGCAGTATATGCTTTGCTTAAAGAGACTCTCAAATTAGAAACAAAATCCTAAAAGACAATTTAATACCATCTCAATAAATTAAATAATTAGGCGAAGGTCTTAAAGGGAAGTAAATCATTATAGTAATAGTAGTGTAAAGTGGGGTATCACGGCAGTAATGCCGATAATTATCTTTATTTTTCGGTTCACATCTCTTGAAAAGATGCCATAGCTGTGATAATCCTCCAAGATTAGAACGAGAAAGGGGAGTAACATAAATGAAAACAAGCACAACGGATAAAGTGGAAGGAAACGTTCATAAAGTGAAGGGAGAGGTCAAGGAGACAGTAGGGCAAATCACAAATGATCCCCAGCTGGAAGCCGAAGGTACTATTGAAAAGGCAGAAGGCAAAACACAAGAAACGGTAGGTAAGATCAAGAAGGTCCTGGGAAAGTAAAAGAGCGGCGTATTATACGCCTGCTTTCCCTATATTCAGCTGCCGGATTCCTTACATGTCTGAACGCCCGGGTTGTTAATTAGGTAAATCTCTCGTGGGGAACACACTGGTTGAATAATCGATCACACTGACCCTGCATAAATGATATTTGGGAACATGACTACCTATTTTCAACCTTCTGCTTCATTTTTAAATCACATCTTAGAGTTCTGTTTTATTATTATATTGGAGTGCTGTTTTATTTTTTGAGGCAAAATTTTAATTTTCGCAGCAGTCGAGGAATTTTACAGAGCCGAAAGTTCCCTCATATTTATTATTGAATCATGTGTTTCTGCAATTGACTTAGCTATAATTAAAAAATAATAAAGTTGAGTGTACATGACTGCGACAAATTCAACAGATATCAATGATTGGCCTCTGGCTGAAGGTGATCATATTTTGGGAAGGCCTTATTCTCCGGTTTCGATTGTAACACTTGCTTCAGATTACAGAAAACTTGATTTGAAAAATTATGCGATTTGTGGGACATTTTTTACAGAGAATTTTGGGATTCAAAAGGTTATTGTCAACATACTTTCCAATCCAAAAATAAATCGTTTGTTTGTCTGCGGAAAAGAAAGCAGTCATTTTGCAGGCCAGTCCATATTAGCACTTGTAGAAAACGGGGTTTCGACTTTAGGTGGTTACAAGAAGATAATCGGTTCAAAAGGAGTGATCCCATATCTGGACGAGATTCCTATGAGCACAATCAACCGTTTCATACGGGGCTAGAAGTTATAGACCTTGTAGGTACCACAGACAACGAAGCGATTCAGGAGATAATTGACTCCTTCCAAGGTAAGAAAAGGAACGAAGCTTCAAAATATCCCATGCCGGAAATTGATGAGAATAGCTGGAGTAAATATGAAAAATGATCCTATAGAATGTGATGTCTAAAATGAAAAAATAGGGGATATCATTTCAGATTAACGATGATTTCTATCATTTGAACTTCAGGCTGTAAAGTATCTGGATAATATTATATCCAGACAGGTAGTACATTTAGGATAGGGAAGTGGAGTGTATTAAATGAGAAAATTAAGAATCGGCATGTTCTCCTGGGAATGTCTGCACTCAGTAAAGGTGGGTGGCATAGCTCCTCATGTTTCAGAGCTATCCGAAACACTGGCTTCAAAAGGCCACGAAGTGCATATCTTCGCGCGTAACTGTGGACTTGAAACACATGCGTTCATAAATGGTGTACATTATCACCGTGTAGACCACGACCAATCAGGAGGAGTAGTGAACCAGATGAACAGGATGTGTGATTCCATGTACTGGATGTTCCTGGAAATGGTAGACCGTTTTGGTAATTTCGATATTCTCCATGGACATGACTGGCATCCTGTTAACGTTTTGTGCAAACTTAAAGTCGAAAAAGGATTGCCTTTCATCCTCACGTACCATAGTACTGAATGGGGCCGCAACGGTAACGTGCATGGGAATTGGT
>DAKU01000119.1 GCA_002508425.1 Methanosarcinaceae archaeon UBA470
TCAGTGCTTACCTGGCAGCTTCCTAACCTTGGCATAGGAGAAGAATGGGGTATATGGTATCAGATGACTGTAAAGAGTACTGGTTCCAGCGCCAGTACGCCTCTTATCTTACCAGAGTCCAACATTGTCTACACGAACTCTAGTAACATTACAGTTGAAGAAAACGTAGTAAGTGGTGATCGTGCTCCTTTCAGTATACAGCGAGATATATCAATGGGGAATGCCATAGGAAGTCTCATACTGATACCTGAAAAGTCCCTGATCCTGATAAACGAGCCCACAAAGCTGAAAGTGTATGTAAAGGACACTACAGGTAACGGTACTATAGCTGATATTAACCTTTATACTAACCTCGGTTTCTTTAATGATTATAAGGCTGATCATATTATTATTAATGTAAGCAATGGTACAACGTTGAATTTTTCAAGCGCCACCGCAGGAAACGCTTTTATCACAGCTTATGTAGCTAGTAACTCTAGCATATGGGATGACGAATTGCTTGTTATCAGACCAAAGGGAAAGATCAGCATAAGTTAAACCTAACATTAACGATTTATTTTGTTAGCAGCAGGCCACCTTTTTTGGTCTGCTATTTTTACTTTTACTTTTTCTCCGAATCATATTTTGTTGCTGTATTCTTTAAAAGTAATACTTAGAGAACGCTTATTATGTAACTATAATTATTTTAGAATAGTTTATATACTAAGTTTTCTGTAATTCGAGTATGAACCAAAAACGACTCTTTTCCAGCTTCTTGAAGATTCGGTTCACAGATCAGGGAATAAGTCCTGTTATAGGGACATTGCTGATGCTGGTTCTTACAATGTTGCTTGTAGGAGTTGCTGCTGTTTCCCTTGCCGGAATACCTAACCCTCTAAAAAAGGGTCTAACAGCTGATGTGGAAATAGAATTTGTAGAAGGCGGAGTACCTAATGAGATCAGGTACAGGGAGAATTTCATAACGCTGGCACATAAGGGCGGAGATCCCCTACCCCTTGAAGACATACAGATTGTTATTGATGGCCAGGGTAGCAGTTATACCGGAGTTGTAGCACACGGAGGGAGAATCGTGAATGGAGATGTGCAGGTAATATATCTGGATCTATTTCCTGCAGGAAAAGGACCACATTATGAAACACGCAACCCTTGTATAGCAGATGGTTATTGGTCTGCAGGAGAAGCTATTGTCCTAAATGGTGACGATGGCCTGGGGAACAATTCAACGGTAAAAGTGCAGGTGGGAAACACTACAAATACTTCGAATAACTTTGGTTTCAAGAAGGGAACAAATGTTAATATTAAAATACTAGAAACCCCCTCCCGCAGGCTGGTCTCAAGCTGTAATACAAATGTTATGGCTGCAAAGAAGATCTAAACCCAAATTATTAGTATAGAAAGGTATAAGGTAGTGCGATGAGCGGACAGAGAGGATACTTAAAATATTTTCCCAAGGAGCACTGTTATCCTAACCAGCAGGATGCTATGGAAAGGATATATTCCGCACTTCTTAGAAAAGAGGTTATACTTTTCGAGGGCGCTTGCGGTACTGGTAAGACCCTCAGTTCTCTTGCTCCTGCGCTCTTTGTGGGCAAACAGTTGCAGAAAACAGTGATAATTGCAACTAATGTGCATCAACAGATGGTGCAATTCATTAGCGAGGCTAAGGAGATAAAGCGGGGAAATGATGTCAAGGTGGCAGTAGTAAAGGGTAAGGCTGCCATGTGTCCCCATGAAGTAGATTACGAGGAGTGCCGGCTCAAAAGGGAGAATACTTTTGAGCTGATAGAGCTGGAAAAGGAACTTGATCTTAAGAAAAAGGAAATTAAATCTGCCTCTGAAAATTACAAACGTTCCAAGGACCCAGCTCTCATAGCCTTAAGAGATGCTCTGTTTAATGAAATAGAGGTAGCCGAACAAAAGACTCGTGGTGTAAGGGAAAGGGCATGTAACGATCTCTACGAGGTGTTGCGTTTTGAAAGTGAAGTATTCAGGCAATGGCTTTTTGCTGATGTACGCACCCCTGAGGAGATAAACGAGTATGCCACAAAAAAAGGCATGTGTGGCTACGAATTGCTTAAAAGGGAATTGAAGCATGCAGATCTTATAATCTGCAATTTCCACCATGTACTGAGTGCAGAGATATTTACAACATTGCTTACTTGGCTGGATAAGGAGCCTCAGGATGTCATAGTTATATTTGACGAAGCACACAACCTGGAATCTGCGGCACGCTCGCATTCTTCTGTAACCATCACCGAACATACAATTGAAAAAGCCATTGCGGAGATAGAATCTAACAAAGATCAAATGCCTGAAAGCCGTGCATTTGAATTGTTCAAAATGCTAAACGATATCATCCGGGAAACATACAATAACAGGTTCAAGTTCGGTGAAAGGGAAAGAGTGGGTCGGCTCTGGTATGATATGCGCATCAGCGATCCTTATGAACGCAATGATATGGTAAGAGGCAGGTTCATGAGACAGGCGCTGGAAATGGGTTTTAAGGATGAGGCTGCTATACAGCTTGTACTTTCCGAAGCCAGCGAGTTTGGACAAATGCTTGACGAGGAATATAAAGAGCAATATAAGAAAGGTCTAAGCAAGGTGCTGAAAAAGTCACATATACGCTATGCTGCAGATTTTCTGTCGTCATACCTTGTCTTGTCTAATGATCATCGTTATTATCCTATCATGAATGTGCGCAGGGATTTGAATGATGCTATCTATGGTCGCCTGGAACTTTTCACCTGCATTCCCAGCAATGTGACAGAACCTCTTTTTGCTTCCGTGTTTTCGGTCATTCTTATGTCTGCCACACTGCGGCCTTTTGATATGGTAAAGGCCACTCTGGGCATAAAGCGGGAAACGTGTGAACTCGCCTATAGCACATCATTTCCATCTGAAAAGCGTCTTACCATAGCAGTCGATATTCCTCCGCTGTTTGCAAGAAGCAGGGATGATCCTCATGCTCTGGAGGCTGTGGAACAGGTACTGGAAGATTCCATTGAGAATTCCATAGGTAATGTAATAATCTTTTTCCAGAGCGCAGCTGAGGCCAGACGATACTATTCAAAACTTGGCGATAGACTGAATGTACCCACGTTCCTGGATGAGGCGGGAGTGTCTTCTCATGAAGTGAGAGAAGCCTTCTTTGAACTTGGTGAGAAAGGAGGAAAAGGTGTGCTTTTCTCATATCTATGGGGTACATTGAGCGAGGGTGTTGATTTCCGGGATGGCAGAGGCAGAACGGTCATAATCGTGGGTGTCGGTTATCCAGCCCTCAATGACAGGATGAACGCTGTGGAGTCAGCCTATGATCATTCTTATGGGTTTGGAGCCGGATGGGACTATGCTGTGCAGATCCCTACTATCCGTAAGATAAGGCAGGCCATGGGAAGAGTAGTACGTTCTCCTATAGATTATGGAGTAAGGATATTACTTGATGGACGTTTCCTCACCGATTCCCGCCAAAGATACGGAAAGTTTGCGGTGTTTGAGCTCTTCCCCCCCGATGAAAAAGAAGAGTTTATAGATGTGCAGCCTGAGAAAGTCAAGTTCTCTTTGATGAACTTCTTCCAGGATAATGCATAATGCAGGAAATTCAGGACAAATTATATCATGTATGGTTCATAGACTTATAAAACGTAGTTATCGACGTTTATGGGAGTAAATACCATGGGACTTGAAGACCTTATGAAAGAAGTGTCCAGTGAACTTGAAAGACTTGTGAGCACCAAGACAGTGGTGGGAGATGCTGTAACAGTTGGGGATACAACTATCATTCCCGTGACAAAGGTTTCTTTCGGTTTCGGTACAGGTGGGGGAGAGGGCAAGAGTAAAGACAATGAAGAAGGTTTTGGAGGCGGCGGTGGAGCAGGTGCAAAGATAGAGCCTGTGGCTTTCATAGTTGTCTCCAAAGATGTGGTACGTCTAATGTCTGTTTCCGGGAAATCAGATATTGGAGTCCTCCTTGATTCAGTTCCTGGCCTTATCGAAAAGATAAAGGCGATGAAGGGTAAAAAGGACAAGGGGAAAGACAACAACGGTTCTGAGACAGTTCAAGAGGATGAAGAATCTGTTAGAATAGAGGTAGAGGGAGAGTAAACTGGGCAGGACCATAGATAAAGACATTGTATTTTATCTATATTCGGTTCTTTGTCTTTCTTTATTTGAGCTGGGAGTACTATGTTCACTGCAATACAGTTTGTACAGATAGCAGTGCTGGTAATCCTATTCCTGGCGTTGCTTGTACTTTTCTGTGCCATAGATTTGGTAGTGGACCTGAAAAAGAAAGATCAGGATATTTCCGGAAAGATAATGATCAAATGGCTCTTTCTGTCCTATTCCAAAGTGTTCTATCCAACCGAGCCTACAAGTTCCATTTCAGAGAAAGAGCAGGATGCCGGTAAAAAGGAAGAAGTGGGAAAGTTCAGTCCTGCTAATGTAACGGATACGGACAAAGGTCTTGAAGAAAAGGTCATAAAATCAAAAGAGTCAAAAAAGAAAAAAGGATTGAAGCCAAAGGAGATACTGGTGATCATTAACAGTATTAAAAAGCCTCTTTTCAGGCTTTTCAAGGGCACAATATCTAATATCAGATTGCGCTGTGGAAAATGTGATCTCTGTTTTGGATTTCCTGACCCTGCAGATACAGGTATGTTGTGCGGTTTTCTTTTTGGGGTATTTGGGTCCTTGCATCAGTACTGGCGGAATTTTTCGTATTTTCTGGAACCCGGTTTTAATGAGAAAATACTGGATCTACAATTGATGGCTGATGTGAGGCTACGTATTTACAGATTCATCCCGGTGTTCCTTCGTTTTGTATTTAACCGAAGCGTGCTCAGAACTGGATGGCTACTGGTGCGCACCTATAGATGAACACTATGTGAAGGCTATATTGAAGCTCAAGTGTCAAAGTTTAATAACATGCAGTGACGATTAAGACCTGAATGATCAGAGTAACGTCACCTTCCAGAATTCACATGGGTCTTATAGATATGAATGCTGAGCTTGGAAGAGTGGACGGTGGGGTTGGATTGTCTATTGACTACCCTCATGTGGTGATCTCAGCGGAGATCGCTGATGATATAGAGATCATAGGTCACTCTTTGCTTGCACCGCGCATGAAGATAGCAGCAAAGGCTTTGCTACCCGAGGGTCAGGGTATAAAGGTGACAATTCAAGAAGATATGCCTCATCATGTGGGCTGTGGTTCCGGGACACAGGCAGCTCTTTCAGTTGCAGCTGCGGTGAACAGTCTATACGGCCTGGGACTGAGTGTTAGAGAGATGGCAGTTGCTGTGGGACGTGGTGGCACTTCAGGTATTGGTGTCGCATCTTTTGAAAAAGGCGGTTTTATAGTTGATGGTGGCCATAAATTCGTGGACAAGGGCTCGTTCTCTCCTTCCTCAGCAAGCAAAACACCTCCGGCACCAGTACTTTTCAGGGAAGATTTCCCGGACTGGGAAATCGTATTGGCTTTGCCGGGCGAGGACATGCACATCGGAGCCCACGATTCTGAGGAAGTGGATATATTCAGGAAGGAATGTCCTATTCCACTTCAGGAGGCTCAAGCTGTAGCTCATATCGTGTTAATGAAAATGATGCCCGCTATCATGGAAAAGGATATTGAGGCTTTCGGACAGGCCACTAACCATTTGCAGGAACTGGGTTTCAAGCAAAGGGAAATAAGGTTACAGCACCAGGCTGTCAGGGACCTTATTGAACTTTTGCAGGACAGCGGTGCTTATGGCGCGGGTATGAGCTCCTTTGGGCCTGTAGTATATGCTTTTACGAATAATCCCAAAGATGCGGCTAATCTGCAGGAAGATGCTCAGGCATTCCTGGATAGCACCATCGGAGGTAAAGTGATAATTACCAAAGCCAACAACACAGGGGCTTCTATCCAGGAGGAATAATTTGAAGGCAGTTACGTGGTTTGGTACGCTGAAGCTTTCTGAAAACGGCGATGTAGAGGAGTGCTATCTGTTGGAGAAAGATACTGAACAGCTGGCTCAGCACATGCTGCTTGCTGTGGAAAACGAAGAGCTTCCTACACATGGCCTGGATCTGAGGGAGCTGGCACTAGCATGCGGTTTTGTCGAACTTGACGAGGATTATGACGTGCTTCTTCGGGAAATATGCATAAAGGCAGCAAAGCGTCAGATATCCATGACTGATACCGATGATAAACGCATCATTCAGGCCGTGGAGGCTATGGATGATGTTGATAAAGCAGCCAACGAGCTTTCTGAAAGGCTTACTGAGTGGTATGGCGTGTATTTCCCAGAACTGGAGCTGACGGCAGAGTCCATGGCAAGGTTCGTGGCAAGGTTTGGCTCGCGGGAGAATGTACCTGAAGATCATAATATGTTTTCAAAGGCCAGTAGTTCCATGGGTGCGGAACTGTCATTGGTGGATGAGGACCTTTTACGTAACTTTGCAACCAATCTATGCGGGATATATGACACTCGCAAGAATCTGGAGCAATACATCATGGCAAACATGGGTGCAGTAGCTCCAAACCTTACAAATATAGCAGGTGCTCCTTTGGGCGCGAGGCTCATCAGCCTTGCCGGAGGATTGAAGAAGCTTGCGGCTTTTCCTTCAAGTACTGTGCAGGTCATCGGGGCGAACAATGCTCTATTCAAGCATTTGAGGTCTCGTGCTCCGTCTCCTAAGCATGGTGTGATATTCAATCATCCCTTCATCAAGGGTGCACCGTGGTGGCAGAGGGGTAAAATTGCCAGAGCATTGGCAGCTAAGATAAGTTTGGCAGTGCGTATGGATGCCTATGGCGGAAAACTTGACCCTTCAATAAAGGTAAACCTTGAGCGTAAGGTGGAATCCATCAGGAAAGCCCACCCAGAGCCGCCTAAGAAACAGTCCACAAAGGTCACACAGCCGGGTCCGGGGAGGGCAGGCGGCAGGCCGGCTAAGAAGCGCGGCGGTCAGAAAAAGGGTGGCATGAACAAAGGCAGTAAGAATACAGATGACAGATCGGGAGGCAGACCCGCATGAAAGTAGAGCAGTTGTCAGATGGTATCTTTGAAGTGATCATAGACGACAGGAAGATACTGTCCACGCATAACCTATATCCTGGTCATAGCGTGTACGGTGAGCGGCTTATGGATGTGGATGGCGTAGAATACCGCCAGTGGGACCCGCACAGAAGCAAGCTCGGTGCTATGGTGCTCAAGGGTTTTGAAATTCCTATTGAATATGATTCCCATGTACTGTACTTGGGTGCTGCATCGGGTACGACCGTAAGCCATGTTTCTGATATCCTGACCGATGGTCTGGTGTACGCTGTGGAGTTCTCCCCGCGCACCATGCGCGACCTTATCAAGCTCTGCGACCAGCGTCCTAACATCATCCCGATACTTGCAGATGCCAACCAGCCCAGGTCTTATGCTCATATCGTGGAAACCGTGGATGTTATCTTCCAGGACGTAGCCCAGCCCAACCAGGCTGAGATAGCTGCTATTAACTCCAAATACTTCTTAGAAGAAGACGGCCATCTGATGCTTTCCATCAAATCCCGTAGCATCGACACCGTAGCCAGTCCAAAAAAGGTATTCAAGGACGAGGTCAAAAAGCTGGAAGGCGATTTTGGTGTAGAGTTCGAGGTGCTGCAACGCAAAGAACTCGACCCCTTCCACGAGGATCATCTGGGCGTGCTAGCGCGGATGTTTGTGGAAGATGAGGCTTAAAGGCAGTAAAAAAGATTGAAAAGGTGAATACTTACACCTCTTTTTTTGCAGTAGCCATTTCCAAATGGGCTTTATAGATATTTTCTGCAATTCATCTTTGTGTCATCACTAAAGATTGAATTTTTTCCTATTTGGTCTAGTAGGCCACATTAGTTGGATGATATTGACTTTTCTGTGGTTTGGCACTTAGAGTTCGAAAACTAATTATTCTTAGAAGATGTCAAAAAACGAAACGGTGATTTTGGTGTTAAGTTCGAGGTGCTGAACTCAAAGAACAAGATTATTTCAGCGAGGACCATCTGAGAGTGCTGGCCCGGATGTTTGTGAATCGGGAATTAGGTTTCAGTTATTTCTTTTTCACATGTTTCTATTCTCATGCTAGAAAGCAAAATCATCTGTATTAATTTCTCGTATTTGTTTGTTGGATTTTCTTTCATTTTAGTAGCAAATAAGCCAAGAACTCTTTTTGTTTCCTCTCCAACTTTTCCCCTAACTAAGCCTACTTTTATAACCTCTAATTCTCCAATGTCTCTTTCCACCCGGCTTATAATCTCTTTTAAACTATATTCCAGTCCTACTTTATACGATTCGATTCCAATATATTCTAAGCCGTCTATAATATCTTTCAACACTTTTTCTTCCGCAGACTCTTCGATTGCTTTTATCCCAATATTTTCAAGCGCTTTCACTATTGTCCATGTGACATCTCCAAACTTTTTTTTGGGCAAATTGATGGCAGTATTATTTAGTATTTCTACAACCATCACTAAAATATCTAAATGATTGTTTTTTGCAGCTTGCGCTCCTATATTTCCAAGCGCTTCCATAGTCCACGAAGTTGTTAGATCGCCTTCTTGTTCTAATGATACAGTTCCCTTATTTTTCAGTATGCTTACAGCCTCAGAAGCAACAGTTGGAAAGCCCTCTTTGATAGCTTTTATACCTATATAGCCTAATGTTACAGCAACCTCTCCTGGGAAGATTTTAAGATTTCTTTCGATCGCTTGTGTCCACAATTCTTCTAATCTTTTTACAACATTAAGAACAGTTTTTCCAAGCTTATTTTCTGCTGCAGTAATTGATATATTTTTTAGTCCTTTTACTGCTGTTTGTGCGGAGGATTCAAATTCTTGCTTTTGAATCGCCTCTTTAGTAAGATCTGTTAATTTTGTTACAACATCAAATGTTATTTCTAGTTCATTTTTTGCCGCTCTTTTACCCACTTCTCCAATAGCTGTAGCAACTTTGCTAAAAGAAACTTTACGCTTATTTTCTATTGCTTTAACACCAATTTCATGGAGACTAATTATTATATCCCTTACAAAAATTTCTTTTTTCTTGTTAGCTCCATATATTCCAAATTCCGCTATATGTTGTATAATGTAGTTTATTATTTCTTTTTCTTCATTTTCTTCTAAGGGATTTTCAAGTATGACAATTATATTTTTCTTAATCACTTTTAAACCGTTTCTCACGGTTTCGTAGTCATTTCTCTCAAGAGCGCTATTCATTATGTCAATAATAGGCTGTACAGGGTCTTTTTCAATGATGTCATCACTGTCTTTCAACGCCTCAAGAACATTCTCTTTGGTTATGTCTTTCTCCAACCATTTGATAGCAGTTGAGATTTTTAGTAAATTCAGCGTGCTCCAAATATAAGGTATCAGGCAGATAAAGGCAAAGAAACCCAAAAAATAAGCAAAATAAATAGCAATTTCCATGTTGATGCCTACAACACCAATGTCTATGACCTTGAGTAAAGCAAGACCGTAGAAAATAACAACAATGTAGATACTGATAAGTATCCACATATCAGGATTTCTTTTATAGAACTCTATAATTCTACTAGAATGTGATTCGGCTGCAAATTGTATTGCTATTAGACTGAGAGATACCACAAGTGCGATGGTAGCTGCTAGACTCTGCACAAGGGCACTGATGAGGTAGCGCTCGTTGTCGAAGAAACCCATATTTCTTAATTCTGTAGTGTTATAGTTCGGACCATTCGGGATTGCAAAATCGGGATTTATTGACGCAAAGCTGATGAATACTAACAGGAATATTATAAGTAGAAAACTAAAGAGGCAAAAATAGAAAAATATCCGATTTGACCATGATGGTCCTTCAAAATTTTCTCCAATATTTTCCAGTAGCATCCTAGTATATAGACAGTTCCAAGAAATATAAGATTATTGAAATGAAACAGAGGACTACTGAATTTATTAGATGTACATCAGTCTATGTCCCATAGAAACATGACAACAACATGTGCAGATCAGTGCATTCATTACTGCCCGGACCCTGACGCGGCAGGCCATCAAATATCTCAAAAACTGCAGATTCGCCCATAAAGAGACATGCTGATAATAGATTAATTTTTTTTGGTACCTGGCATATCTCAAATTGGATTTTAAAATCATCTGCCACAAATTATTTAAGGCTGCCAAGAACAGAATTCTTTATGAACATTCATTCTCTTCCAAAAAATTCCTACTTCGCTGACAAGACAATAATTCCGGGATGGGATGAAGAACTTGAATCAGCCTTTTCTGTCTACAAAGATCCATACATAGCCGGGAGGATTGTATCAAGACATAAAACTAACTGGGAAGTTCTCATTTCAGGCAACATCATCAAAGCCGGATTATCCGGTGCACTTTTACGAATCGGTAAACAACCGGTAGTGGGTGATTTTGTTGTTTTGCTTAACCAGGAAGAAATTAATTCTTATATAATAGTCAATGTCTTACCCCGAAAAACATGTCTTTCAAGAGGCGCTGCAGGCGACAACAATGAAGAGCAGGTAATTGCTGCAAATATAGATATTATTTTTATTGTAATAGCAACAGGAAAAGACCTTAACCTGCGAAGAATTGAACGCTACCTCACAGTTGTATATTCATCGGGTGCAAAACCGGTAATTGTACTGAATAAGACAGACCTTACAGATAAACCCGCTGAAGCTGTTGATAAAATAAGAAATATTGCAGGTGATGTTCCTGTTATTGCTATCAGTGCCCTTTCAAAAGAAGGTCTGGATAAACTTGAGACTTATATTGCACCAGGCAAAACTGTGGCACTTGTGGGATCATCAGGTGTTGGAAAATCCACATTGATAAACGCATTATTTGATGAATCTGTCCAGAAAACCAAAGATATCCGGGAAGATGATGAAAAAGGTAGACATACAACCACAGTAAGGCAATTATTCCTGCTTCCAAACGGAGGAGTAATTATTGATAATCCGGGTATCCGGGAGATCCAGCTCGGGGACAGTCATGATGGATTTGAAAAAGCTTTTTCTGATATTGCCAGAGTAGCTGAAAAGTGTCGTTTCAAAGACTGCACACATGATCAGGAACCGGGGTGTGCGGTTCAAAAAGCAGTTCAGGAAGGAAGCATTGCAAAGGAAAGACTGGATAGTTACCATAAATTAAATGCAGAACTTACATTCCAGTCAGAAAAGGCAGAAATAGGACTGAAAAGACTTGAAAAGAAAAAATACAATGGAATGCAAGTCAGTCCCAGAATAC
>DAKU01000137.1 GCA_002508425.1 Methanosarcinaceae archaeon UBA470
CCAGCCCCTACAATTCCGACCTGTGCGGATGAAATATACTCATCCTTTACTACTTCCAGACCGTCCGTAAAGCTCATGTTCCATGAGTAGCCCGTAGTGGGATTCTCTTCCAATCTTATAGTAACAAGCTCGCCAATCTTCACATCTGCTGAGGCGGCATTTTGCTTCTCAGTGAATACTTTAGTCGTTGTTTCATCTCCTGAAACCTTCTGCACTACTACATCCAAGGTCTTTGAGTCCAAAGTCAATGGGTAGTGCTGGATTGTAATGTAATCTGCCTGCGAAACATCGCCATCTCCATCGACATCGATATGCACAGACAGTAAATAGTTCGTTCCTTCTTCCAATTTGCTTGTTGGAACTGCATACTGGAATGTACTCGTTGTTCCGTTAATAGATAGACCTGATATTATCTGCTCTTCCACCACTGTGGATGGGGAGTCCGCACCGCTTACATCTTCAATTGTCACATAAGCTGTTGCATTTGAAAATGAAACATTTTGTTCTTCAAATGACACAGTACCTTTAAGCATGTCCTGTGCCGGAGAGGTCACACACCCTGATAAAGCCGTGATGCCAACCATGGCAAACATTAACGAAGTGTAGATTAATATTGATCGATTATTTTTTGTTATGATACCACTTCCTTCTTATAGAGATTGAATCATACCTATAAATCACTTGTTTAAGCTACGAATAATTTTGAAGTCAATTGGCATTGATTTTGTAAATAGTACTTTTCTTTCGCAGAAGAATATGTTTAAATCAGAAGTATGTAAATCATTAAAGGGTGAAATGGAATGAGTGTCCTTGTGCTTGTAAGACATGGAGAATCACGCTGGAACCTTGAAAATAGATTCGCGGGCTGGGTAGATATTCCTCTGAGCGAAAAGGGAGTCAAAGAGGCAATCGACTGTGCTAAATATTTAAAGTCTTTTGAATTTGATGTAGCTTTTACATCTAAGCTCACAAGAGCCCAAACCACATTATTTCTAATATTATCATGCCAGAAAAAGACAGGTGTGTTTCTCCATGAGGATTTGAAAAGAGATCAATGGGCACATCATCCCATGCGCGTTGATGAAAGTGAGATGCCCATTTATTCCAGTGAAGAACTGAATGAACGGTATTATGGAAAACTCCAGGGACAGAACAAACAGCAAGCTCGTGAGGTTTATGGAGAGGAACAGGTCTTTATATGGAGGAGAAGTTTCGATGTTGCGCCACCAGATGGCGAAAGTTTGAAAAATACATATGAAAGGACAATACCTTATTTCAAAAATAGCATAATTCCTTTCCTTGAGATGGATAAAAACGTGGTAGTCGTCGCCCACGGGAATAGTCTGCGTTCTGTGATCAAATACATAGAAGGCATATCGGATGATGATATTCCTAAATTCGAGTTAAATACAGGTGACCCTATCATATACGATTACAAAATGGGTAAATTCAACAAAAGAAAGAAATAAAAGCATCTTTTTTGAGGTTACTCATAGGGCGATATTTCATCAGGCATTGGAGTACTATGCAATACACATTCATCCCCATGTTCGATGAGTTCTTTTATAGCACTCTTGAGCAGTGAAGGATATACCGATCCTACTGACTCCTTGATAGCTTTGCCTTTACAAAAGAACTTGAACGTAGGAGCCGACCTGACACCATATCTCGTGGCTGTTATGGAACTATCAAGACCATTCATCATGATGAAAGTGCAGGAATCTTTGAACTCAGCTGCATATTCCCTAAAATACGGCTCTATCTGCTTGCAGTGCGAGCAAGCGGGGAGATAGAACATAACCACCATGGGTTTTTCCTGGTTTGCCAGCATTTCTTCCCAATTAGAATCATTTACCTCGATTATATTACCATTTGCCATACTACCACTCCCAAACACTTTTCGATATTGATGATATTAAAAAGTATTCCTTGAATATTTCTAACAATAAAATCATGGAAAATTGGGTTTATCGTATTACAATTAAATAAACAGGATAATTATTAAATATATAGAAGATGGAAAACTGCCCTATGAGATATAAATGATAGTTCAATATACTATTCTCTGAGGTAGGAGTAAACGTTGAAAATAAAAGATTCATATTTAAACGAAAGCTTGTGCGCAATAAAGATTTAACCGGGAATCTCATGAAAACTAAAAGAAAGCCTCAGCTGCAATATGAAGCTTCCCTGCTTGAAAGTTGCAGAAATGTTTTGAATAGCTATGCAGGCACTGAAATGGGCCTTCAATCTGATTTTATATCTGTTTTTCTAGATACAATCCCCTTACCGGTGTTTTATAAAGACGTTTCAGGAAACTATCTTGGTTGCAACAAGGCATTTGAAAACTTTATTGGTAAAACCAGGGACGAAATCATTGGCAAGACTTTGCCAGATACGTGGTCTAAAGAATTTGCAGAAAAATATGACAGTATGGACCAGGAACTTTATGAAGTGCCTGGGAAACAAATATATGAGTGGAAAATTGAGCTGGCCGATGGAACCAAAAGAGACGTAATCTTCCATAAAGCCACTTTTACTGACCCATCCGGAAAAACAGCAGGACTGGTTGGAGTGATTCAGGATGTCACCGAACTCACAAAAGCTATTAACTTGCTAGAAGAAAGTGGAAAAAATATAAAGTCGATACTTCACTCCTCTTCCGAATCTATATTCCTTATTGATGCTTCCGGAACTGTCCTTGATGCCAATGAAGTTACAGCTCATCGCGTCAAGACAAATGTAGAAACACTCAAAGGAAAAAACATATACGACTTTTTGCCTCCTGAAGTAGCTGTACATCGTAGAAAAATAGTAGATAAGGTAATAGCAGGAGGTATGCCAGTACATTTCGAAGATGAACGTGAAGGATATTCTATTCTAAATTCCATATATCCCATATTCAACAAAGATAGAAAAGTAAAGAGATTAGCCATTTTTGGCATGGATGTTACAGCAACCAAAAAAACAGGAAATGCATTGCAGAATTATGCGGAATTAAAGAGATCCATTATTGAAACATCTTTTGACGGTTATTTGTACATGAGTGTAGATGGAAATATCCTGGAAACAAATGAAGCATACTGCACAATGAGTGGTTATACACGTGAAGAACTGCTTTGCATGAATATTTCAGATCTAAAGTGTGATAAGAGTTATGAAGAGATTGCTGCTCATCTATGCAAGCTCATTGAATTAGGAAAGAACCGTTACACAACAAAGCACCGTACTAAAAACGGCAAGGTATTAGATCTTGAAGTAAGTGCAAATTACTCGGAAAAAGCAGGATCAGGGTTTTTCTGTTTTCTTAAAGGTGTAACGGAACGGAAGCTTATGGAAGAAGCTTCGCATGAAAGTAAAAATCACATAAAAAGAAAACTTGATGCGATTTTGGAACCGAGAGGGGATATCGGAGCCCTGGAACTTGCCGACATTATTGACCATAAGGCGATACAGTCATTAATGGATGACTTTTACAGCCTAACCCACATTGGTGTTGGCATAATCGATCTTCATGGCAAGGTCTTGGTTGCTACTGGCTGGCAGGATATCTGCATGAAGTTCCACAGAGTAAATCCTGAAACATGCACTCATTGTACTGAAAGCGATTTACAACTAACTAATGGCGTTGCTCCGGGCACATTCAAACTTTACCGATGTAAGAACAACATGCTGGATATAGCAACCCCCATTGTTGTTGGTGGTTCACATATCGGGAACTTGTTCCTTGGGCAATTCTTCTTTGACGATGAGGATCTACCATACGAGACTTTCAGGCTTCAGGCAAAACAACATGGGTTTAATGAAAAAGAATATATTGAAGCTCTTGAGAGAGTACCACGGTGGAGCCACGAAGTTGTTAATTCGGCGATGGAGTTCTATACAAAACTAACCCAGCTGATATCAACGCTCAGTTATGGAAATTTAGAACTTGCCCGGACTTTGGCAGAAAAAGAGAGTTTATTCAATTCATTGTGCGAGAGTGAAGTCCGTTTTCGTAATTACATAGAGAAGTCAAGAGATGGAATTGTAATCCTTGACAGGGACGGTAAAGTCTACGAGGCTAATCAAAGATATGCAGATATGCTCGGCTATTCTCCAGAGGAAATCACCCAGCTACATGTTTGGGATTGGGACATTCAATGGACCCGCGAGCATCTGCTGAAAATGATCGCTGAAGTCAATGAAGCAGGTGATCACTTTGAAACACAGCACCGCCGTAAGAATGGTTCTTTCATCGATGTTGAGATCAGCATCAATGCAGCATTATTCAATGGAAAAAAACTGATCTTTTGTGTTTGCCGGGATATTTCCGAACGTAAACATGCCGAAAAAGAACTCCTTGAAAGCGAATCCAGAAACAGACTGATCTTGAATAATTGTCCAATGGCTGTTTTTCTTGCCAGGGATGGAAAGTACCTTTATGCGAATTCCATTGGAGTGAATAGCCTTGGATACTTATCACCTGAAGAAATGATAGGATTGCCTGTGGATAGGACTGTTCCATCAGAGTGTATGGATGCCATAAGAGAGAGGATCAAAGATCCGGCAGAAGGACAGGCTAATACACCAATGGAAATAAGGATAATGCGTCCCGACAGAGAAGAATGTGTATTAGAGGCAGTTTCAGTACCCATCACACTTGAAGATGGACATGCGAGCCTGGTCATGGGAGTTGACATTACAGAACGTAAGAAAGCAGAAGAATCTGTAAGAAAAAGCGAAGAGAGACTATCACTTGCAATGGATGCGTCAGATTATGGCTTTTGGGATTTGGATGTAGACACAAAACAGATGTATTATAGTCCACAGATCTACAATATGCTTGGGTTTAAAAATGAAGAGTTAAGTAATAACATATTTTTGAATCCAAAAATATTCTATCCGGAAGATAAGAGAACTATTGTGGCTGAAATGGGCAAGGCATTAAGAGAAGTGATACCGTTGAACCTTGATTGCAGGCTTAAGCACAAATCTGGAGAATGCATATGGATGTCTATAAAAGGAAAACCTTTCGACATTGATGAAACTGGTATACCTCACCGTTTTGTTGGTACAATGGCAAACATTACGCAGCGTGTAAAAGCTGAAGAAGCCTTATTATATGCAAAGATTGCTGCGAATGAGGCAAACCGTATCAAGAGTGATATTATAAAGAGTGTAACACATGAACTGAAAACACCACTAACAGCAGTTATTGGCTTTTCGGATATAATGCTAGAACAACAAGACAATAGTAATCTGAACGAATCGCAGAAAAGATACATACAGCATATTAATAATGGTGGAAGACAGCTCCTTGGGACGATAAACAAAATACTTGATTTTTCAAGATATGAAGCATCAGAAATGGGACAGCTTACGTTAGGGAGAGTTTGCATAAAGCAACTGATAAATGAAACTGTAGGTATCTTATTGTCGAAGTCCATTAAAAAGAATCTGACAATTAACACAAAAATGGGTTCTGATATTCCGGAAGTCTTGGCGGATGAGTATAAACTAAAACAGATAGTATATAATCTTCTAGAAAATGCTATCAAATTTACAGGTGAGAATGGTTCTATTGGCATTGAAGTTTCATTACGTGAGGACATGCTGCAGTTCTCAGTAAGAGATAATGGGATCGGGATTGCAAAAGAAAGCCTTAATAGGATATTTGATCCATTCATTCAGATAGATGGATCGATCTCAAGAAAATATAGCGGTACTGGAATGGGACTGACACTCGTAAAGAAGTTTGTTGAATTGCACGGGGGTAGTATCCGGGTAGAGAGCGAGCTTGAAAAAGGTAGTAATTTTATTTTTGAGATCCCCTTAAACCTCAAACTTGAAGAATGCTCAGATGAATCCTAATTTAGGGTAGCCAATCGGTATTAAAAATGATATAATGGATTTAGAAAAATACTAGTTCCTCCTGAAACCAAAATCAACTAAACTTCTAACCTCCATTCCCACACTTCACCGTCATCCGGATCAATAACAGTTCCAATTAATGTGAAACCATTCTTTTCTAGTATCTTTGTTGATGCGCTTGCTTGTGGTAATGTCCTTGCACAGACAAGCACAGACTTATCATGCTTTCTGGTTATCGTGATAAGTTCTCTGCACATCGTGTTGCAAATCCTTTTCCCTCATGTTCCGGAAAAGTAAAATAAGCGATCTCTACCCGATTATCTTCTGGCTTGCCTTTAAAAGCACATGTTCCAATGTACTGTCCATTCTCCACTGCAAAATAGCCAATCCAGGGTGTACTATAGCCGACCTTCAGATAGTACTCTTGCTGCATTGCAAAGACCATTTGGCAATTCCCTTCATTTGGAACTGACTGAGAGGGACCATGTGTAATAAGTATTAATTCCATTGACTGCCACCTGAATAATAAAGATTTAGTTTGAAATAAATATTATTTCCCAACATATCTTTATTATTAAGGAATTTTCTCTTTTAGCCACCCTTTAAATCTGCATTCGGGAAAAAGCGTTCAATAACCCACAGCATAGGACGGGTCATGAATGTAGTCACCAGAGCCATAATGACCATCATGGTAAAGACAGTGGGAGTCAAAATCCCTAGATCATATCCTATACTTAGAATAACCAGTTCTATTAATCCTCGTGTATTCATCAGCGCTCCCAAGGCCAGAGAGTTAGCCCAGGACTGGCCAGTAAAACGGGCTGCTACTGCACTACCACCAAACTTCCCCATCACTGCTACCAGAATAATCAAACCACAGATGA
>DAKU01000104.1 GCA_002508425.1 Methanosarcinaceae archaeon UBA470
GGTGGCAAAATCTTTAAGTACGATGTATCCTATGTACATCTTTAGACATTGATGTACAATAGAGAGATATAATGCACGAAGTCATTAAAGAAATCCTTGATGAAACATCTAAAAGAGTAGCGACCATAAAAAGTCCTAGAAAAAGCAGCTATGAAAGAAGAAATTACAACAAAAGAGATGTAGTAGCAGCTATCAGGGAAAAACAAACCAAAGGATATATTCCCATTATAGCAGAAGTGAAGCCTGCATCACCTTCACATAAGTATATGGAAATCCTGCCGGAAAAGGCAGTTACTATAGCAACACAAATGGAAAAAGCAGGTGCTGTTGCTATTTCAGTACTTACTGAGCCTAAGTTCTTCAATGGATCACTCGAAAATCTAGAAAATGTTCGTGAAAACGTGAGCCTGCCAGTGCTAAGGAAGGATTTCATCATTGATGAAAGACAACTGAACGAAATTGCCTGCGACATCATATTGCTGATAACCGGCATACTTGGAGACAGACTCGGATATTTTGTGGACCTTGCTATTTCAAATGGAATAGAACCACTCGTAGAAACACAAACCAAAGAAGAACTATTCATGGCACTTGCAACAAATGCTAAACTAATTGGTATCAATAACCGGAATTTCCAGACAATGGAAGTGAATCTAAACAACACCAAATTGCTTGCACCACTTGTAAGAAAATACGATCTAGAACATGGCACTGACCATATAATAATCAGTGAAAGTGGAATGCATTCATGTGCGGATGCAAGAACAGCAATAGAAGCAGGGGCCGATGCTCTCCTTATAGGGACCGCTATAATTAAAAGCGATGATATATACCATAAAACCAAGGAGCTAGTGGAGACCATTAAATGTACAAAAAACTTTGCAGGTCCAAAAATGAAAGAATCATTGCAGGAGTATGTGGAGGGATCGGAACATACCTGAATATAGATCCAACTTTAGTAAGACTCCTGTGGATATTTCTTATATTCCTAGGTGGCGGAGGCATCCCGGCATATTTTATTGCCTGGCTGATAATTCCTGAAGAATATTAAAGTACAGATAATTAAAAACGATAAACGACTAAATAAAATAAATACGAATAGCTGGAGTGTAAACTATGCAAAAGCCTACTTATGGGAGGTTCGGTGGCCAGTTCGTGCCCGAAGTGCTGATGCCAGCCTTGAAAGAACTGGAAGAGGAATACGAACGCTACAAAAAAGATCCTGAGTTCCTCCGGGAACTAAACTATTATCTAACAGAGTTCGCCGGACGTAGTACACCTCTATATCATGCAAGGAACTTGAGCAAGAAATATGGCACTAAGATATATCTCAAACGTGAGGACCTGGTGCATGGTGGTGCACACAAATTAAACAACACTATAGGACAGGCACTGCTTGCAAAGTATATGGGCAAAAAGAGGATTATTGCCGAGACCGGAGCCGGACAGCATGGCACTGCGACTGCTATGGCCGGAGCTAACCTTGGATTTGAGACTGCTGTGTACATGGGAGCCAAAGATGTGGAAAGGCAGAAAATGAACGTGTATCGCATGGAACTTATGGGTACGAAGGTCCATCCTGTGAGATCCGGATCCATGACACTCAAAGATGCAATAAACGAGGCTCTCAGGGATTGGGTGACCAATGTGGAAAGTACCCATTACCTTATCGGCTCCGTGGTGGGACCACACCCATATCCTATGATAGTGAGGGATTTCCAGAGTGTGATCGGCACTGAAGTTAAACAGCAGATCATGGAAAAGGAGGGAAGGCTTCCTGACTCTATTGTTGCCTGTGCAGGAGGGGGAAGCAATGCAATGGGCATATTCTATCCTTTCATCGCAGATACCGATGTAAAACTCTTCCCGGTTGAAGCCGGGGGCTGCGGTATGCAGGTACAGGGAAAGACTGCAATGCATTCTGCTTCTCTGGGCGCAGGTGAAGAAGGAATATTGCAGGGTGCAAGAACGCTGATCCTACAGGACAAGTATGGACAGATCTTGGAATCAACTTCTGTTTCGGCTGGCCTGGATTACTCAGGTGTCGGACCTGAACTTGCCTACCTGGCGCAGACAGGCAGGATCCAACCAGGCAGTGTCAATGACCAAGAGGCTCTGGATGCATTCCATGAATTGTGCAGGCTAGAGGGTATAATTCCGGCATTGGAGTCATCCCATGCACTGGCATACATTAAGAAGATGGCAGATACGGGTGAGCTTGGTGACCTGGTAGTAGTGAGCCTTTCAGGAAGAGGAGATAAAGACCTTGAGACTGTATTGAAATTAAAAGCAGGTGCTTGCGAGGAAAAATTATGAGGATAGCAGAGAAGTTCCAGGAACTGAAAGCAAAGAAAGAAAAAGCTCTCATTGCTTATGTGTGTGCAGGTGACCCCAGTGCAGATGCCACCAGAGAATATGTGCATGCGCTTGTTAAGGGTGGAGCCGACATTGTAGAACTGGGCCTGCCATTCTCAGATCCTGTAGCAGACGGCCCCACTATCCAAGCTGCATCTGACAGGGCCCTGGAAGCCGGTATGAACCCTGATACGTATTTCGAGCTTGCAGCATCCATTAAAGAGCAGGTACCACTGGTGTGCATGACATACTATAACCTTATTTTCAGGAGAGGTGTCGAAAAGTTCGTGAAAGACTGCGCTGCATCGGGTATCACTGGCATAATAGTGCCTGACCTACCTATAGAGGAAGCCGATGATATCGTCAAAGCCTGTAAAGCACACGGAGTTGACACGATATTCATGGTAACTCCTGTGACAGACAATGATAGGATGCAAAAAATCTTCAATAAAGGTTCAGGCTTTATATACATAGTATCCCGCCTAGGAGTTACTGGAACCCGCGCTGATGTGGCAAAGTCTACAAAAGAGATCCTGGAAAAAGTGAACACAACACTGCCCAGAGCAGTGGGATTTGGTATTTCCAATGGCAAGCAGGCTGCAGAGGTCATAGCAGCCGGTGCCGATGCCGTAATAGTAGGATCAGCCTTTGTGAATATAATAGCTTCTCAGAATAACGTGGATGAACAATTAGAACAATTAGCCCGCGAACTGAAGGCTGGATGCAGTACATAAAGGTACTGCACAATATTTTTTTAATAGGATCACTCAAATATCTGATCTACAAACCACTTGGGATCGAATTTCTTTAGATCATCATAACCCTGACCCATGCCCAAGAATAGAATGGGTTTACCGGTTATATATGCAATGGAAATTGCAGCACCGCCTTTGGCATCTGCATCTGTTTTAGTTAAAATGGAACCGTTTATGGGTACAGCTTCATTGAACTGCGCTGCCCGCTCTACGGCATCGTTGCCTGCTACAGCCTCATCTACGAAAATAATAAGATCGGGGGCACTTACCCTGCAGACCTTCTTGAGCTGTTCCATGAGATTGAGGTTTGTGTGCATACGACCTGCAGTGTCTGAAAGCACTATGTCGGCCTTGTGAGCCTTAGCGTATTGTATGGCATCGTAGACAACTGCTGCGGGATCACCGCCTTCTTGGTGCCGGATAACCTTTACGCCAACCCTATCAGCGTGTATCTGCAACTGATCAATGGCACCTGCTCTGAACGTATCGGCTGCTGCAAGGACTACGGAATACCCCATATCTTTGAAACGCTTCGCAGTTTTAGCAATACTAGTAGTCTTTCCAGTACCGTTGATGCCAACAAAAACTATGTGCACAGGCTTCTTGGCATTTTTAACATAATCATCAAGATCAAAAACATTGGCACTCATCACATCGTACAAAGCATTGCGTAAAGCCTGCTCTACAATGTCAGTAGTATCCTTGCCAATCTTTCTACGGGAACCTACAAGTTCCGATTTAACCGCCTCTGTAATAGCCTCTGCAACAGTAAGAGCAATATCGCTCTCAAGCAAGGCTATCTGCAGTTCCCACAAAGGCTCTTCCAGATCTTTTTCGTCCAGAATGAACTCGCGCTCGAAAACCAGAGCCTTCGCCTTGCTTACAATACCGAACTTTTTTTGTTCCTGCGGTGTTGAAGCTTTAACATCAGACTGAGTGTCAGAAACTATAGCTTCCTGAGTTTCGATCGTATCGTTTTTAGCTACGGTCGTAGTATCAACCAAAGGTTGCTGTTCTGCCTCAGAAGAGGATATAAGAGGAACATCATCTACTTGTTCCTGCGAAGCCTCCACATGAACAGATTTTTCTTCTATCTGTCTGCCAAGGCTTTTTGTAAAGCCGCTGAGCTTTTCCTTCAGTTTATTGAACACACGACCAACTCTGCGGAAATAAAAAAAAGATTACTGGATGCTTGGCTGTGCACCCTGCTGCAATGCAGTCACATGAGCTTCTATGGCCTGCATACCATTAGCCAGCTGTGCCAATGAAGTATTCATTTTCTCAAGTATCTTATCAAGTTCGTCCTTACGCCTTTGAAGAATTTCCTTGGCTTCAGGACAAGATTTCTCGATACTAATACCGGCGCCTACATTGACTACCACTTTATCGGCCATCTCAAGCTTAGCATAAACGAATGATCCGGACCCTATGGGGACCATGGTCTGGGCACCTGCCTTTTCCTGTTCCAACTCCTCAATGGTAGCGATGGCCCTCTGGCAGTCCTGTGCTGACAGACTTACCATACTTATCTGCTGGTGCAAAGCTTCTGCTCTGCGCTGATACTCACGGTGCTGCGCCAATAGATTGCGAGGATCCGTGTCATTCATCTCTGCCATGGATCATGCCTCAGCAATGCTTTCGACTTTTATAAACATCCTTTTTATGCCGTGCTTGCTACCAAAAAGAGAATATACTTTATCTTCTGCATTTTTCTCATTCTGGCTAGCAACCTGCTTGGTGAATTTTTCCCATTCACATCCGGCTTTGAACTTTCCCTTAACAACAAAGTCCTTCATATCAATCACCCATTATATAATTTGAATTTATCTTACTCTTGTACAATAAAGCCTAGAGCACCCTCGATCCTACCAAGCTCATAACCAGTGGTCTTTGAGCCTGCGACATAACCTTTGGAATTCGCCAGCAGGCCTGAGCCTACCATCGGGGTACCGTAATTAGTGGTACCTACATCCACAGGCAGATCAAATATTTTTTCAAGGAATGCCAACTCTTGTACAGTGGCCTTAGGATTTACAAGTAATCCCTTGTTAGTCGCTGCCCCAGCCATACCTACCGTTTTCAGACCTGCGATAGTACCCCTATGCACATCCACTTTCAAAGTCTGTGCAATAATCTCGATGGAATGATCGGACAACTCTGGATGGACCAGCGCGGTCGAATCATTAGCAAGAACAATATTTCCAATTGCATTCAATTTATCCGGAAGACTGGAAATTGGAAGATCAATGCCTTCCAGCCCTTCAATGGAAGAGCCCCTAGGAATAAGAAGCCCACTGGAATTAGCTCTAACCATAGAACCAATCACACTGCTCTGGCTCATTATGACCTCGAGTACCTGAACGCGCAAATAGTCAGCTATCAAGTCCTTGGCACTTACTTTTGTACCGCAAGGTACCAAAGCAAAATCTTCCGTACAAGTTGCGAAAACCCCTACGATAGGGGAGTCCATTATATCCAAAGTAGGGATTGTCATTTCAACGTACTTCGCTTTCTGAAATAAAATAAGTAGTAGTTTTAGGCAAGCTCTGCCTCTACTACTCCGTCCTCAAACTTTGCAGCACGTACCCTTATGAAGGATGGAGGCTTTTGCATACCTCTTTCCCATACCTTCTCGTTAATGGTCGTGTGCAACTTTACCTGGTTGGATTCTACCTTCATGTGTTTTGTAAGGTAATTCCTTATGAGCGTCATAGCCTTATCCGCCCTTCTGTACCTAGGAAGTTCCTTTATTGAACGCAGGGGGATTGTATATATCTGCTCTTTAACTGCATCTTCTGCCATCATCATCACCTACTTACTTCGCATCCAGATCGCTTCTTCTCCAGCTTCTTCTCTTGGGGTGACCTACTACCTTCCTAGCGGTCTTGATTATCACCCAAGTTGGAACCCTGTGGTTCTGCCTGTGTGCTTTTGCAAGCCTAATTTTTTGTCCTTTAGTATTCTGGCTCACTTGTCTCACCTATCTATGGAATCATAAATCGAATAAGATGTATATCAAGGTTTGGCTTTATATTTAAGATTACACTGTAATCTTTAGTTCTGTACTCTTGGAATAACCTTGCGATTCACAGCATACATTACGTCTTACGACCAACAACATGAGACTGAACATGAGACGGAAAAAGCTTCCCGATCATCTGTTCATCATGTCTTTGGAGTACGATTTCACGCAACTCTGTTTCGTAATCTGCTTTTATGACGTCTGAACTCTGGCCTTCCTTTATCTCCAAATGCCTGCTTACCAGAAGATCAACAGCAGATCTACCGTATCCTTTCAGCGGGCACATGTATTTTATCCCTAATCGGTCCTCGATGCTGCGGGACTGACCAATGGTCAACACAGGAACACGATCATCCCGGCGCACCCCATCAACAACAATTGAAACATCCTTCTCGCAAGCAAGTGTTTCTACAGCTGCATAATGTATGTGGTTGATGGCACTTCTGGGAAATCCATCCCTTATAAGAAGACCATAAGCCTCTTCCAGCACTTGCCGGTCAAGTTCAAGAGTCCGATGAGGAAATCCCAGTCTTTCAGCTGCCTTTCTGGCCACCTCGCCCACTGGGAGCACACCGAAAGTACAGGTCACCAATTCTATTTCAAAGAATGGCTCAAGCAGTATAGCTGACAGAGAACTGTCCTTTCCACCACTGAAAAGAACTGATGCTTTCATGACCTGTAATTAAACCCTCGTTATAGTGGTCTTGCGCTTCTTGGGCTGCATTTGGGCCAACAGAGCTTTCAATTTCTCATCAGTTATCTGCGACTGCAGGCGCCCATTCTGTGCAAGCATTATAAGCTGAGACTCCAGCTGTTCCACAAGTTCGGGCCTAGACATTTTCAATGTAGTCAGACGCTCCCTTGCCTCGGGAGTAAGGATCTGCCGAAGAATGGATTGCTTCTTAGCGTCCAATTCAGCTTGCATCTGTTCCTGCTGATAAGCAGCCTGAATGTCAGGATGCATTTGGCCAGTCTGCTGACGCTGTAATTGTTCAAGCCTCTTTCTGCGGATATCCTCAAGTTCACCTGCCATGCAATCACCTGTGAATATACTATCGACTTACAGGAATTTATTAATTTGATCTACCATCGACTGCCATCTTAGTACTTGGCAAGTCCCGGGATCTTCTCTAATAGTGCCTGCTTTACCTCGTATGCAGTATTATCCAACATGGACTGACCAGCTGGGGAAACAACACGACCACTCTTTAAAGAGCGAACAAAGCCTGCTGCTTCGAGTTGTTGTGAAGCCTCTCTTGCAATGGAGCCGCTTCCCTTTGCTTTTCTGTGGGGCTGTGAACCCATATCTTTTTTGCCTCCGTAGACAGAGCGCAGCCTCCCTACACCAATGGGACCATCAGTATAAATAGTCCTTAGCACAGCGGCACAGCGAATGTACCACCAGTCACTATTCGTAGGAGCAAGCTCCTTGTGAGCACCGGTCTTAACATAAGCCGCCCACTCGGGGGGTTTTACATGCTCATTCTCCTTCAACTTTTCTGCTACCTTAGAGATTAGGTCACTTGCAGGAACATCATATAACGTAGTCATTCTATTCTCCCTGGATTAAGATAATAAATTTTCAGACATTTGGACTCAGCATCTGGAAACTTAGATACGGTGGAGTATTGGTTTTAAACTCTCAGTTAGTATATACGCTTTTCGGCAGAAAGGAGTTATTTTAGGAAAGTTTGTTCCCTTCCTGGACCCACTGAAATATATTCTATCGGTACTCCCATCTTCTCCTCAAGATACAATACATACTTACGAGCAGCATCTGGAAGATCTGAGAACTGTCTTACAGGAGTAAGATCTCCAGACCACCCGGCCAATTCTTCATAAACAGGAACACATTGTGCAAGGTCTGCGGTAAGCTCTGGAGGATATTCCTTGAATTCACCATTCAATTCATAGCCAATGCACACTTTAAGCGGATTAATGTCAGAAAGTACATCAAGCTTAGTAAGAGCAATTTCCGTGTAACCATTTAAGAATACAGCCTTCTTGACCAGAGGAAGATCAAACCATCCACACCGTCTTGCTCGACCAGTAGTAGTACCAAATTCTTTTCCAACCTGCTGTATCTGTTTACCTAAATCATCTTTTAGCTCAGTTGGTAGAGGGCCTTCACCTACACGAGTGATGTATGCTTTGACTATGCCCAATACATTGTCTACTTTAGTAGGCCCTACTCCCAAATTTGAACATGCAGAACCAGCAATAGTACAGGATGAAGTAACAAACTTCTGAGTTCCGTGGATCACATCAAGATGTGTCCCTTGTGCACCCTCTGCCAGCACATTTTTACCCTCTTCTAATGCCCGGTTGATCTCCAGGGAAACATCGGTCATGTAAGATGCAAACTTTTCGCCCAATGAAACGTAAAGGTCGATCAATTTACTACCCATTACAACTGATGGATCACCCCCAAGCTCCTTAATAGAATTCTCTTTCTGAGAAGCCAGCTCTTTGAGCCTTGATAGGAACTTTGCCTTATCTATAAGATCAGAAAAACTTATTTCATCTCTTGCAACCTTGTCGATATATGCAAAGCCTATGCCTTTTTTAGTTGTACCGATCTTCTCAGAGCGGCTAGACTCCTTCAGGCCATCAAGCTCGATATGGTATGGCATGATAATGCTAGTCTTTGCATCGATACCAAGCTTATCAGGACCAATATGAATTCCACCCTGTGCAAGCATTTCAAGTTCTTGTGCAAGAGATTGAGGATTAAGAACCGTGCCTGGACCAATAAGAACCCTGGAATCCAACAAAAAACCAGAAGGTATAAGGTGCAGCTTGTATACACTGTCACCTACTTTGACAGTGTGACCGGCGTTATCCCCACCCTGGAATCTTACCACGAGATCATATTTACCGGATATAAGGTCAACTATCTTACCTTTGCCTTCATCACCAAACTGAGCACCTGTAATGATCGTAAACATAGGATGCAGATGAACGTAGATACATAATAATTTTTTGATATACAGAATTACAGTTCCTCATAGAACACTAGCATCCTTGTACCTTCATCAAAAGGATCATACTCATTTTTTACACAGCGTAGAGCACGTGCATTACCCATGTCGAGTAGAGTATCGATAAGTTTCTCGGCCAGATCTAGTGTCACATTAAATTCTGATGCCAACATGTAGATTGCATCCTGTCTTTTAATAGAGAAATTACAAGAATTAGACTTACGATTAGACTTGCATGAACTAAAAAATTCACATCTTTGCACCCGAGAACTGTTCTTAAAATGGATAGCAAGACCATTCCATGAATAAACATTATGCAACCCTTTGATACCATATAGGTTGGATTTAGTTCTATCGTGGATATTGGGCATATATCTAAATATATTAATTAGTTATAANNTAATAATAAATGCCTAATAGTAATCTAACAGTAGAAAAGATATATATAGTGATAAGGAATAAGGACAGGACAATATGTTAACATCTATAGCGTCTGTGGCGTTAGCAAGTGCAGTAGCATCTGCAACCACAAATGGTGGAATCACATCGATGACCACACCCATGGGACTTCCTGAATATGGAGTTCTTGCAGTTATTACTTTGGTGACACTACTTTCTGCAAAGCTTATGTTAGCCGCATCCACACGGTGGAATAACACTATTGAGTGTTCACTTGACATGAACATAATGCCACTAGTGATTTGCTTTGCTGCAATTGTAATTTATAAGATAATCGCGATTATCTGAAGACTTACTTAATAGCATTGCCATTCATATAATTATGTGCAACTGGGCACATAAGTATTCTTTTTTTTGAGGATCATCATTATACATTGACCACGTACAGAACCTATACTACCCATTCTGTTTTCAGGAAAAATAGAACCATTTTACTCCAATGTATCTGAAAAATATTAATGACTTGCAAGGTATCTATACCTTACTGCAAAGCACATTTAATCGGCAAGTCATTGAGTACAAATCAGATTATCCCAAGCCCTGGACCTAGCAAAGGTATGAGGGCAAAAAGGAAGATATTAACAAGACCGTGAGTAAGAGCAACGAGAGGTAAACTGCGAGTTTTACTGAACATGTAACCCAGCATAAGACCTACAACGGATGCAAAGAGAATTTCAGAGACGGTACCATAACCAGAACTCATAATGCCAAAAAGGAAACTAGTGACAATAAGTCCCACTGAGGAGCCAAATACACCCTCAAGCCTTGTTTGTAGAATAGACCTGAAAACAAGTTCCTCCACCAAACCTACGCAAAAGATCATGATCAAAGCAACGTCAACAATATTATAGAAAGACAGGTTTGGCACAACAGGACCAGTAGACATGATAAAATATTCAGCTTCTGCTATTAGCAAGCCAACTAACAGTGAAAGAGGCAAATAAAGAATTATTCTCTTGAAAGACAGGCCAAGCTGTACCGGAGAAAAACTCTGGTGCCTGATTATAAGAAATATGGGTATGAATAAAGGGATATAGATATAGAAATACCGATACAACACCATTTCTGAAAATACGGGCATGGAGAAATTAATCAGCCTTAACAGAGGTAACAGCATAAGGGCCTGGAGAGCCCAAATTATATACTTATCTTTGATGCGTACAGTGCTTATAGACACAACTATAAGAACAAACATATGTAGCAGGACTGCTGCTCCCCTTATTCCTAAAAGCATAAGGACTTCAGCAATTGCTATGAGTAAGACTGTAACCAGAACAGGAAGTACCGACCTGCTGGCCATACGGGATAAATCGTGCTCCTGACGTTTACTATAAACGCTGTCTTCATTCGGTTGCATTGATACCCCTCGTTACATTGACCCATAGATGAAGATCTCTATAAGGAACAGTCAAATTTCCGTTCTTGTAGAGCAAAAACTCTAATTTCATGTTATTACCAGCAGAGTTTGGAGTGAACGTCACAGGCTGCTCCCAGGTAGCATTGTGATCCAAAGTGAAACTCTGAGCATTGGGTGGAACCGAAAGAGACTCATTATTAAGCCTGATATCCATGGTATATTTTACATTTTCATATTCGTGATTGACAACACCCACAATCACCTGTCCACTGTCACCTAAAGCAAAATGTGTAGTATAATTGTCCGCCTTGCCACCCATTCCAAGGATGTAAAATTCCGTAAACTTTTCTCCTTGTTTAGGAGTTACAATAACATGAACAAGTGCAACCACTGATGCTAAGACAGCGATGACAAGAATTATTGAAAGAATGCGGTCTAACTTTGATTCGTGCTGACTGCTTACAGGTGCTTTTACGGCATCATATACTTCACCCAAAGAAAGTGAAAATGCTTTATCTGAAGGAAGCTGAGCTCTCCTGTAAACCGCAACTAAACACATAATGAAAGTAAATACCGATAAAGAAACCAGGATTGGAATCAGCCTTATGCCCCAAGGAGTATAATTGAGTCCAAGGCCTATTAGCGGTACTACGGCGATACTGAGACCTAAACTCAGTGCCAGACGTTCAATGCCATCAAGATCATCTTTTGCTGGAAAAAGAGCAGCTATTAAAGCATATCCTGGCAGGAACAGTACCATGGGCAAACCCAGCACCGAACGAATAGGAGTAGCTGCTAGCTCTGGTATGAGTATGAATAAGTCCGTAAGCAATACAAGAGCAGCAACAATTGGAATATCAACAGAATTTTTCCTTTTATTTGGCATGGCGATCCCTGTGATGTAATTCATAGTAATTGAATGTTTCTAACTAGTTTTATAAAGAGACTTAAATGGTCAGATTGAGTTATACTTACTTAGTAGGTATTTTATATTTTAGAATTACTCTC
>DAKU01000058.1:0-3524 GCA_002508425.1 Methanosarcinaceae archaeon UBA470
TCAAGTTCTAATTAGACAATCTCAATTAAAAGGGAAAAGGACAGCAACACTCTTATATACGATCAGCTCCACTTAGGATTGCTTTAAGATATAAACTGTGTAGATAAACGTATTGGCATTAAATAGTGTTACTTTTCTGTAGATGCTGTTTTTCCGTTATGTTTTCATTATAGTTGGGTTTCTTAAGCTAATATAAGGACGTGAATTATTTGTTCGGAAATGAACCAACTGCCCCAGTGGATGCTGGAAAAGAATATGAAGTAAAGATTGAAGACCTCGCAAGAGAGGGAGACGGCATTGCCAGAGTAAGTGGCTTTGTAATATTTGTGCCAGGTACTTCCGTTGGCGATGAAGTGACCATAAAGGTCACAAAGGTAATGCGCAAGTTCGCATTCGCTGAAGTATCCAACTAAATTAGATTTTTTGGTGTGGCAGGTGGGACAGCTACCTGTCAACCTTCTTATTATTATTTTGACTCATTTAAAATGAAATTGTGTTTCAACACACAGGAACTTTACTATGGAAAAAATTACATTCAATGACTTGCATTTATCTGCAGATATCAAAAAAGCAATAGAATATATGGGTTTCTCCTACCCTACTCCTATACAGGTACAGGCTATTCCTCATATCCTTGAAGGAAGGGATGTGATCGGCCAGGCAGAAACGGGTACCGGTAAAACAGCAGCCTTTGGGATACCAGCCTTAGAAATGGTGGATATTGCACAAAATAAGGTGCAAATACTTGTACTTTGTCCTACTAGGGAACTTGCAAATCAGGTTTCTGAAGAAATGAACAAGCTTGCAAGATACAGGGATACTAAGATCCGCGCTATTTTTGGAGGGCAGTCCATCGAAAGACAAATGAAGTCTCTAAAAAAAGGTGTGCATATAGTCGTTGGTACTCCCGGAAGAATAATGGACCATCTTGAGCGCAATACTCTGAAGCTTGATAACATAAAAATGATTGTGCTGGATGAAGCCGATAAGATGTTAGATATGGGATTCAGAGAAGATATCGAACTAATCCTTGAAAAAGCTAATGATAAAAGGCAAACGATTTTCTTTTCCGCAACTATGCCTAAACCCATCATTAAACTAACAGCCAAATATCAGCGGGAACCACTGTTGATAAAGACTCAGCAGAATAATGTTAATGTTTCTCAGATAGAACAGTTCTATCTTGAAACCAAAGGCAGACCAAAGCACGATATGTTATGTCGGGTAATGGATGCGTATGAAATGAAATCCTCCCTAGTATTCTGCAACACTAAAAAAGGTGTTGACGAACTGGTAGTCACCCTTAGAAGAAAAGGCTATCTTGTCGATGGACTGCATGGGGACATGAGACAGAAGCAAAGAGATGAAGTAATGTCCAGCTTCAAGAACGGAGAGATAGCAACTCTTGTAGCTACAGATGTGGCTTCCAGAGGAATAGATGTAAAGAACATCGAGGCTGTTTTCAATTATGACATCCCTCAGGATACCGAATCCTATATTCATCGGATAGGCAGGACTGGAAGGGCTGGAAAAGAGGGACGTGCTTTTACATTTGCTGCCGGCAGGGAACTTTACAGGATCAAAAACATACAAAAGTATACCAAAACTGTGATCCGCTGCAAAGAACTGTCTTCTGTTGCATAGACATCCAACACAAGATATTAGCAGTGAAATATCCCTTGAAAACATAAATCAGGGGATATTATAGATCCTTTTATTCACACTTTTGTTAAGTGGATGAGATTTTATATTAGTCTTTCTACGACGGCCATAATAATTTCAAGGGCTATGAGAATTATAACTATCCACTCCAAGGAGTTGGAGTGCTGAATGCGCACCTCTTCTGAAAGCATAGAATAATTGTCCCGAATCACTTCTATCTTATGGCTAACGCTTTCACTCCATTGGCCGCTTCGCAGCATTTTTAACACTGATGCATAAACTCTGGCATAATAAATGTCCTCTGTGACCTTGATAAGGTTATTTACCTTTTCAGTAATTTCAGATATCTCTGCATTGTTCTGCATCAACTGCATCATTATTAATCGATACTGATACCTTCTTCTAAAAGGAGGAAGCTTATCAGCTAGCACAATATCATCATACATTTTACCCATCTGACGGCTAAGTTCTCTATCATAATAGCGCAGTTCGAACACCTGTACATTTGCAAATTCAATGAGATCAAAAAGATCAGTGGGACTATCCGGGTTGCAAAGCAGGGCGGAACCCCAGGAAAGTATTGCTAGATCTTCTTTAGTGTAACTCTGTGTACCTTTGAGGATCTCTTCTCTCATTTGCAGGGAAAAGTTCTTTTTTTCTCCTGCAAGCAATGGTAATGGATCTATAGATTCATCTACCCAATCCATGAGATATATTGTATAGTCTTCAAAGAATTCTGGGTTTAATGCAAAACCTCTTATGTGGGGCTTGAGTATTTCAGTAAGTGTTCTAAGGTGTGATAGGAATAGCTCAGAGAGCCCTTCCTGTTCTGCAAAAATAAGCGCTGTTTCTTCGAGAATCAAAAAATCAGATTCTGGCCTTTCATAAACAAAACAAAGACTGATAGCTCCTATATCAAAGATGCGAGCAAATACGTTAAATTCAAACTTTTTACCTGCCTTTTCCACAGTAGAACGTCCCATTTTTATTAAAAGAGGTGGCACATCCATTATAATGGATTTTGGTTTAACACGCCGGAAACTTGTTCTGGCAATATGGAAACTTGCAGCAAGTTCCCTTTCCAGCCAATCAAGATTAATTTCCAATCCGATATCATAAATCCTGTAAAACCGAAGTGCTATCAAGGATTTGATCTCCTGTGAAAAAATGTATGTTGAATATCCCTATGCTGCGGATTTGGTACTCTCTAAATATGTTATTCATATAGATACATTCATCGGTCAAATTGTGGAAGAAAGAATATCACTACTGATTAGAGTGTATGCTAATAACATTAAACAAGTGCAATAGTTGATAATTAGTGGACTCAGTTTATATTTAATGTACAAGTTATTAAATACAAGTAATTCCTATTTTTATTTGCAGTTCTGCCTGCTAAAATATGGGTAGTTTACCTCCTATGGAGCATGCGCCAATAATGCAAGAGAAAAACAAAGGATGAAATGGGGGAATCCAGTTCAGGACAAATGAATTCAGAACCGCATCCTGAACTGGATAAAACCAAAGAGTAGAAAATATGAGATTGCTCTTTTCTATATCAATAGCCTTATAGGATCAAGCCTGAAACTAATACTAAGGCAACTATCATGAGCAGATATGTGGCCAATACAATTGCCACCTTTTTCACACGACTTTTACTTTTCATACCTACCACGATTAAATCCACTCTATTTCCATATATAATCCTTTCTTATTCACTTGAAATTCCCACGCTGTCATAATAAGTTAAGGCCTATAGAAAAGAAAAGTGTATAAAGAGCATTAAAACCTCTGGAATATCTAATGTTCTTCAGTGGGCCTGACCGGATTTGAACCGGTGGCCGCCCGGTTATGAGCCGGGC
>DAKU01000058.1:3544-5873 GCA_002508425.1 Methanosarcinaceae archaeon UBA470
CTCTACCAACTGAGTTATGGCGGCTTGCATCTGCGCCCTACGCGCGAAACGTCTTAATGCACTTATTGTTTTTAAACTTTGTGTTTGCAGTGCCTTTTTCATTGATTTGAAATCAATAGACTAAGTACAAATTATGATGATTGTATATATTATAGTGGAACTAATAGCGTTATCAATATAAGCTCAATGTTCCAAGTCATCTTTATTGATTACTGCTCTTCAATCTGATTTCATCAGTCGTTCATTGTGCGCCGCACCTATAATTGGAATGGGCTCTCCACATTTCGGGCATGACCCCTTTGAAGTAATATTATACTCTAACAAAGAGAACGCATTTCTCTTGATCAATAGAGCCCCACATTTAGGACAGTAGGTGTTTTCATAATCATGTCCAGGCATATTGCCTATATAAACAAACTTCATTCCTTCATCTTTAGCTATTTTGTGTGCCTCTTCCAGCTTTCGGACCGGGGTAGGAATGAGTTCTGACATCTTATATTGGGGCTGAAAACGCGTGAAGTGCAAAGGAGTATCTGGCCCAAGGTTTTCATATATCCACTTTACCATGTTTCGGATCTCCTCTGAAGAATCATTATATGTGGGGATCACGAGGTTCACAACTTCCACATGCATCCCAAGTTCATGGGCAAGTTTTGCCGATGTCAGCACTGGCCCAAGTTTTGCACTGGCAATCTCTGTGTAAAAAGTATCCGTAAATGCCTTAATGTCCACTCTGAAAGCATCCAGGTATGGAGATATATGCTCCAATGCTTCGGCTGTAATATATCCATTCGTAATATATGCAGTTGCAAGCCCTGCCTTCTTTGCAACCCTTGCACAATCATATGTGTACTCATACCAGATGGTAGGTTCATTATAGGTCCATGCAATAGTCTTTGCACCCACTGCGAGTGCCCTCTGTACAGCCTCTTCAGGTGTGATTTCAACTGTATATGCTTTATCTACCTCTATTTGTGATATTGTCCAGTTCTGACAATGCTTGCATCTGAAATTGCATCCGACGGTACCCAGTGAATATGCAAGTGTACCCGGATAAAAATGGAACAACGGTTTTTTTTCAATAGGATCAACAGCCTCACTGGAAACAGTGTTATATATTAAAGTGTAAAGAATGCCGTTTTTATTCTCGCGAACCCTGCAAAATCCCCTCTTACCATCAGCTATGATACATCTGTGCCCACAGACCTTACAATGCACTTTGTTCCCTTCGAGCTTATCGTAAAGCATAGCTTCTTTGATCATACAAAAACCCCATAAAACAATTCGTGTTCAAATGACTTAAGCCTTATCAGATGAACAAAATAAAATTTAAAGTACATTCAGGCTAACATTGAAAGTATACACATTCACCATTGGTCTTATATCAGCACCAGCGTCTCCTGAAATATGAAGAACCGTTGTTGTAGAGTTGGAATTTATACTGTATTGATCAGCATCAAGGTGTGAAGCTTGCATAAGTTTACTTAGGTAATCCTGCCATGCCATAGAGTTCTCACTTTCCACAACCAATGTAAGTTTATCCACAAGTGTACTTCCATTATAAATGGATGCTGAATTGCTAGACGTAACATAAACTTCTTCCATACTATTACTACTCATGGTCCTCTGTAAACCTCCAAGCTTTACAGCATCTATAGTCACATCAATAGTATCGTTCAAAGATTCAGTTACACTGATATGTGGGACCATTTTCATAACAGAGCGATTGTCCTGGCCTATTACTAATCCTCCACATTCATAAGAAAACCTTTGGTTTGGATAATAATCATTGTTTGACAGGAAGTCCACACTTCCCATACCTTTCATCATATCTCCGGTGTCCTGATTTACTCCGCTCAATTCAGTAATAATATACATGTTAACAGTCCGCGTGTTAAGTAACAAAGTGGAGCTTGAAGATAATGAACTGAAGAAAGGAACTTCTCCACCGCCCATGGTGACGGGCATGCCTGCAGAAAAAGACCCAGTTTCTGTACCAGAGGCTGTAAGCATCAGATCAACACCGGACTTAAGCTGCGACATATCTTTAATAACACTGCGCATATGCAAGTGCTCAGCGTCTTCAGTCCACTGTGGGACATACCTCACATTAATTGATGTGATTAAAGCAACTACCAATGCTAGCAGAAGAATGGCAGACACAACTGTGGATACAGCATCTTCTGATCTTTGAGCACATATCTTTCGCGCCATTTTTATCACTTCAGGACTGCACAGTAGTATTGTAATAATTCATGATTTCTTCATCCGACAGAGCTTTTTTATACAAAGTAAGTTCGTCGAGCCTGCCTCTGTAATAGAAATTTGA
>DAKU01000113.1 GCA_002508425.1 Methanosarcinaceae archaeon UBA470
GATTTAAACTCTAATTCTAATAACTCAATCTCTTAACTAGTTTATACTACTATTTTGTTTTATTAGCATCCCTTATCAATGCACAGTTAGTTTATATCTCATTTTGCTTTCAATGCTATACTTAATCGATCTTCAATCATTTTTTCATGAGGCAACATACATATATCTTTACTTTTATCTACCCCACATGACATCCAGATTCGAGATCCTTCACAAGGATGCTGCAGGACGCATCGGTAAACTAACCACTGCTCATGGCGTAGTGGAAACCCCTACCGTCATGCCTGTTATCAATCCCAACATTCAGACCATCAAGCCTTCAGAAATGCGAGATTTCGGGGCTCAAATGCTCATTACTAATTCTTATATTATATATCGCAAAGAGGAACTGCGCGAGAAAGCACTTAAGGATGGTTTGCATTCCCTGCTGGGTTTTGATGGCCCTATTATGACTGATTCTGGCTCATTCCAATTATCCGTTTACGGTGAGGTAGAGGTAACAAACGAACAGATCGTGGAGTTCCAGCAGAAAATCGGTTCTGATGTAGGTGTTCCTCTCGATATTCCTACTCCTCCTAATGTTACAAGAGAACAGGCAGAGTCTGAGCTAAATATCACTATTCAACGCCTTAAAGCTGCCAGAGAGCTGGTCAAAGGTGACATGTTACTAGCAGGACCAGTTCAGGGTTCAAGTTATCCTGATCTGCGTGAGCAATGTGCACGTACTCTCTCAGAAGTGGGTTTTGATGTCTACCCATTTGGTGCGGTAGTACCTCTCATGGAAACATACCGCTATGCGGATCTTGTAGATGTCATTATTTCTGCCAAGAAAGGATTAGACCCTTCTGCCCCTGTTCATCTGTTCGGAGCAGGCCATCCTATGATGTTTGCTCTTGCAGTATCTCTGGGGTGCGATCTATTTGATTCTGCAGCCTATGCTCTTTATGCAAAGGATAGAAGGTACATAACTACCACAGGCACATATCATGTAGATCAACTTCAGTATCTACCATGTTCATGTCCTATATGCGTATCACATACAGCAGAACAACTCAAAAAAGCATCCAACTGTCAGGACCTTCTGGCTCGTCATAATCTCTATGTAACGTTTCAAGAAATGCGCCATGTAAAGCAATCCATAAAAGAAGGTAACTTACTGGAACTTGTAGAACAAAGATGCCGCGCGCATCCCCGGTTACTTTCAGCCCTGAAACAGATGTATAAGCACGCTGATTGGCTGGAGCAACACGATCCAGCATCAAAATCTACTTTCTTCTACTGTGGTCCAGAATCCTCGAAACGACCTGAAGTTTTGCGTTTCTCTCAAAAGTTAGGCCGTTTTTCACTAAAAGGCAAAGTCCTGATCAGGGCCACACCTACACGCATAGACGCAGACTTTGATCATGTTCTTATATTCAGGCCACCATTTGGTGCATTTCCACAGGAGCTAGCTGAAATTTATCCCTTCAATACCGAATCAGTTCACATTCCGGATTATGAATCCCTTGAAGAAGCCTATACTAATGTCCTTAAACTTATAGAACTCAATCCCGATGCAAAGTTTACTTTTATGATGGCAGGAAGGTTTGAACATCCTCTGGTAGAGAAATTGAAACCGGTAGCTATTATTATCTAATGTAATACTATCAACTAAATACAATGTGTAGATTCTTAAAATCAGGTTCTTTCGGTGATCTAATTGGTTTCAATCTCAGATTCAAAGACCACTCATCCATTCATTGAATTACTAAGGCCAGAAATAGCAGAGATGGATCTTGCCCTACCAGCAGCCAGTGCATTGCTTGCTTCATATCTAGCAACAGGTTCTTTACCTTCAATTTTATCATTTATTATAGCAGTAATTGGGGGATATGCAGCAATCACAAGCTCATATGTATATAATGACTGCTGTGACGTGGACATTGATAGTATTAATCTCCCAAACAGACCTCTGCCATCTGCACAACTCAGTAAACAAAAAGCCCTCAAATATGCTGTTTTCCTTGCAATAATAGCATCAACAGCTGCATTAGTACTCAATCCAGAATCCTTTGTTGTACTTGTTGCAGCAGTTGCAACCATTAGTATATATTCAAGTTTAGCCAAAAGATCTACTTTCTTAAGCTTCGTTCCTGTGGGGATATCTTATGGACTTGTGCCCGTTGGTATATGGCTGGCCTTCGATCCTGCAGGAATACTCAAACAACCTGATTACGGTTCCATTTTACCTCTTCCAGCTGTCTTTTTGGGTTTAATGATGTGTTTTACTGACTGGGGATTCACACTTTCCGGTGTTGCAAGGGATGTAGAAGGAGACCGAGCGCGTGGCGCCCCTACTTTTCCTGTAACATTTGGCGTACCGGTTACTGCCAAGTTTGTTACTTTCATGTGGATCGTAGGAGTTATTGCTTCTATTGCAATAGGCATCACTGCCCACCTTGGGCCAGTGTTTTTTACAGGTGCTATTCTTGCGGGTCTATGGATGTTATCACAATCATTTAATTTTATTAAAAACTCAACTCCTGAGAGGGGAGGTCGTCTCTTCCTTCAGGGTTCGCGCTACAGGGGTATAATGTTCGGTTCGCTCATAGTCGATGTACTTCTTATGGTACTATCAACCAGCTACGCTTCTATATTATGGTAAGGTAATTGCAATGGATGCAGATATTATAGTAATTGGTGCTTCCCCGGCAGGTCTTATGGCTGCTCGTAATGCTGCTTTAAAAGGTGCAAATGTTATTCTTATTGAACGAAAAGAGGTAATTGGCAACCCTACTCATCCTGCCAATACTTTTTTTAAAGGAATGTTCGATAGAGCTGGCGAGACTGTTGATCAGGGGTACGTGATAAAAAATCTCAAAGGTGCGCACATTGTAGCTCCTTCAGGTGGTGAAGTTGTTATACAGAGCCCTGCATATTTCCTGGACCGTAAGAAATTCGATGAATATTATGCACAACAGGTGCGTAAGGCAGGTGTTGATGTCCGCACAGGGATAGAAGCTCTTAATGTAATCCGCAGTGAAGGTATTTTTTCCTTAAGTACCAATGAAGGGATATTGAAATCTAAATTTGTCATTATTTCTGATGGTATCAACTCCAGAATTGCAGGGCTTTTGGGTATGAAACCTATTAAATATCCCCGTGATATAGCATGGTCTATGGAGGCAGAGGTAGAGGCACCAGGTCTGGGGGAGCCAGATATGTTCGAATACTATGTGGGTAACCATGCACCAGGATGGAAATCAACCTATTCTCCTTGTGGTGGCGATCGTGCAACTCTAGGTGTTTATGTACGCAGGCATGGAACAGACGTTTCATCTTTCTTTGATGCCTGGGTAGAGCGTTTCAAGAATATAAAAGGCTTAAATGACATCTCAGTTATCAGTAAATCAGTTGGAGGTGATCCTATTGCTGCTATACCTGGAGAAATAGTCGCTGAAGGCGTTATGGTCACCGGAGGTTCTGCTGCCCAGTCTGGTATAGGATATGCTATGCATGCTGGTCAGATGTGTGGTGATGTGGCAGCAGATGCTATTGCAAAGGGCAACGTTTCTGCAACTTTTTTGTCACAGTATAGGAAACGTTGGAACCAGGAATACAGGAATGAATACTATCTCGGTCGTATTGCACTTGAGGCACTGCGCAAAATGACGGATAAGGAAATAGATGCCATGATGCAGGTATTTGAGGGTGAGGACCTTTCTTTCATTCAAGGTAATCCTGTGGTCAAGGCAATGCGTACAGGCATGTTCATGCTCAAGAAAAAGCCATCTTCCTTGCTTGCCTACAGGGCTGCATTAAGGAGGAAGTAATCAGTGACTCCGAATAAATACTACTTTTATAGGAATCCCCTTTTTAAGGTCTATGCAACAATTCAAAATGGCTTTGTGAAGATGGATACTGAAGGTTTAGTATCACCTGTATTTAAAACGCTTGTAAAAGACCTTATGCAGATGTTCGATGGTACAAAGCCTTCAAAAGTGGGGTCTGACAGACTCATTTATTCTACATGGATGCCTCCTATACCCAGTAAGCCCTTTGATCGGCTTGTATCCAGTCAGTTAGGAAATATAAGGGGTAAATACATACCTGAACAATTGACAATTTCTATTACTGAGGATTGTCCTAATAAATGCCTTCATTGTGCGTTGCCTGATACAAGCAATCGTGCAAAATTGGAACCAAATGTTGTAAGGTCTATCATCGATCAAGCGCAGGATCTAGGTACGACCTTAATTATATTCGATGGAGGAGAGCCCCTGCTTTATGCAGGCTTAGAAGGGCTGATTTCTTATGTAGATCCGCAGCGTGCTATCCCTGGTCTATTCACTTCGGGCGTGGGTTTTACTAAGGAGCGTGCACAATGTCTTAAAGAAGCTGGTCTGTACATGCTTAGTGTAAGCCTGGACAGTGCTAATGAAGAAGGGCATGATCTCATGCGTGGTCGTGCAGGTGTATTCAAGGATGCTATGTCTGCAATACGCAATGGAATAGAGGCTGGTCTGCTTGTGAACATGTATGTGGTCATTTCTCCCAGGAACATACATGAACTGGATGATTTCTATAAACTTGCTCGTGAAACAGGCGTGCACGAAATCTCCTTCTTTGAGATCGTTCCAACTGGCAGATGGCTTGAGCGTACGAACGAAGTGCTTTCGGCAGAAGACCGGAAAAAATTCGATGATTTTGTGCTCCGTGCAAATGATTCCGATGGTCCACGAATATTCCCTATACCCCATATAGTGGAGAAAATGGGTTGTTTCGCTGGGAGAAAATGGCTTCATATAACTCCCGAAGGTAATGTGTGGCCCTGCTCTTGTCTACCTCTAAGCTATGGTAATATCCACGATGACAATCTAAGATTTATATGGAAAAAGATAACTAACGATACTACTTTTATAGGTGGCAAATGCTTAATGCGTAATTCCGAATTCAGACGTATCCGTCTGGGTTTAAATGATTAAAAAAGGAAAATTTAATTTAAAGGGTGATAACACCCTTTTTAGTTTTTTATAACAATCCAGATCTCTGAAGTGCCATGAGGTTCTCTGTGGTGAGTTTCTCTCCGGCTTTGAACTTATCAAAGATATCTTCGGCATCCTTGCGCATATCGGCCTTGGATACTTCCCTTCTTCCGTCAGTTTCTCCCTTCTTGAGCTTGCGGACTTCTTTATCAATGTCCCTTATCTCTTTCTGGGCAGCTATGAACTTTTTGTGTTTCTCATCTGCACTTTCCTGGAACTTTACGAATTCCTTATGTGCAGCATCGGATTCGGCACGTATCTTGTCAGCTTCCTTAAAGGTAGCTATCATGAGGTCATGATATTCCTGTGCTTTTTGCGCGTATTCGGAAAGCAGTGTGTGTTCATTTGAAGCTTCGTCTCTGATTTCCTGTGCCTTTGTGAGTAGTTCCTTTAATTCCTGGTTGCTTTCAAGCTGCTGCTTCTTAGCATTGTATATCTTGCGCAGCTCTGTGATCTTGTTTACAAGTTCTCTTTCCTTACTTGTGCTGAGAACTTCTGTCTGCTGTGCAAATTCCAGGCGATCGATATCTTTACGGATATCTTTAATTGATGGTCCTGTAAGATTGTTCTCCCCACGTATGGTATCTATCTGGGCATATATCTCATTGGCCCGATTGTTGATCTCATCCCTGGAGTCTTTGTGCTCTTTAACCTTCACATTGTTCTCATCGCGAAGGTTCTTATGATTCTGAGCCTCGTTGATAAGGTCTTTAGTCTTCTTGTTGAGCTCATTACGCTTTGCAGCAAGCTTGCTTGCCTCGGCATTGAGTTCGTTGCGCTGTGTCTTGTATTCCTCGGACAGTCTTTTCAGCTCTGTCTTCTTTTCGTTCAGTTCTTTCAACATCGCTTGTTAATCCTCCCTCTCCGGCGTTGAAGCCGGCGTTTCATGCATTTCTAATGCACGATACACACCGCTGATCCAGATCGAAAGACTCGATTACTGGAATCACAGCTTTGAGGTTCTTCTCTATAATCACAATATCTGCATGTTGCCGTAATACGGGCTTCGAATTGAATGCTATAGCATATCTTGCTCTTTTGAAGATACATATATCATTTGCCCCGTCACCTACAACTATGCAATCTTCAGGTGCGATCCCGTGCTGAGCTGCAATTTCTTCAAGCACCAGTTCCTTTGAGTTCTGTGCAGTAAGGGACCCCACCACTTCACCAGTGATGATTCCATCCTCTACTATTAGTTCGTTGGATACTACGTGATCTATTCCAAGTAGTTTTCCCACTCTTTCCGACGATAGTGTGAATCCTCCAGATACCATTGCAGTAGTATAACCTACAGATTTCACGAAATTGATCAGTTCTTTAGCACCAGGCATAAGAGGCATCTTATCCAAGGCGGTAGTTGCATCTTCTAAAGTTAATCCTTTCAGAAGCTTTACTCTCTCGGTAAGTGCTTGAGAGAAATCTATCTCTCCTTTCATAGCCCTTTCGGTTATTGCTGATACCTCTTGCCCTACTCCTGCTGCCTTAGCAAGCTCATCGATCGTTTCAGCATCGATCAGCGTACTGTCCATATCAAATACTATCAATTTAGTACTATCATTATTTTTCTCAGAAAGATCACTTATATAACTCACTTGATCAACCTAGGATTTAAGATTGTAAATGGGACTTATGGAACAGGCTGATGTGAAATAAATGACATTGCTTTTAACCTTTTCGGATAGATTCTTCTAAGTTGTTGTAATTTTCCAAACTCTCTATTCGTTCCAGTAACTCTCTACTCAAGTGTTCTTCTGCTTTCCAAAAGTAATATATGCTACACTGTACAATTGCTGTCCTGTGATTTTATATGGCCAAGATTGGAATTGTTAAACTAGGTAATTTAGGTATGAGCCAGGTCATTGATCTGGTACAGGATGAGATTGCAGCAAGAGAAGGTATCAGTATACGCGTTTTAGGTACCGGTCCCAAAATGGGCAAAGACGAAGCCGCTGCAACATCAGATATCAAGAAAATGGAAGCTGATTTTTATATTATGATCAGTCCAAACTCCAGCGCCCCAGGTCCAACTGCAGCACGTGAACACTTTAAAGATGTGCCATGCATCATTGTTTCCGATGGGCCTACCAAGAAAGAGGACCGTGAAGCTCTACAACAGGCAGGCTTCGGTTACATTATTATGACCGTCGACCCACTCATTGGTGCAAAGACAGAGTTCCTTGATCCTGTAGAAATGGCATCCTTCAACTCTGATGCAATGAAAGTCCTCTCTACATGTGGTGTAGTAAGGCTCATTCAGGAAGAGTTGGATAAGGTCGCAGCCCAGGTAGATGCAGGCGAGCCAATACAGTTACCCCACATTCTTGCAAAGCCAGAGATATGTATCGAGAGAGCTCACTTCAACAACCCATATGCAAAAGCAAAAGGTCTTGCAGCACTCCACATGGCTGACATGGTTGCAAAGATCAACTTCCCTGCATGCTTCATGATGAAGGAACTCGAACAGGTGGCTCTTACAACTGCAGCAGGCCATGAAATGATGAGGGCAGCAGCCCAGCTCGCAATCGAAGCACGTGAGATCGAGAAAGCCAATGATACTGTTTTCAGGCAGCCCCATTCAAAGAAGGGAGGCAAGCTGTTCCAGAAGACAAAGCTTTATGAGAAACCTCAGTGAAGTACTTTACAGTACTTCCATCTTTTATTTCTTGAACTAATATGAACACATTACTAGCTTTTCTCATCGCAATAATCCTTTTTGCAGTTTCAGTTGCCATCACGGCAGTAGCTCTTAAATATGCTATCAACATCCAAAGCTCAACCTCAAATTCAGATCATGATGTCAGTGAGAACTTACAAACAGATCTCCTGTCAGAAGATAACAAAAAAGAAGAAATCCAGTAATATATACTGGTCTATTGTCTTATTCTTGGCATTGCAATAATCTCTCTTATTTGCGCATCGAAGAACTTCTGTGAATGTGATGGCCTGATAACAACTGCTACATCTGCACCGTGTCCTGTGCCTCCAATTGCAATGACCTCAGTTTCAGAAGATACTGGTATCTTCCCAGAATCAGCTGCCATCATTGTAATCTCCGCAACCACTTTGAATCCCTGGCCGAACAAAGAGCGTAGCGTGTTAGATATTACATCCACTCTGCTGGCTCCAGCTAATTTATTAGAGATAGCTCTTTCTATTCCTGAGAACAGGTGAGACTGGACGACAACTTCCACGCCCATATTTTGCAATTCTTTCAAGGTATCAAGATCCATCTCCCATTTTCCATCTCCTTTGACTCCATACTGGTAGCTCACACAAATGATCTTCAGATTTTTTCCTTTAGCAGCTTTTGCCATCTCCAATGCTGTGTATCCCGTAGTACTTGCCACTACTATTTGCTTGATATCCAGCTCTTGAGCCCTTTTGATGGCCGCATCAATAACCAGTTGTGTGTTCTCTTTGCCTGTACTCTCCAGATATATTATCGGTTTTTCCATGTTACCCTTCCTTTATTTCTATGAACGATGCTCTTATCTATCATGATCAGTATAAAATATGAACGATTAAATTAAGTGTTTATGTATAAACGGGTGATCTTTTGGCAGACACAGATTATGATGATAAGGACGTGAAAATAGTAACAAAACCCATCAAATCGGAGAATCCTGTACTTATAGAGGGTTTTCCTGGTATCGGCCTGGTGGGAAATATCGCAAGCCAGCAGATCATAGATGAACTAAAAATGACTTATGTTGGATCCATCGATTCAAGGCATTTCCCCCCAATAGCCGTGCTTTATGAAGGTCTCATCAATATGCCTGTGAGGATATATGAAAGTGAGGGGCACAATATTGTCATGGTTGTCTCAGATATACCCATTAATCCAGTGGTATCCTATGATATCAGCAGGGCATTATTGGACTGGGCAAAAGCCATCAATGTAAAGGAAGTAGTTTCGATTGCAGGCATAGCTACAATGTCTGAGGAGCGCAAGGTGTTTGGCGCAGCTACAACACTTGAAATGCTTGAAAGGATAAAGGACAAAGTAGAACTTTTCCAGATGGGTACTATTTCCGGTATATCGGGGAGTATCATGGCAGAATGCCTGGTAAGGGAAATACCCGGCATCAGTCTCTTGGGAGCTACCCAGAGCCAAAATCCGGATCCACGAGCTGCGGCAGTAGTAATAGATGTGCTAAATCAGCTCTATGATCTGTCAGTTAATACTGAGAGCCTTATTGAACAAGCTGCGAAGATTGAGATAGAAATGCAAAGGCTTGCGGAAGATGTTAAATCGACAGAACAGCAGCCTGCGCCGAGAAAAGAGTTCCCAATGTACGGGTGATTGTATGGAGTACGTTGCACTAACAGGCATGTCAGAGCGTGTAATTTCAGAGTTACGGAATCACCATGCTCTTACCATTGAAGTACGCAGTCCTCCCAATTTCTTTGCTGCTTACAAGTCTAATGTTGGTGATTTTATATTTATCACTCATCTAAGCTCTGATGATTTGCGCGGAGGTACTATGGGTATTATTGCAAAAGTGCTCAAGCACCAAGTAATCACTCATAGGATGATTCAAAGCAATGATATCTATTACGAGGAACGTGAAATGACTCTTTTGCGCATACAGCTTGAACCCAGGTTTATAGCAAGAGTCCTTCGCGTTACATCTAATCAGATTTGTAAAGCTGCAAAAGTAGATGCTGAGGAAATGCCCTTCTTTGATGCAAGGTGAGCAATTCAGGCATGTGGGGAATTTCTCTCAAGCCTCATCTCTATTTTTAAAACAGTATTTGCAGCCATTTTTTGATCGATGTATTTCAGGCCATAAGTACTAATCAGCCAAGCTTATTGCCGAGCAACCCAAAACATAGCTGGTTGAACTATATCTTTTTGCTCAAAAAATCTTGAAGGCATGCGCATCCTGCACCACCATAACTGCAATAACCTTGTTCCGGTATACGAGCAGTCAGCGCCTGCAATGTTTTTCAGTGGTTCAAAACTGTCATTAAAAGATACAAGGGACTCTATGTCCAGTTGTATCTCTCTTAGTTCTTCTAGATTTTTTCCTTTCGGATCGAGCTGGTTACATGCAGGATCATTCAATCTCTGCCCTCACGGTTGTGAAAACTGGCCCACGAATATCTATCTTCTTATTGTTGCTAGTGATATAACGTTGAGCAAGGGGCTTTATTTTTACATTGATCTCGGATGGCACTTTTACTATCCTTACTCTGGTTTCAACCAAATTCTCGCCATTCTTTGCAGCTTCTTCTATTTCCCATGCTGCCTGGGCAGCGAAGGCATCTATGAACCTTATGCCTGATCTTGCGGAATCATTTTCAAAAGCTTCTTCCCATTTCTTGTTATTGGGTAGTCCCAGGATATCTCCCTTAAATGCCAATACTTCATTGAAAGCTGCCGGGCCACAAAGTTTAGTGTTCTCCTCAGGTTCTACTACTGAAACTTTCACTTTTCTGTTGTAGATAGTGCCTTCCCATGCAGCAAATTCGCATGGGCTAGGTTCAGAACCGTGTAGTTCGCACTGTTTAACAATGGCAGCAAATATATGTTCTCCTTCAACGGTAACAGGTGTTCTTTCTACATAGGCCGTCTTTGCAAGTTCGTTGTCATTCATGATCCATGGTGAGTACTGTGGTATCTGTGGATATGTCAAAGAACGCATATCCATTGCACCGTACAGGATCATAGCAAGCCTTTCCACTCCCAGTCCCAGGTTCATCACGGGGTATGGTATTTCGTATTCTGCAAGAGCGGTGGGTGAATATATTCCAAAAGTTGCTATTTCAACCCATCCATCTGAATATTTTGTCTTTGAACCCACAAGCTTTGGGTGATATGCAAAAACCTCTATTTGTGTGTCAGGGACATAATATTTGCTTCTTTTATCATCAGGTCTGAACCTGAACTTCTCAAAGCCGAATTGTGCCAACAGACCCTGTGCAACCGCTTTTCCATTATCTACTGTGACTTCCTCGTCCATGATGACACATGATGCTGAATAATATGTCATGAGACGCGCAGCGTCTTCTGCCTGTTCCCTTCTAAAACAGCGGTCTATAGAGAAAAAGTTAAAAGGAGGTTCGCCCCGCTCCAGTATGCCTGAAAGACTTATGAACCAGCCTGATGTCATATGGCTACGTAATGTCTTACGCCCACATAATGGTGTCAGTTCCTTGAACTCTGGGAACACCTGATCTATCATCTCTACTATAATTGAGTCAGATACTCCCAGTTTCATTGCCATTTCAGGTACAAGGTCATCTCCCTCTATGTCCCCCTTCTTATACGCGTGAAGTATCTTCCTGATCTTTTCGATGCCTTCTTCACCAATGTCGCCCAGCATTTCTTTTATTGTGGTAATCCTTTCATCGGATATTCCTACATTGGGTCTTGGGAGTCCTCCTAAATAGAAACACCTGTCAAGCACTGCAAGTGCCTCATGTCCAAACTGTTTATGCACTTCTCTCTCATCTACTATCAACGGATTCATCATCTCATGGAAACCCATTCTCAGGTATGCTTCACGCAGGCGTGATATTGTTTCGTAGACCGGATGCACCTTCCCATAGTTCAGTTCCATGTACGGGTATCCCTGATTAACAGGTGATCTTTTGATATATTGCCTGCCATTATTCCATGCGGCATCAAAGTCTTCTTTGACTGCTGCTTTGATATCTTCAGGATTGAATTTCATAGTGATGTCCTCTGGATGATGATTAATTCGGTATGATATTATTTATTTCTTTATTTACGGGATAAGAATTCAGTTTCTAGTGCTTTCATAGCCATTTCTAGCTTTTGTTGCCTTACTGCTGCTGTAAGTTCTCCTCGTGAGATCTCCAGAAGCAGGCGCAGTCTGTCTGTCTTTGCCCGAAGTCCATGTGTCATAGCATCTGGATAGTCAAACACCATCAAACCCATGTATAATTCTTCCATTGTGCTAAGATATCTCTCTCCTTCTTCCAGCATTCCCTGACGTATCAAATCAAGTATGTGTCTTTTTATTTCTCCGCCAGCATCTCCAAGTCCATTGAGGTATGCTACAGGCTCGACTTTTAATTCACTGGGTTTGGGTATGCTTTTTTCTGAAACAAGGGAATATATTACGCTGCATTCTGTGAATTCCTGTTGGGCATGTTCCACAAAACCTGAATAATATAGGTCAGGTTGAGTTTCAAGTACAGAAATCATTTTTTCCATATTCTCTTTTGCAGTTTGGATCATTGAACGTGCTTTTTCAAGTTCCGTCTTATGGACATGTTGCATTGCCACTCTGCAATTACGCACAATTTCTCTAGATAAAATTATTCCTTGCTCCCTGGCTCTGTCTTTTTCTTGCAGTTCTTCTCTGATCTGTTCAATGATACTCTTTATCATGTTTCCTTCTTGCTTCTCTGGTGTGATTATATATTTACCACAATTGCAACTAACGAGATAGCATCTTAATATATCCTTTTTAAAGGCCACAATTATTTGAAGCCTATAATACAAATTCAGAAATGGGTTTAAGGGATGTACTCCTTACAGGGTAACATCCATGTTCCTTAGCAGGAACCATTAATCATCTACAGGAATTGTTTCAAGCTGGCTTGCAACATTCCATATCAAGGTACGGGTGTGTAATGGAATGTTTGGGTCATTGCTGATATCTTCTAAAATAGAAATGCTTGCTGTTGTCCTCATAAACAGGGGCTCGTCTTCTTTTTTCAGTGTGGTCAGCACATCACTTGCAGAACGCCTTATATTTCTTGGAACAGAACTGTCGTTTGCGATCTGCTCTAATATCTGTATACACTGGTTTATAACGTCTTTAAAATCACTTGCCATACAAATCACCTTCAGATGACTTATCACTAAAATAAGATAATCAAGTTACAACTAAACCATTATATGGTATAAAAAGACTTTCATTGGTAATATCTCAATGATATATCTCAATAATGCAATAGAGGAACACATGAGTCAAAAGGACGACGAATCAATATCTAAGATCTCACGAATGCTTGAGATCGGCGGTACAATGCTGGCACAGCACTGTGCAGAATGCGGAGCTCCATTGTTTAGGTATAAAGGCAATATCATTTGTCCGTTATGTGATACGGGGCAGAAGCCTCCAGTTCAGGCTCAGAAAAAACCAGTGGAGACAACTGATCTTTCTTCCACGGTCTCTCCTGTTACAGAGTCTAAACCATCTCCTATTGACCTGGCTGCTCAAGGTAATAAAAGCGCTTCTATTAATTCAGAAGCTCCAGTTCAATCTAAGGGACTTTCTACCAGTTCTTTACCGGATCTGGAAGCGATCCTGGTTAAAAAAACCATTGTGCTTGCACAGTCTATGCATCAGGAACAGGATCCACGTAAGATCAAGGAGTTCCTAGAGCTTATTGAAAAGAGCCTGGATATCATAGACAGGTTGAAAAAGTAGTTTCGATAAAAGGATGATCTAATTCTTAAATCATCCTTTATACTCTGCTGATACAACTTCCCTTATTCTAGCAGCTGTCTTTGGTCCAATGTTCCGAACCTTTCTTAATTCATCATATTCTGCCTTCATCACGTTCTCTACACTTCCGAAATGCTGAAGCAAACATTTTGCTGCTTTAGGTCCAATCTCGTTTATGGCAGAGACTATGTATTCCTGCTGCTCTGATAACATCTGGGAGGCTTTTTTTCCATGAAGCTTTATCTCCCTTTGCCCATCGGATTGTTCCCTCTTTGCAAGTGTCTGAATGAACATAGCACTATCTTCTGCATCCCGCGTGTAGAATATGGATACTCCAAAGTCTATTCCTATGGAGGATAGAGTTCCATGTATCGATTTAGGACTTATCTGACGTGCTGAGAATAAGCCATCTCCCTCTATTAACAGCACAGGTTTTTCGTAGGAACGTGAGATATTGGATATCTGCTCGAACAAAGTGTTGTTCAACAGGGAATTCACAAGATCCTCTGTACTCTTTCTTTCGATTGCGATCCTTTCGCTGACTACATAGTCTCCAACTTCAAGGGTCTTGACATCTATGTCCACTCCAATTTTTTCAAGCTCTCTGGCAACTTTGCTGCGAACTTCCCGGTGATCTATTACAACTTTTATACTTTTATTCTCGAACTCAGATAATTGCTTCTGATCCTTTTCGGTCTGTGATGGAGCATATTGTTCTAAAGTGGAATTATTTGCAGGCATAAGGTCCTGCAACTCTTTCATATTGTTCTGCATCCGGCGTTCCTTGGAAAGGCTACTCCAGTAATAACTCTCGTCCCTTGTGCCTTTAGTCACTAGCACTACAACTCTGCCAGCATGTTTTCTTGCTGTTCTACCCTTGCGTTGTATGCTCCTTATCTCGGAAGGAATGGGTTCATAAAAGACCACAAGGTCAGTTGAGGGAATGTCCAATCCCTCCTCTGCTACAGAAGTTGCTACTAGTACGTTGTATGCGCCTTTTTTAAAATCCTCAATAATTTGTACCTGCTGCTTCTGAGTAAGACCTTTATCTTTGTATTTTGAGCTTTGTCCTACAAACCTTACAGGGCGAATATCTTCCATAGTTCCCAAAGCAGCCGTAACCATGTCCGCCGTATCTCTATAGTTTGTGAAAACTATTACTCTTGATTCCGGTTTGCCTGCTATCTGTTTGTACGTAATGTTTTTCACTAGGTCCAGTTTTGGATGTTCGCTATCTGTATCCTTTATACGGTAAATGGCCTGTCGCATGTATAGGTCTTCAGCCAGTCTTTTTGAAGCCTTGCTACCACTCTTGGAATATGCTTCGTGTTCCAACCTTTCCATATACTTACGCAAGGATTCTATTCCTTGTGTCTCTATGATTTCCACCGCATGACTGACTTTCATTATCTCGGCGACAACTGATATTGCTCCATATACTGAAGGGTCGGGTAGACCTCTCAGTTCTTCCTGAAGCTTTTTCTGCATTCCAAGCAGGTCTCTCTTCGTAACGAATTTATGATTATGTATGGGGAATCCAAGCTCGGTGAGTTTTGTGAATCTTTCTTCCATAACTTTTTCAAGTAGGCTTTTTATTTCAACCATGTCTTTTGGGAGTTCCATCTTTATCCATTCTACCTCTTTTTTATGGATATATGGTCGCACATCGCTGTCAGACTCTGTTTTCACAGCAACAGAGCGTATATGCAGTGCTTCACACACCTCGCTTATTTTCTCATCAGTACTTCCTGGACTTGCGGTTATTCCCAGACAATGGGGATTGATAGCATTTTCAAAATATTTTTCTGCTATGTATGTATAAGCATAGTTGCCCACTGCTCTGTGGGCTTCATCGAACGTTATGTGGCAAACATCGTCAAGGTTAATCCGTTTTGTAAGTACATCGTTTTCGATAACCTGTGGTGTGGATACGATAAGTTTGCCAGTTTTCCAAAGCTCTGCTCTTTTCTCAGGAGCTACACTTCCAGTAAAAGTGATGACCTGCTCTTCCGGTATCTTCATTACTTTCTTGAAAAAAGCTGCATGCTGCTCTACAAGGGGTTTTGTAGGAGATAGTACAAGGGCTCTACCTCCAAATTTTTCTATCCTGGCTGCAATGACAAGCAAAGACACTATGGTTTTTCCAAGGCCAGTGGGCAGCACTATTAATGTAGGGGAGGAAAGGGCTCGGCCTGCAAGGTCAAGCTGATATAGCCTCTGCTCAACGGTATCAGATAATATAAGGGGGTGTTTGATGTAGGTTGTCATGTTACAGTCTGTTTGTCGAGTGTAACATATACAGCCCATATATTTTTAAATATCTGCAAGCGCAGTGAAAGTATTAAATGCGCTTTCCTGCAGTTTCAAACTTTCTATCTGTATATACAAGCTCATAGAGCACATTATCTATCGTATCTATAGGCGCTCTCACCTGTTGCATACTATCTCTGTCTCTTATGGTTACTGTATTGTCTTGCAATGTATCGTAGTCAACAGTGATGCAATACGGTGTGCCTATCTCATCATTACGCCTGTAGCGTCGACCAATAGCCCCGGAGTCATCATAAGCTACAAGAAGCCCTTTATCCTTTAGTTTTATGGCTATTTCCTTTGAAGGTTCTATGAGTTCCTGTCTGGTCAGTAACGGCAATACTGCCACTTTTACAGGCGAGACCTCTTTCTTGAACCTCAATACTATCCTTGCCTCATCTTCAGCTTCCTCTTCAGACTCTTTTGAAGGGACCATTTCTTCATCGTAGGCGTGTTCCATAACTGAGTACAGGATCCTGTCTATACCAAATGAAGGTTCTATTACATGTGGTACTATGGTCTCTCCGCTGATCTTGATAGTCTCTTGCGCGAACTCCACCATCTCTCTTGGTACGGTAAATTCTTCTCCGGCTGCCAAGACTTTTATCTCTTCCTTTTCGAGTTCTTCGGCTGTAAGGGCTTTAAGTGCTTCAGCAACTACCTTTGCTTTGCCTTTGAACCTCGGCCCCATTTTCCCCATATTGGGTTTGACCACGAACTTTTCCACCATTTTTGGTTGTTCGTACTCTATAAAAATGGAAAGTTCTGTTTTGCTCATGTTAGCATGTGCTGAAAGGTCGTAATCCGTTCTGTCAGCGATGCCTACAACTTCCACCCAGCCGAATCTATCGGTAAGGATCTCAGCATCCCAGCAGTCAATGGCATAATGGGCCATTTCATCTTTCCTATGCTGTCTGAATCTTAACTTGCCGGGGGCGATACCAACACGCTGAAGGAAGTGATTCACTAATGCCACTTGATATGCAAGGAACTCATGTGCAATGATGCCGTTGTCCACAGCTTCTCTTACTGTCATTATTTCCGATTTTCCGATGTCTTGTGCTGCATCAGAATAAAGGTTAATTGCTGTATTTTCAAATCTCCGGATGTTGGGATGGCTCTTGTCTTTCGGATCAATGAAGATCTCAGCTTCTGCCTGAGTGAACTCTCGAAGTCTTATCACTCCTTGCCTTGGTGATATCTCATTACGGTATGATTTTCCTATCTGGGTTGCACCGAAGGGGAGTTTATCGCGGTAATACCTTGCAAGTCTGAGGAAATCTACAAACATTCCTTGAGCAGTTTCAGGTCTCATATACCCTTTTCTTCCAGTTCCAGGCCCAATCTGTGTCTTAAACATCAGATTGAATTCGTAGGTCTTTCCCAGGTCTCCTCCACATTCAGGGCATTTAACGCTATTTTTTGCGATGATATTATCCAACTCTTCATCACTGAGGCTATCTGCATCTTCTGTTATGTGCTTTATGAGATGGTCTGCTCTGAATGCTTCACCACACTGCTTACATTCACAAAGAGGATCTGAGAATCCTCCTACGTGCCCTGATGCTACAAACACTTCCTCTATTCCTACAGTCGGGCACTCGATCTCCATAAACCCTTCCTGTATAACATATATCTCACGCCATATCTGTTCAATTCTGCGTTTCAGAGTGCTTCCCAAAGGTCCGTAATCATAGAATCCGGCTGTTCCTCCGTACAGCTCAAAGGAGTTCCACAAGAATCCACGGCGTTTAGCCAATTCTATAACTTGCTCATATCTATCCATAATGGTCCTCAAAAATGATTTTTATTATATGAATGTTATTCTATGATAGGACATCGATATTCCCATTGGATTTAACATTGTCGAGGTTCTTATTGCCAACTATGAATGTCAAGTTATGGCCATGGAACAGAAATAATCGCACATAACACTTATATTCGTGTTCACATATACAAGGAATTAGGCAAGGCCGAAAGAAGCATTTTCATATCGTACCACCACCAACAATCATTTCAATGAGTCTTTTAAAAATCAATGGCCTTGTCTTACTCCTCTTTCTAAAAACTATTTTCTTCTAAACATGTGTTTTTATTCATATATTTCAGCTAAATTTCGATACTGTGCATATGGGCTGAAAACCCCCTTATTTCCACTGGAGAATAGAGTTTACACTAGCTGGTCTACATATTGTAAAAAAGTAAAAGTGAAATGGTTTTTATTCTCCAAGTACTTCCTCTACTGTCATTCCATCATGAACAATTTTGGAAATATTGGATACAAGTTTTACGGGGTCCTCTGACTGGAATACATTTCTTCCAATGGCAACACCGCTGCCTCCTGCCTGCAAGGAGTCATATACCATTTGAAGCAATTGTGTCTCTGTATCCATTTGTGGGCCACCAGCTATAACTACAGGCACTGGGCACCCTTCTACTACTTCTCTAAAGGTTTCTATAGTTCCGGTATAATTCGTCTTAACAATATCTGCTCCCAGTTCAGCTCCAATACGTGCAGCATGCTTAACGAATTTTACATCATGCTCAGACGTGACCTTTGGTCCCCTTGGGTACATCATGGCAATGAGTGGCATTCCCCAATCATCACATTCTCTTGCAACGAAACCTAGGTCCTTTAACATCTGGGCTTCATCATCGGCGCCTACGTTTATGTGTACTGATACTGCATCTGCTCCGATTTTGATTGCTTCCTCGACAGTAGTTACCAATACCTTATGGTTGGGGTCAGGCCCTAGGGATGTGGAGGCAGAAAGGTGAATTATAAGTCCTATGTCTCTTCCATATCCTCTGTGGCCATATCTGGGCAATCCCATATGTCCAAGCACTGCATTAGCGCCTCCTTCTGCAACTTTGTTCACAGTGGTTGGGAGGTCTATTATGCCTTTGATCGGTCCTGCACCTACTCCATGGTCCATGGGTATGATTATAGTCTTCCCCGTGTTACGGTTGAATATCCTTTCCATCCGTACGGATTTACCAATCTCGCTCATAACTTTCTATAATTGATTGAACATAGATATTCTTTACGTAGCAATTATGTGCTTAGATGTTCTCATGCTGATATTGACCTTTATAGCCTTCTTCTACTTCTGCGTGCAGTTCGTAGAAGAGGAGCTGAATGATGCGTGCGTTCTTGCGCAGGTTGAAACCCTCTGGGTTATGCACCACTAGCATGGATTCACTTCTTCCCCTATAACCAGAGTCCCATACAGCAGTACCTATATTTACCCCACACCTAAGCATTGTGGATCGGGGTCTTGCTATGGCAGCCAGGTCTTTCGGTATGTTCACTATCTCGTTGAACATTACCTTGTAAGTTCCGGGAAGAAGGAACACCCATCCATTTTCGTCAAATTCAAGGGGTCTACTTAAAGGGAGTTTTCTGCAGGAATTGTCAAAATCAATGGCTCCAGCACCTTCCATCACTTCAACACGTTGCAATGTCATCTCAACGCTATTTGGCTGGATTTGTGATTCCATATCTATCATATTTTCCATTAGTGGTGGTTTTGACAGTATTCTCTCTCTTAGTTCTTTTCTAGATAGAAGGGTCATGAGGCACAATTGGTGTATTGGCTTATTATCATATCGGATGTTATTTAGAAACTCTACTTATGTTAGTACAATTACTTACTCATCTAACCATTTAACTTAAATAAGTTAATGTAATATTAACATATGGACATGAGATGGGATATCTGCAATAAAGGCCAGTTCACTCTGGCCTTTGCAGGTGCTCTGTTTGTGTCATATATCAAATAAACACAGGGAGATGCCATTATGAACAGTACCTATCTTGTAAAGGAAGGCAACAAGCCTGAAATCGTTTTTCGGGTGACTCTAAGTCCCGATGGGAAAACATACATGAAAGAATACGCCCTTGTTTTTCCAAAGTATAGAACCGCTGATGTTCCACGTTACGACCCAGTGGCACTTGCTGAGGTACAGGCCACGGCAAAAGCAGGTGATCTAGGGCACTGCGAGTTTATATTTGAGAATGAGTGAAAGTAGAGTACGTAATCAGTACTTAAAATTTACTTTTCTACTCATTTATCTTTTACTTTTTTTCGTGTATTGGCTAGTTTATACTGTCTAGTAATTGTCTTATCACAATTTACACTAGGACAATTGTAAGCTATTTTAAAAAATCAATAGGACAACCATGGGCCCGGGGAGATTCGAACTCCCGACCTCCGCCGTGTGAAGGCGACGTNNCGACGTCATGACCAGCTAGACCACAGGCCCTTTAAGCAGCATAAAATAGTATTTCTCCTCTATAAGCCTATCGCTGCATCTCTTATTAGTTTTTTGTGGACCTGACGTATCTGTATGTGAAAAATCCTGCCAGTATAGCTCCTGCTATGATTGTGAACAGTGCCAGGTTGCTGGGCATAACTGCATACACGCCTACAGCTATCAATGTGCCAGTGGCCACGGCCACAGGGATCAAAAGTGAGTGTTTTCTGATCTGTTGCTCTTTTGGATCTGTCATCAGTTCACATTCCTTTATTTATATATAAGCAACATTCAATTATATATAATTTTCCTGATATAATGTTGTGTAGTAGTTGAAAAGGATGATTTGCCTTTAAAATATGCCTAAAAACATGTATGCAACTATAAGATACCTCAGAAACTTTCCCAGAAACACAAAAATGGAGAATGTCTTAAAGTCGAGTTTCATTATGCCACCCACGGCTGTGATGGCATCACCTATAATGGGAATCCAGGTGAAGAGCAATGAATAGGCACCATATTTTTTAAACCATTTTTCGGCATTGTTCAAACGCTGTTGAGGAATTGACAGGTATTTTTCAACAAGATCCTTGCGTCCTACAAGTCCAATGTAATAGGTTGTGCATGCTCCACAATAGTTTCCTACAGATGCTACTATGACTAATGACATTGGATCAAATCCTTCACTTATAAGTAATATCAGCAATGCTTCAGAACCAAATGGTAGTACTGTTGAAGCAAGAAAGCTTGCGAGGAACAGCCCGGCATATCCGTAAACAGCAAGATCTAAAACTCCATTCATTGCATCCAATTGAACTATTAAACATAAAAAGCAGGCGGCTCTGCACATTATTTCTAAAAAGCAAAAATATTGGTAAATGTAACCACAAAGAATACCAAGTTATCATCTTACTGTAGGTGAACCGATTCTTATGTTCAAAAGGCTTAAGTTGGCTTGGGTCTAATTTGTTTCCATGCTTGCGTCTGAAGTCATATCGCGCTTGAGGGAAAGATACACTCTGGGCTTTTTCGAACGCATTAATGACCCCTTCTATGTGTTGATATCCACAGTGCTATCACAACGTACCCGGGACGATGTTACTATTCCTACTACTGAGAAACTGTTCCAGGTATACGATTCTCCGGAAGCTATGGCAGGAGCAGACTCCGAAGACATTGAAAAATTAATCAAGAACGTTGGGTTTTACAGGGTTAAATCTCAGCGTATCATAGAGATATCTAGGATACTTCTTGAGGAGTATGGGGGCAAAGTGCCGGATAATATCGATGATCTTCTCAAATTACCGGGAGTGGGCAGAAAAACCGCTAACTGTGTACTTACATATGCTTTTCGCAAGGATGCTATTGCAGTAGACACTCATGTGCACAGGATATCCAATCGTCTTGGCCTGGTCACAACCAAAACTCCAGAGGAAACCGAAGTTGAACTTGAGTTTGTGGTTCCCAGAGAACTGTGGCAGTATGTTAATGAACTGCTTGTGAGGTTCGGCCAGGATGTATGTCGGCCTGTATCTCCAAAATGTGATGTTTGCGTGCTGGAAGACCTTTGTCCTTCCAGAGTGATACGTGTGAACTGACAATTAAAATCTTTTGTTGCAGCTGCATCTCACAATCTATAAAGCATAAATGACCTATACTGCTTTCGAGCGGTAACAACTTTACAATCCTTTTTCCTCACTTACAGGAGATATTCATGAAAGCTACTCAGATTGATCATGCACTTGATGGTACACTGACCCCTGAAATGGAGTTAATTTCTAAAATCGAGAAAATGGATGAAGAAACTGTCATTTCCAGGGTTTCGGATGGCAGCCTCGTTATCATGAAGAGGGACAATGGTCGCTGTATTGCCATAGGCAGGGGAGCGACAACTAAGGTAAATGTGAACCTTGGGACTTCTTCTGACACCATCCATCCGGGCGAAGAGATAGAAAAAGCACATATTGCAGAAAAATATGGTGCAGACACGATAACCGATCTCTCCATGGGCGGCGATATCTCTGCTATTCGGAAGTCTATTTTTGAGAATACATCACTTCCGATAACTACAGTTCCTATCTATCAGGCTGTTGTTGAAAAGGGTTTGATGGATATGACTGGCGATGACATCCTGTCCTACTTGAAAAAACACGTAAATGAGGGTGTGAATTCTGTTGTTCTGCACGCAGTGCAGAAAAAGATGCTTGAAAAGATCAAAGGCTCAGGCAGGGTCATGGGTATGGTTTCAAAGGGAGGATCGTTCACAAGCGTCTTCATGTTGTCCAATAAATGTGAAAATCCCTTCCTTGAATATTTTGACGAGGTCATGGAGATTCTCAGGAAAAAAGATGTTGTGCTTTCTCTGGGTAATACCATGCGCAGTGGCTGCATACATGATCTGTGGGATGAAACCCATAAAATGGAGGCTGACAGCAATGCGCAGCTGGCACATGAAGCTCATGAGCATGGAGTGCAGGTCATCATAGAAGGCATGGGTGGGCATATACAGGCAAATAACATTGCTGAGAGAGTTCAGTTCTATAAATCTCTTTCAAATTTTCCTCTGTTCGTTGCAGGTCCACTACCAACGGATATTGCCGTAGGGTATGATCATATTGCAGGAGCTGTGGGAGCAAGCATGGCAAGCGGCGCAGGTGCCGATTACCTGTGTTATATCACTCCGGCTGAACATCTGTCTCTTCCTTCACCGGAACAGGTAAGAGAAGGTCTGGTTGCCTTCAAGATTGCATCTCATATCGGGGATTCCATAAAATACGGTATAAGTGGCAAGGATCTGGAACTTGCCAGGAAGCGTGTGAGGTTTGACTGGGAAGGCCAGATGGAATGTGCGCTTGACCCCGATAAACCCAGAACGATGTGTCCGGATAATCCGGGTCCATGTACGATGTGCGGGAAATACTGTGCTATCAGTATCATGAGCAATTATCTGGCAGAGGATAATTGAGCATATTATCAATAGAGCTTTTATATCTCATTTGTCGCAATGTTGCCGGACTGCTGATATTGTAAAACAAAACCAAAAAGGTTATTCCAAATACTTCATGACTACTCATAAGCCAATTATTTACTTAAGTTCGCATCGCAAACATAATATAAAATGCGCCAGTTTCCATCACTGACTTATATAAAGTCGGACATGAAGAATATATAGTTTTTATTGATCCAATTTTGTAGGTGAAGTATGTTACTAGTCGGCGAAGCACTCATTGGCGAGGAACCAGAACTCGCACACGTAGATCTTATCATTGGTGACAAGAATGGTCCTGTAGGACTTGCCTTTGCAAATGGCCTTACCCAGCTGTCGGCTGGGCACACCCCCCTCTTGTCAGTTATCCGTCCAAATCTTCCAGCTAAACCTTCCACGCTGATCGTCCCTAAAGTTACTGTAAAGAACATGGGACAGGCAGCTCAGATCTTTGGTCCTGCACAGGCAGCCGTGGCAAAGGCTGTTGCAGATGCCGTTGAAGAAGGCGTTATTGACAAAAAAGATGTGGAAGACCTTGTTATCGTAGCCAGTGTTTTCATACATCCTGAAGCAAAAGATTACAACAGGATTTACAGGTACAATTACGGTGCCACCAAGCTGGCTCTTAAGAGGGCTATGGAAGGTTTCCCAAGTGTGGAAACCGTAATGAAAGAAAAAGACAGAGCTGCTCATGGTGTCATGGGATTCAAGGTCACCAGGCTATGGGATGCACCATACCTGCAGGTTGCTCTTGATAACCCCAACATCGCAGCTATCCGCAGTATCGTTGCCCAGATCCCTAAGAGCGACCACGTGATACTTGAAGCCGGTACACCGCTCATAAAACGCTACGGTGTGGATGTCATTTCCCAGTTGCGTGAGATCAGGCCTGATGCATTTATAGTTGCAGATCTCAAGACTCTGGACACAGGTAATCTCGAGGCTCGCATGGTTGCAGATGCAACAGCAGATGCTATTGTGATTTCGGCCCTTGCACCGGTATCAACTCTCCAGAAGGCCATTGAAGAAGCACACAAGACCGGTATATATGCTGTAATGGATACCCTCAACTGTCAGGATCCTCTTGCAGTGCTTGCAGAGCTCAAGAAGGTAGGCTCACTTCCAGATGTTGTGGAACTGCACCGCGGTATTGATATCGAGGGGACAGAACACGCATGGGGCAGCATTGCTGATATTAAGGCATTTTCTACCGAATCCCATAAGGTTCTGGTGGCAGTTGCAGGCGGCATACGCATAGACACTATGCCACTAGCCTTGAAAGCAGGAGCAGACATTCTTGTGGTCGGTCGTGCAATAACCAACGCAAAGGATGTAAGGCAGGTAGCAGAGAAGTTCATAGAAGGTATGAACAAGCCAGAGATCGATCAGTTCAGGGTCATGACCGATTTCTAAGCGTGTTCATTACACACGCCTTTTTCAGGAGGGGTGGATATTAGCTCAATTATGATAGTGTTGAACCTAAAGACATATCTTGAAGGCACAGGAGAAAACTCAGTAAAGATCGCACAGGCATGTAAAGATGTTGCAGACGATTCGGGTATTGACATTGCTGTCGCCCCACAGTTCTGTGATATCTATCGTGTTGCTTCCCAAGTGGATATACCTGTATATTCACAACACCTTGACAGTGTGGGTGCAGGCAGCTTTACAGGTCATGCTTTCTCCAGATGTATCAAGGATGCTGGTGCCGTCGGCACTCTCATAAACCACTCCGAAAGACGGCTTACACTTGCCGGGATAGATGCTTCAGTGCAGGTTGCAAAGAAAGTAGGTCTTACTACCATTGTATGCACAAACAACGTGGCGACTTCTGCAGCTGCAGCAGCCCTGTCTCCGGATTACGTTGCTGTAGAACCTCCGGAGCTTATAGGTTCAGGTATACCGGTATCCAAAGCTGATCCAGCTGTGGTCACAGGTTCTGTGGAAGCGATCCTGAAGGTCAATCCTGCAGTAAAAGTGCTCTGCGGAGCTGGTATTTCCAAAGGTGAAGACCTTGCGGCAGCCTTGGAACTTGGTTCAGTGGGTGTGCTGCTGGCCTCAGGCATAGTCAAAGCCCCCAATCCCAAAGCAGCTCTTGAAGACCTCGTAAGCAAAGTCTGATCTTATTTCTTAATCAACGCAGGCTAAGCCAGCTGATAACGGCATGGCAATAGCTATGCCCTATTTTTTGCTATGGATTATATTTTGAAAATCTCTTGCAGGCCAAGAATACTTATACTCTTAATTTGCATCCAATTCCGCAAAGGACTCTTTCGACATCAGCCTGTGCATTGTCAGTATCCTTGTCTGCTAATATGCTGATGCGGTAGGTTACACTCCTTTTTCCATTGATGGAATATGTATCGATGATTTCAGATCCTACTATATTCGCATTGCATCCCAGAACTTCTAATATAATGTTTGGATCAGCATTTTCAGGAATTATCACAGATATATCCCTTCTGTGATGTATGAGATTTTTCATCTTCCACTCTTTCAGTTCCTGAGGTGAAAGCAGTTGTATGTTTTCCATTTTCAGGGATATTGTTTTTGTTCTCTCTGCAAGCAAGACCTCTGTGGGTGTGACCTTCCAGACTTTGCCAACATGTATTTTTCCCGTGTACACATGCAATAGCCCGCACTCTTCTCCTACTGATGCCAGCAGGTGGTCATATTCAGATATTTTGTAATTGATTAGCTTGTCAGAACGCCTTAGAGCAGGTGATGTATCCCCAAAGTGTATGGCTGCGTCCTTCATCTTTGTGATGAATCCTTTAGAATCATGCTTTTTTACCATTTCAGATGTGTTATGACATTCCTGAAGGAAAGCGTCATGCACTTTGATTACTTCCGGGTTCTCCATCTGGATCATGGCATAAAGGTAAGGGTTCTGACCCAGTATCCTCCCCACGAAATCCAGCATTATATCATACACCGGGCTCATGAACCTGCGCGATTCCTTTACATTGAAATCAAGCCTGTGCAATGTTGTCCCTATGGTTATATATGCAAAATGCGTAAGCCCTTGAACTACAGACACAAAGCGATCATGTTCTCCTGGGTCCACGATCACTATGTATGCACCGCTTTCCTCTAACATGTCCTTAATAATAGGGAACCATTTATGGCATCTGTCATTTATGGGTGTCAGGATGAACCTCTGACCATGCAGACTTGGTATGGTAGGTCCGAACATGGGGTGGGTTCCCAGAATCTCCACGTCATCAGGAGCATATTTTTGCATAGCGCGGGTGGGTTCGGTTTTAAGGGAAGTAAGGTCCATGAGCAGGCTGCCCGTTTTCATAAGCGGTGCAACCTCTGCAATGACTTGCTCTGTGATGTCGATAGGCACGGAAATAACTACTATGTCACTTTTATGTACTTCTGCCTGCAGGTCATGGGCAAATTCGACACCCAACCTTTCAGCAATTTCTGTTTTTCCGCTCTTGCCCCATATACTTACATCAAAACCTCTTTCCTTGAAAAAGGTAGAGAACCACTGGCCCATTTCCCCGGTACCACCCACTATGAGAATCTTCAAGTTCTCAGCGCTCCCATCACAGCTTCCTTCATTACTTCGATGGGAGGTTCTAAGCCTGTCCATATTCTGAAAGCTTCTGCACCTTGATATACCAGCATCATTACACCGGAAACTGCCCTCGCTCCGGCTTTTTCTGCTTCAGTAAGAAGCTTAGTCTTCAATGGATTGTATACAATATCAAAAACCACAAGACCTTCATGCATCTGTTCTGCCACAGCTATAGTGTTCTCAACATGCGGATGCATACCCAGGGTTGTACTGTTGATCAACACGTCTGCATTTGCAATAAGGTCATCAAGCCTTTCAAGTCCACATCCTTTTACATTTCCCACAACGACATCCTCTGCAAGCTGTATCGCTCTTTCAGGCGTGCGGTTGGCAATGATCACTTCTGCCCCGTCTCTTGCAAGCTGGAAACAGATTCCACGGGCAGCTCCCCCGGCACCTACTATCAGTACCTTTGCTCCCTCAATTTTAACACCAGCTTCAATAAGTGCCCTCTCTGCCCCAATTCCATCTGTATTGTATCCTCTTATACCCTCTTTGAAGTCTACAGTATTGACTGCCCCCATGGCTGCTGCAAGGGAATCCGGCTCTACTATTTTCAGAGCCTCTTCTTTCAGGGGCACAGTAAGGTTCAAGCCACCGAGGCCCATAGCATTTGCTCCAATAATAGCATCTTTAAGGTTTTCCTTGCTCACTTTGAAGGCATGGTAGGTACAGTCCATTCCCAGAGCTTTGAATGCCGCATTATGCATCACAGGTGATAATGAGTGTTCTATGGGATCTCCAAATACAGCAAATACTTTTTTCATAACAGCGCCCTCATTGTTCTCCTCAGTTCAGCTATGCTCAACTGTCCCGGAGCCACCGCTTCACCCACAGCACCATACGTCAGGACTGAACCATAGAATGGTGCTATTACACGCGTGTGTTTTCCAATATCGCCCATAGATATCATACATACGGGTTTGGTAGCTTCATGAGTGACTCGCAGCAGGTTGATGGTGTCGGCAGGCGAATTGGCCTTCGCAGCAAACTTAGCTATATCGCCTCCGCATTTCCATGCCATTTCGAGAATATTCTGCATATTTTCTATGGGGGGGGTTTTGGTAAAATCATGATGCGAGACAATTATTGTCTTGTCCAGTTCATGTGCAAGGGTTATGAGTTTCTCCCTGGAAGCAGCAGGTGCAGCCAGTTCCACATCCACTGCATCCACAGATGACAGTACATCTAGGAGAATCTGTACTCTGTCTTTTTCTGTTCCATCCCATTTGCCTCCATCACTTAGTAATCTATTGGTTGCAATACATGGGAGGTTTACCTCTGCCTTCAAGGCTGCAAGCAATTCCAAAGTTGACTTTGTGTCCTCTATTCCAAGCAGGTCAAGTCTGATCTCCAGTATGTCTGCCCCTTGCAAGTGAGCTGCTCTGGCCTGTTCCATGGGGAAGTCGCTTATTACAGCCACAACTGCAGCTCCCTTTGAGAGGTCAAAGCCACCTATCTTTAGCATTTATCCTCTAGTCACTTCTCTATGATCGTTTCCTCTACCTTCATTCCAAAATGACGTCCAGTATCCTCAAACTTAACCAGCACCTCGTCTCCTTGTTGAAGATCAGTTACAGCAACGGGCTTTCCACCTTTTGTCACAAGCTTGATGGTCTCTGCGTTCTGCAGGATAGTCTTGACAATCTTTCCTTTAAGATCAGCCTCTACAAGCATAAGTGGCCTTCTTTCGATCTTTACTCTGCCCACGATACCTTTTCTTTGCTCACCAGCTGCATTGACAATAGCTACTTCGTCACCTGCTTCCAATTCACAGAGGTATTTCGTCTTCTCGCCCACCAACACATAAGCATGTACTGCACCGGCATTTACTCTGAAAGGTCTAGATGCAACATATGGGCTATCATCCGCTTCTGAGTTCACAAGGAAAAGTCCGCAGGATTGTGAGCCTACAAGCATGCCCTCTCCGCTTGCCATGAGGTTGCATGTATCCACACATACTCTGTCACCCATGCCTACTTGCTCTACTTTAGTGATAACAGCAGTTTCCAGATTGAGATTATCGA
>DAKU01000026.1 GCA_002508425.1 Methanosarcinaceae archaeon UBA470
AAATTTTACAATACTTTACTTATAGGTGTTTTAATCCTTCTTACAATGTTGGTTGTACTGTGTACTGACATAATTTATGTAAATATAGCAAATCAGAATATAGAAAATGTAAATGAATTAGTCCTTACAGCTGTGCCCGGAAAGACGGAATTGAATGATGGTGAATCTTGTACTATTCATCTAACACTAAAAAATGTTGGGAATAAAACGTTGAACTTATGGAAGATGGAGCATCAGATTAGTTATGATGTTTCTTTCGTATCTTCAACTGATAATACACCTGCATTCTATCAATGTGGTGTTATTGAAAGAGTCCTTCTTACTAATGAGTTTCTTGTGGAACTCAAACCTGGAGAATCACTATATTCGTCTATTAACTCGGGTTGTTGGATATTGAATCCTGGTGAATACAAACTAATTGCTGTTTATCATGCCGGTGAACGTGAAAGGATCACAAAGCCATACTGGAAAGGAGAGGTCAGCTCCAATGAAGAATTGATTAAAGTAGGTGATGCACAGAACAATTTGACAGCATCATCATTATAATTCATAACCGATACAAGAATGAGTATTCACTTTGATTTTTTCCTATATGGTAATGGTCTCTTGTCCATTGTAGATTTCATTTTATGTTGAAACTTCAAAGACTAAATCTCATTTGTAATTACAAAAAAAGTTGAGCGAAAATTAATTTCGCTCACAATCACAAGTCTGATTTACCTCGTTATAGTCAGTTTTGGCCTCATGGCAGCGTTTGAATATTCTGAACTATAGAACGCAATATAATTCCCGCTCTCAGTTCTTGCCTTGAGGAAGAAACCAGTGTTCGTATACTTACCACTTATGTATTCCTTCACAAGCTGCGTAACATCAAAATCATAGTACTTGTTACCAGGCACTGTGCTGCCAGAGAAGGTTACAGAGGCATAAGGTGTAGTACCCTGAGATACTGCATTCTTATCGTACCAACTTCCTCCTGCTGTTGTCCAGGAATTCCAGCTTACAGACTTTGGATCCCACGCAACTGGCCTGTATACTTCGACTATAGTACTGGAAGTACGTGTTGCACCCGCCGGATAGTACCAGTAAAGAGAAAGTGTCGCCTTTGATATTGTATCTGTAGTCTTATAACTGCTGAGATCAAACAGCATTACATCCCTGCAAATAGATGTGCTCTTTCCTATATCGAGATACGTTGTAGTGGAAAGTACACTTGTAGGAGATAATTGACGCAGTCTATTGTCATAAACAGGTGAATAAGTTACTGAAGTTGCACTACCACTTACAATTACATGCATTGTGTCTTTTGCTTTCTGACCTGCAGTATCTGTAACGGTCAGAGTTACAGTATAGGTTCCTGGCGATGTATATGTGTGAGTAGCTGTCACTCCGGTGGCTTCAGAAGTAATGCCATTTGATACATCAAAGTCCCATGAATATAATGCTATACCTTTGTCGTCAGTGGATGCACTTCCATTGAAAGTTACAGCTGAACCTGTAGTTGCTGTCTTCTCAGCACCTGCATTGGCAACAGGAGAAGCATCTGTCGAAGTTGAACCACCTGAGGTAGAGGTTATGGTCAACTTAGGTTTCATGGCAGCGTTCGAATATTCAGAGCTGTAGAATGCAATGTAATTACCGCTCTCTGTCTTTGCCTTGAGGAAGAAACCAGTATTCGTGTACTTACCACTTACATATTCCTTTACAAGGTCCGTGACATCAAAATCATAGTATTTGTTGTCGGGAACCTTGCTTCCTGCAAAGGTCAATAAAGCATAAGGTGTAGAACCTTGGGGCACATTGTTCTTATCATACCAGTTTCCTCCTGCTGTTGTCCAGGAATTCCAGGTCACAGATTTTGGATCCCACGCAACTGGCCTGTATATTTCAACTACTGTTTCAGAGGTTCGTGTCTTGCCAGCAGGATAGTACCAGTAGAGTGAAAGTGTCGCTTTGGATATTGTATCTGTAGTTTTGTATCCGCTCAGATCGAACATGATCACATCTCTGTAACTGGATGTGGTTTTCCCAATATCGATATAGCTGGTAGTGGAAAGAACAGTAGTTGGAGATGACTCACGCAATCTGTTATCATAAGTTGCTGTATAAGAAACTGTGTTTCCGGTACCACTAGCAACTGCTACATTCAATGTATCAGTTGCCTTCTGGCCATTGGTATCAGTAACAGTTAGCGTGACAGTATAAGTTCCTGTGGCTGTATATGTCTTTGTAGCTGTCTTGCCGGTTGCTTCAGAGGTTATGCCATTTGATACGTCAAAATCCCATGAATACGTTGCTATTCCTTTATCATCGGTAGATGAGCTTGCATCGAAACTAACTGCAGAACCTATGGTAGCAGTCTTATCCGAACCGGCATTCGCAACAGGTGGATTATCGACAGACGATGTATTTTCCACGTGAAGGATTACCAGACCATTGTCAAAATCTGCTACATATACGTAATTGCCTGAAACTGCAACACTGTATCCATGACCTGCGGTGTTATATCCTCCGGCAAGCGTTGGAGTTGCGACGTTGCTCACATCAAGAATAACAAGACCGCTTGTATCATCGGCGATGTATACATAATTGCCGGATTTTACAACATTTTGTGCAAATTTCGTGATATAGTTGCTTACAAGCGTTGGTTTGGCAGGATTGCTTATGTTAATTATCGCAAGGCCGTTGCTTCCATCTGCTACGTATGCATAATTTCCGGATACAGTAATACCATATGCATGACCAACGGTATTGTAACTTCCTTTAAGGGTTGGAACTGCAGGGTTTGTGATGTCAATAACAACAAGTCCATTATCACCATCTGCTACATATGCATAATTTCCGACTATAGCAACATTTTCCGCATTTCCTGCTGTGTCATATCTGCCTTTAAGGGTTGGAGCTGCAGGATTTGTGACATCGACTACTACAAGGCCGCCAGCGCCATCAGCCACATATGCATAATTTCCTGATACGGTAACACCCCATGAACGACCAGCGGTATTGTAACTGCCTTTAAAGGTTGGTGACGCTTTATTTGTGACATCCACAATTACAAGGCCGTAAGTGTCATCTGCTATATATGCATAATTTCCTGCTACAGCAAGATCCCTTGCATATCCCTGAGTAATATAACTCCCTGCGCGCTTAGGAGAAGCAGGATTTGAAATATCTACTACAGTAAGGCCCATGTATCCATATGCCATGTAAGCATAGTTTCCAGATATGGCAACACCAGATGCATAGCCAGCTACATCATAAATACCTGCACGTGTTGGTGCAGAAGGAGTATTTATATTCACTATTGCAAGGCCACTTCTGCCAAAGGCTGTATATGCATAGTTTCCTGCTACAAAAACGTCATATGCAACTCCTTCGGTAGCAGTATAAGTGGCTGCGCTAACTGGTGAGGCTGGATTTGCGATATTCACTATTGCAAGACCGCTGGCATCATCAGCTACATAGGCGTAACTTCCGGATACAACAACGCTTAGTGCCTTCCCGGGGGTATCCAATCTCCCTGTATAAGTAGGAGCAGTTGGGGTTTTGATGTTTACGATCACAAGACCATTAGTTTCATCGGCTATGTATGCATAGCTGCCCGATACTGCGACACCGGTTGCTTTTACCGTATCATAGGAACCTGCAAGTTTTGGTGAAGAAGGAGTGATTATATTTATAGCAACAAGGCCGCTTGTATCATCGGCTATGTATGCATAATTTCCAGACAAAGCAACACTCTGTGCATTGGTAGTATCTTGTCTGCCTTTAAGCGTTAAAGCTGTGGGTTTTGTAATATCTACTACTATAAGGCCACTGGTTCCATAAGCTACATAGGCGTAGCTACCTGAAACAGCAACATCATAAGCAGCGCCGGAACCATATGCATATGTACCTCTTATCGCAGGTGCTGCACGGTTTGAGATATCAACTACTACAAGACCACTATTTCCATCAGCCAGGTAAGCATAATTTCCTGCTACAGCAATGTCGTTAATTACTGCTGTGGTGGTTACCCTCCCAACTTGCGATGGATTGGCAACATTAGTAATATCAACTATTACCAAGTCTTGTCCCTGTCCGAGATAGGCGTAGTTTCCGGAAACTGCAACGCAGAAAACGCTTCCGCCATAATGGCTAGTGAAATCCTCTCCCACCAGGGCATTTGTAATGACTGTATCATTGTAAGTGTTTTCATTAAACTGGCTAACAAAATCTACTTTTAGCTCTGCGGCCGAACCAATGCCTGAGGCCATGATCATAAAAAATAGTAATGTACATAAATAAACTGCTATATTTTCTTTGATTTTCATTGACATCACCTGCCCATTTCTCTGAGAGGATTTTTTTTTGCTTTTATTCTAAGGTGAACCTGGTACGTTGTAATAATCTACTATATAAATCTAGTCACTCTAAAAATAAAAAATGATATATTTAAAATAAGATTTATTATTAATTTGCACAATCGTACATATAAATACTATACTATATGATGCCGATTATACTTCCTAGAAAATGCCATAAACTTGGTTTAAATCGGTTAGTTCCTTAAAAAGACAATACGTATCTAAATAAATTATGTGTGTATTGTTTTGTATTATGGGGTTTTTGAACTAATAAAGCTTCATTATATTCTTTTTGTACAAAAAATCATCTTATTGGAGTGATATTGATCATTGTTGGTCTAATAGTGAAGATTAAAACTATTTAGTGCAAAAATTCAAGTTGAATGCATTCAAAAATCATCATACTCTGTTATTTTAAAAATCGTTCCAATATATTAAGGTAAATACAAATGACAATCATCTTTTGCAAATGAAATGCGAAGCTTTCAGAAGCAGGCTAATAAAGGAGTTTGTCGAGAAAAAAACTCGAATAAATCTTTATTATCCTGTTTTCAGGCTTTATCATGCTTTAATCCTTAAGTATCCTTATATTATTCACGGAGAATCAGGTGATCGTATCAGCAGCTCAACTGCCTGGATACCAAAAGATTGGGAGGAAATTAAGACTCAAAATAATGAAGTCTAACAGTCATTAAAACAATGGCAACTTGATGTATTATATTAGCATGTATCTACATTAGTTGCAGAGGATAATTGCCGGAAGATTTGAACAATTTAAGGGTGATACATATGAAACTTTTTAGAAAACACGTTGTTTCAGGACTGTCAGCAATAATTGGATTGCTTTGCATAATGATGGCCATATCCATGGTTTATGCTGCAGAGGAAACTAATGCTGGCGAGGCAATGCAAGGCATGGGTGGAGAAAATGATCTAGCATCCATCAAGAATATGACTATAGAGATGATCGATAAAACTACAGAAAGCCTTGAAACTATGAAGGCTAATGCTAATGATACTACTATAGTAAACATTAATGATTATATTACTGAACTTGAGACCGTAAGGTCAAATGTTGATAATGTCGAGTCAATAGAGGAACTAAATACAGAAAGAACCAGTTTGGATGAGTTGTTCAAAGCAATGAATGAAGAACTGGGATTAGAAGTTCCTATGAATGGTGAAAGACCCGAAATGTCAGGAATGGGTAATCAAACCGGCCCTGGACCTGTTATGGGTAATCAGAGTGAATTTGGACCTCAAATGCCTTCGATGGGTAACCAGAGTAATGGCCAGCCTCCAATGGAAGGTGATGGTCCTTCAATGAAGGATAATTCAGGAGAGAACTCTGAGCAGATGCAGAATACTGCTGAGGAATCTGGTATATTTGCCAAGATTGTGGATTTCTTCAAATCCCTGTTAGGTTCTGATTCAGAAAGCTCAAACAGTACTGAGAGTACTATGATAACCTCCGAAAGCTCAGCCTATACACAAAGCGGTGAAACTGTAACAAAATCGGATATAGAACTTGCTGCATCGAACACTGACGAATCAGCCATCAAAGTTACTGATGGCGGCAGTTTTACCCTGCCAGACTCTTCTATAACAAAGACAGGTGATACCTCCTCAAATGAGAACAGTGATTTCTACGGTCTGAATGCCGGAGTGCTGGCAGAGTCTGCCGGTAACATAGAACTCAGCAACTGTACTGTGGCCACTGATGCAAACGGTGCAAACGCAGTGTTTGCAACAGGGTCTGGCTCTTCGATTACCCTCTCAAATGTTAAGATCGAGACAAGCCAGGATGGATCTCGTGGTGTGGATGCGACTGTCGGAGGTGCAATTACATGTACAGATGTGGATATCAGTACTCAGGGAGCTCATTGCGGTGCAATTGCAACTGACCGTGGAAGTGGAACTATAACTGTCACTGGCGGAACTATGAGTACAGCTGGCGAAGGATCTCCTGCGGTTTATTCAACTGGTAATATCACAGTAAGCGATGCAACACTTACAGCTACCGGCTCCGAGGCTGCAGTGATAGAAGGGAAGAATAGCATAACCCTTAACAACTGCATTCTGACAGGAATGAAGAAGTGCGGTGTAATGCTCTACCAGAGTTTTTCAGGAGATGCAGAAGTTGGTATCAGTGTATTTACCATGAACGGAGGTTCTCTTACAGCAGCTGTTGGTCCTCTATTCTACTCCACAAACACTAATGCTGTGTTCAATCTCAATGGCGTAGAACTTACAGGTAATTCAGGCACTCTTCTGACAGCCAGTGCTGACAGATGGGGTACTGAGGGTTCCAATGGAGCTACTGTAGCTTTTAATGCAAATGGGCAGGTACTCGATGGCAATATAACATGTGATAATGTCAGTTCGGTCACAGTGACTCTGCAGAGTGGCACTACTCTTACAGGAGCTATTAATGCTGAGAATACCGCAGGCATGATGACTCTTGCTCTGGATTCGAGCAGTACCTGGAATGTTACAGGCACATCGTATCTGACAACTCTTACAGATGATGACTCTACATTGTCCAATATCGATGACAATGGATACACTGTCTACTACGATTCAAGCAACAGTGCAAACTCCTGGCTTGAAAGTAAAACCTATGACTTGACTGAGGGGGGCAAACTCACTCCCATCGCAAGTTAAAAGCAATGTCTGAGGCGAATCTAGAAATTAAGGAGGGATAATCCCT
>DAKU01000178.1 GCA_002508425.1 Methanosarcinaceae archaeon UBA470
CTATTGGTTGCAATACATGGGAGGTTTACCTCTGCCTTCAAGGCTGCAAGCAATTCCAAAGTTGACTTTGTGTCCTCTATTCCAAGCAGGTCAAGTCTGATCTCCAGTATGTCTGCCCCTTGCAAGTGAGCTGCTCTGGCCTGTTCCATGGGGGAGTCGCTTATTACAGCCACAACTGCAGCCCCCTTTGAGAGGTCAAAGCCACCTATCTTTAGCATTTATCCTCTAGTCACTTCTCTATGATCGTTTCCTCTACCTTCATTCCAAAATGACGGCCAGTATCCTCAAACTTAACCAGCACCTCGTCCCCTGGTTGAAGATCGGTGACAGCAACGGGCTTTCCGCCTTTTGTCACAAGCTTGATGGTCTCTGCGTTCTGCAGGATAGTCTTGACAATCTTTCCTTTAAGATCAGCCTCTACAAGCATAAGTGGCCTTCTTTCAATCTTTACTCTGCCCACGATACCTTTTCTTTGCTCACCGGCTGCATTGACAATAGCTACTTCGTCACCTGCTTCCAATTCACAGAGATATTTCGTCTTCTCGCCCACCAGCACATAAGCATGTACTGCACCGGCATTTACTCTGAAAGGCCGAGATGCAACATATGGGCTATCATCCGCTTCTGAGTTCACAAGGAAAAGTCCGCAGGATTGTGAGCCTACAAGCATGCCCTCTCCGCTTGCCATGAGGTTGCATGTATCCACACATACTCTGTCACCCATGCCTACTTGCTCTACTTTAGTGATAACAGCAGTTTCCAGATTGAGATTATCGACACCTGATCTTTCTGCTACAGCTACTGTTTTCTTTATCTCATTTGGGTCATCAGTATCCAATAATACTCCATCAGATCCATGTTCCATTGTCTCAAGGGAGAGTTTCGCTTCTTCGGAAGTCCTAACCCCGGATATGATCTGCACATCCTTGTCATGTAATCCTGCAATGAGGTTTTCCAGAGGAATTACTTTCCAGTCAGTGCCAACGGTGATGATATAGTCACAGACTCCGGCCAGTTCTGCTGCGAACTCTTCATATTGTTTGTTGCGGATGACCACGTACCCGGCTACCTTCAGACCCTTGCCTTTAAGGCGAGTGGCCGTTATTATATCGAAAGATCCACTAAAGTCAGGAGGCAATGGTTTTGTGCCGTCTCCTTCGCTTCCTTTGCCGATTACTACTACATCAGCAGCAGATTTGTCATCATGAGCAAATGCAGCGACCTTTATATCGCCCAGTTCTCTTACCTTTTCGACATCATTGGCATCTACCAGTACGTAATCCACGCCTGATTCCAATCCAGTGGTGATCCTGCCCTTCCTGTCATCCCACCTGCCTTCATCGGCTTTTATCCATATACTTTTAATGTTCATGTTCTCACGTTGTTTTACTTAAGTAATTCAAGAGCTTCTTCTACAGTACGATTCTTATGCACTATCTCTGTTATTGCTCTTGTAATTTTTGTGGGATTTTCATGTTGGAACACGTTTCTGCCAATGGCCACACCTCTGCCACCAGCTTCAATAGCGCCCTTTATCATTTCCAGGAACTGCTCATCGGTCTCTGTCTTTGGACCCCCTGCAATAACCACTGGCACAGGGCATCCTTCTACAACATCTCTAAAAGAATCCACGTCTCCGGTGTATACTGTTTTGACCACGTCAGCTCCAAGTTCAGCTCCTACTCTTGCAGCATGTGCAACCATCACAGGGTCATGTGGATTTGTGACCTTCTTGCCCCTGGGGTACATCATAGCAAGCAAAGGTATACCCCAATTATTGCAGTCTTCAGCTACTTTACCTAATTTCTGTAGCTGGTCAGCTTCTGTCTCAGAGCCTACATTCACGTGTATAGATACTGCATCAGCTCCCATTTTCATAACCTCTTCCACGCTGCAGACTTGTACTTTGTTGTTTGGGTCAGGTCCCAGCGCTGTAGATGCACTCATATGTACTATCAACCCTACATCATGGCCGTATCCACGGTGTCCGTGCTTTATCATTCCTTTCTGCATGAGGACCGCATTTGCTCCGCCATCGGCAACTTTATTGATGGAATCAGCAATATTGGTAAGACCTTTTATAGGGCCGTCAGATATGCCGTGGTCCATAGGTATGATTACCATGTTTCTGCTGATCCTGTCCATTATTCTTTCAATACGTATGCTCTTTCCTATTTCTGACATCTTTATAGTCTCCGTGTAAATACTATTTTACCATGCTAGTATGTTACACAGTAACACGGCAAGATATATAAAGTTTTTTCTAGACTAATCTTTCAGTTGAAGTTTAGCAAAAAAATATTATTGATTGCTTTAGCTGTTAAGGTCTTTTATTGCAAAACCATTTGAGCCAATATCATAAAAAGCATGAGACTTTACGTGATTACTGCCTCTCATCTTGATTATAGATAAGGACTTTTGTAAATTCTCGGATGTAAGGTCTTGTTTTAATGTTATGATAGTATCTACAATTGTTGATATTTGTGTATCGGAATTCTTTGAGCATTCTGTGCTTTCCGGGCAAAGGCAAGTAAAAAGGGATGTAATTCCGTGGTTCTGGAACATCCTTATCAGGCTGGATATGTACTCTTTTCTCTCGGCAGGGTTAACTATAGCATAATCAAAACTCTCTAATGTATCTACAAATATTCTCTGTGCTCCAATTTCCTGGATTGATCTTCTAATTTGAATCATTTGCTTGTTAGGGTTTAATAAAGCCGGTAATGTATGGATAATCTTTATTGTTCCTTTTTTTTCCATTTCTTTTAAGTCCCATCCAAAATTAGAGGCACGCAGATATAGTTGCTCTGGAGTTTCCTCTAAGCTAAGAATAACTCCTTTTTCTCCTTTCTTTGCTCCTTCCATAATGAAGTGAAGCCCAAGAACAGTTTTGCCAGTACCGGTAGATCCTGCTAAAAGGTTTGCATTTCCTTTTAACAATCCGCCTCCCATCATTTCATCAAGCTGGGGTATACCTATAGATCTCCGCTCATTAGATGGGTGCACAGAATAGTTGGCTGGTACAATGTCTTTTGGATAAACAGATATGCCATCAGCTGTGATCTCAAATGTATGCTCGCCCTGAATGGACGACATTCCACTTACTTTCATTAATCTTATGTATCGCTTGGTGGTGTGTGTGCCAAAGTTTTGGGAAAGATATATTATATTGTCTACTATGTCACTGACTACATTGCTTTTTACATTGTCCAGTTCCAAAGTTCCGGTAAAATAGACTATCGCATTCCATTCATTGATTGCGGAATTAAGTGAATACATAAATCTACGTCTTTCTGCTTCTGGGAAGCCGAATCCTATGGGTGTTACAGAGTCTATTAATATCCTTTTAGGCTTAAGTGAATTAACAATGTTTCCAAGTTCTACAAGCATGGTGAGCGGATCTCTTTCCACGCTACTGACATTAAAGGTACGAATGTTGATATTCTCTTCAAAAAAACTGAACCTTGAAAGGATCTGTTTTATTAATGCTTCTGGTTTAGCTGAAACAGCCACATACAGCACTTTTTCTCCCTTTTTTGCTGCAGCACATAAGCTCTGCATTCCAAGAGTAGTCCTTCCTGTTCCGGGTGTTCCTACAATGAATGTAGTCGAAGGACTAAGAACTCCCCCGCCGAGGATCTCGTCCAAGCCCTCTATTCCAGTAGATACGATCTCCAAAAAAACATCCTCATGAGATTTTAATTATTCTCAATATATTATTTATGCCTATAAGTATTTATTTATACGCATTTATGGCATAGGATGCTTCACTTTTTTTTTGTTTCCAAAATAGCATATGTATTTATATTGATTCGCCCTAGTTGCGATAAATACCTAGTGGGTTAATACCATGAAAGCAATGAAGATCCTTGTTATTAATAACTATGGTCAATTCTGCCATCTCATCCATCGTACTATCCGAGACCTGGAAATGGACACTAGTATCATATCCAACACTTCTTCTGTGGAAGATATCCTCTCTAAAGAGCCGGACGGGCTAGTACTTAGCGGTGGTCCGACAATGGAAAGGGTAGGCAATTGTGCACAATATATTAGGGAAATTGATCTTCCTATTCTTGGAATATGTCTTGGACATCAGGTAATGGCCAAAACATTTAGTGGAGAGGTTGGTCCGGGAAAGTACGGGGGATATGCAGAGGTTGAAGTTGAGGTCCTTGAGGAGGATGATATCCTGCAGGGACTGGCTCCCAAGACATCTGTATGGGCTTCACATGCGGATGAAGTAAAAACTCTTCCAAAAGATTTTATCTGGCTAGCAAGATCAGGGGTATGCGAAATCGAGGCCATGAAACATAAAACCAAACCACTTTATGGGGTACAATGGCATCCCGAAGTTGCCCATACGGAAAAAGGTCAGGATTTGTTTTTGAATTTCTTTAAAGTATGTGAGGAGTATTAACCTCACATTTCACTATCTTTACATTCCAAATTTCTTCATCATTTTCTGCATGTTAAATTTACCGCCACGCAAACCTTTCATGGTGTTCTGCATTGTTTTATAGTAGCGCAGCAATTCTCTCACATCGTCAGGACTACATCCGGACCCAATGGATATTCTTTTGATCCTGGCACTTCCTATCAGGCGAGGATTGAGCATTTCTTCCTCAGTCATGGAATCCATGACTACACGGTACCTTGTCAGTTTATCTCCGGTCACCTGGTATGCTTCTTCGGGCACTTTTACTCCCATGCCTCCAAGAGGCAGCATCTGCATTATCTGTTTCATGGGGCCCATTTTGTTAAGGGTTTCCAGCTGTTTATACATGTCCTTGAGGGTGAAGCGTCCCCTCATCATAGCTTCCATGTCAAGTTCTTCTTCCTTTAAGTTGTCCTGTGCTTTCTCTATGAGTCCCTTTATATCACCCATTCCAAGCAGTTTGGATATGAACCTGTCAGGTTCGAACTTTTCTAAGTCCTCTGGTGTTTCTCCCACACCTATGAATGCGATGGAAGAATTAGTCTCAGAAACGGCGGATATAGCTCCACCGCCCTTTGCTGTACCATCTAGCTTGGAAATGACAACTCCTGATATACCAATAGAATCGTTGAAAGCTTTTGCCTGTTCGCTTGCCTGCTGACCAATGGCACCATCAAGTACAAGCAGTTTGTAATCTGGATTTGCAATAGCGTGGATCTGCTCCATTTCCTCTATGAGATCCTTCTCGAGAGAGTGACGTCCTGCAGTGTCTATTATGATTATATCATATTTTTCCACTTCTTTAAGGCCTCTGCCTACAATGCCTACAGCATCCGGGTTGCCTTCCTCTCCATAAAAAGTGACATTGAGTTTACCACAAAGCGTCTTTAACTGCTGATACGCTCCTGGCCTGAATGTATCTGCGCAAATTACTGCGGGTCTAAGGCCCTTACGCTGGAAGTACCTTGCAAGTTTTGAGGTGGTGGTGGTCTTACCGCTACCCTGAAGTCCTATCATCATTATTTTCTGAGGTTTCAGGGGGATGTCGGTACCTTTACCAATGATATTAATTAGTTCCTGATATACGATCCTTATTACATGCTCACGGGGGTTCATACCTGAAGGTACATCTTCCTTCATAGCACGTTCCTTGATGTGATTTGACATCTTCATAACAAGCTTGACATTAACATCAGCCTGCAGCATTGCTCTCTGGATGTCCTTTACCACTTCATTGACCGTGTGTTCGTCTATCCTGCCGGACTTGACGAGTTTCTTAAGTGCATCCTGTAAGGAGCTTCCGAGTTTTTCCATTACCATTTAAGGATCGTCCTGTTCAGTTCTTTTTCATTATTAAAGGGTTGCCTTTATTTAATTATATTGTAAGGCTTTTTTCATCTCAACCGGATATGAAGTTAATGGCTGCCAACGATGCAAATATCCCTCCCTATTGCCTCAGTAGAATTTTTCTCTTTCAGTATAATCCATGCCAGAATAACCGTAGCTGCGGGATATAACGTGATATAACGGCAGCAATGTCAAACCTTCCTGCCTGAGAGGCCAACGCGAAGAAAATGTTCTACCTGTATCATATATGTCTGCAAGAATAACCACGGGTAGAATATTACGCGTGGGAAGTTCATGTTGTCTTTTCAATATGTGGTTATCCTGTCAGCATCCCTGCAGAAGCCAGTCGGGATGCTACCAGAGGCCATAAGCAAGCCCAAATAAAATCACATAGAAACCCGAGTCTATCTTTGTTATTTTTTGAAATAGTAACTCTAGTGTCGTACTTTAAATTATACCACATAAAAAAGCATAATTCATTCTGGATATCAAGTTGAATTAAAAAAATTAGTAGCGGGGAATGGATTCGAACCATTGGTCTACGGGTTATGAGCCCGTCGGGATCTCCTGGCTACCCTACCCCGCTTCATATTTTATCTGTTTTCTCAAGAATGAGGTACTCCCCTTCAACGGTATCATTACAGATAAATGTTGCGATGGAATGGGACGCGAAAACATATATGTAAAGGGGCGTTAAAATCTATGAACCTTAATTTATTAAGATTGGAAGGTCCTGATTATGGTATTACCTAATAAGTTCAAATGTGTGGTGACTAACTGGGATTATATTTATGATCTCTGCAGGAAGGTTGCTAATGATGTAAAGGCTTCCGGATATGAACCAGATATTATCATCGCCCTAGCCAGAGGTGGATGGTTTGCCGGAAGAGTTTTGTGTGATTTCCTTGGTATGGATGACCTTACCAGTCTTAAGATCGAGCATTACACGGGTACCGCAGTTATGGCAGGTAGCGGGCCTCAGATCAAATATCCTCTCTCAGATTTAGCTGTCAGGAATAAGAATGTGCTTATTGTGGACGATATAGCTGATACCGGAAAGAGTATGCTCCATTCCAAACAGTACGTTCTTGACCAGGGCCCAAAGAGTGTAAGGACTGCAACTCTCCAATATCTGGATACTTCCGAAATGGAACCCGATTTTATCGGTGAACGTCTGGAAGAATGGGCATGGGTGATTTTTCCATGGAACTTCATCGAGGACATGATCGACATCATCTCTTTACTTATGAGTAAGGAGAAAAGGGATATGTGGGACATACCAGCTATTAAACACGGTTTGTATGTATATCACTCTCTTGATTCTTTTGCATTTGAAATAGCCCAGCCAGGAAGAATGGCTGAGGTAATGGATGAAATGAACCGCCGCAGCATTGTAAAATGTGTCACTGAGAACGGCAGCACGTTCTGGAAACTTGCATAAAAAAAGGGTTGAGTTATTTATGTGTGAAAATGTGGACATTGCTATCATAGGTGGGAGCGGAGTATATGATGTCAATCTGCTTGACAGGGTACAAGAACTGGATCTCGATACTCCCTTTGGAAAACCTTCGGATGCGATAACTGTGGGTGAATATGGGGAGACTAAGGTGTGCTTTCTTCCCAGACACGGCCTTGGACACCGTTATTCTCCTACAGAAGTGCCTTACAGGGCCAACATCTTTGCTCTGAAAAAACTGGGTGTAAAACGCATTATTTCAGCATCTGCAGTAGGTAGTCTCAAGGAAGGGTATGCTCCACTGGACATAGTCGTGCCTGACCAGCTGTACGATCGTACAAGTCTTCGAAAGAACACCTTTTTCGAGGATGGTATTGTGGTGCATATGGGTTTTGCAGACCCGTTCTGCCCTGAGATGTCTAGTCTGATAGTCGATATAGCCAGATCCAAGGGATACAGTGTGAAGGAAGGAGGTACATATGTATGTATGGAAGGCCCTCAGTTCTCTACACGTGCTGAATCCCGGGTATATCAGACTCTTGGATTCGATATTATTGGAATGACTGCCATCCCTGAGGCAAAACTTGCAAGGGAGGCTGAGATCTGCTATTCCATGATTGCCACAGTTACGGATTATGATGTCTGGAAAGATGAGGATGTAACCATCGAGGCCATCATCGAGAATGCAATGAAGAACGAGGTTGCCGTGCGGGATATTATTTCCGGTGTCATAACAAGCATTCCTTCTGAAAGGGCTTGCTCCTGTAAGGATGCCCTCCATGTTGCAATAACCACTGTGCATAGTATGATACCTGTTGATACCCGGACGCGTTTGCAACCTCTTATTGGCAGATATATGGAGCAATGAAAGGCATCATGGTAGGAATAGTTTTAATATATCCCCGTGCTAATTAAAAAACGGTAAAATATGTCACATAAGTGCACCAGATGTGGAGAGATATTCATTGATGGGGCCGCAGTTATACTCAGCGGCTGTCCTTCATGTGGGTGGAATAAGTTCCTCTACGTCAAAGGTCCGGAAGAAGAGGAGTCAGTCTCGGAAGGGGCTGATCATGAGGTTCTTGATGAAACCCATAAGCAAGAGACCCCGGCAGAGAAGCTCATAAAAGAGATAGATGAGATCATAGGCATTGAAAAAGAGGAACGCACTGTCGTGGAGGAAGACGGTGACAGGGTAGAGTCTGTCAGAATACTGGGTCCCGGTTCTTACGAACTTAATCTGGATTCTCTGTTGCATCGTAAGGAAATAGTAATGGCTATCAAGGAAGATGGCACATATGCCCTACACCTGCCATCTGTTTTCAAGGCAGAGAAAAAAGAAAAGAAAAAGTGATGTTTTCCGGGAGCAGCGTTTAATGCGCAGCGTTTACGACCGGTTCTGGGAAGTAGATGCACTACGGGGAATCGCCATAATCCTCATGGTGCT